>JASHTY010000426.1 GCA_030040315.1 Terriglobia bacterium | reverse complement strand
AAAGTGGTCGAAAGCGAGCCAGCACTGCGAATCCTTTAGATGCGTGCTTCCGGTTCCGGCTGCAAAACGAACCGCGAGCCACTTATTAGATTATAGCGGAGGGCGGAGGTTACCTGCATGGGGTTTGAGTGACCGTAGGAAGCCGCATGGGCTTCCAGCCTATGAGCACGGCCAGGGTGGCCATGCCACGACGGTTCGACGCCGCCGCTGCAGAGGGCGAACTCACATTTCGCGCCGGCCTTCCAGTGCCTTGAGCATGGTGACTTCGTCCGCGTATTCAAGCTCCGAGCCCACAGGAATTCCCATGGCGATTCGGCTGACCTTCACACCCAGAGGTTTGATGAGGCGGGAGATATATACGGCGGTGGCTTCACCTTCCACCGTGGGGCTGGTGGCAAGGATCAGTTCCTTCACCTTACCCCCCTTCAGCCGTTCGAGCAGGTTCTTCAGCTTCAATTGGTCCGGCCCGATGCCTTGCAGCGGCGAGAGCGTTCCGTGCAAAACGTGGTATTGCCCACGAAACTCGCGGGTCTTTTCGACGGCGATGACGTTGTAGGGGGTCTCAACGACGCAAATCACTTCCGTGTCGCGTTTGGAATCCGTGCAGTACTCGCAGGGATCAAGCTCCGTAAGGTTGTTGCACACGCTGCACAGGTGGATTTTGTCCTTGGCGTCGAGAATGGCGGTGGCCAGGCGCGCCACGTCTCCGCGAGGCGTACGTTCCAGGTGGAAGGCAATCCGCTGGGCGGACTTCTGCCCAATGCCCGGCAGGCGCTTCAACTCATCAATCAGGCGAGCCAGCGGCTCAGCATAGTCTTTCATTCGTTTGATTTAAAACAGTAGACAGGAAGTCTGGAGTTCGGAGTCCGCAGGTTATGTCAGGCCCGGTATACTCAGCCCGCCGGCCAGGCTGCCCATTTGCCGCGACATCTGTTCGTCGACCTTTCGCGACGCTTCGTTGAACGCCGCCAGCAACAGGTCCTGCAACATTTCAACGTCCTGCGAGGCAAAAAATTCCGGGTCGATGCGCACTTCGTGGAGCTGTTTCTGGCCGTTCATTTTGACGGCCACCATTCCCCCGCCCGCCGCGGCCTCCACGACCAGCTCATCAAGTTGCTTTTGCAATTGTTCCTGGAATTGCTGGACTTGCTTCAGGATCTGCTGCATCTGTTGCAGGTTTTTCATCGCTCACTCCCCGCTGAGGTCCTTCACGTCCAAAAGCGTGCCGTCAAACTTCCTGCGAAAGGCTTCCACGGTCTGGTCGCGTTCGGCGCGCTCGCGCGCGTTGGGCCGCACAGCGCGAGCTCCTGTTTCCTGCTCTCCCAGTCTAACATAAATCTTCACGGGTCGGCCCAACACTTCCTCGCACGCGGCGCGGAGTGTCGCTTGCTGGTCGCGGCTCTTCACGAGATCGGCAAAAAAAGATTCCTTGGGTGCAAAGTCCAATGTGATGTCACTGTCCGAGATTCGCATTTGGGTTACGTGCTCAAGGCAACTACCCAGGAAATTCGAATTCGAGTAGACCTTACTCTTGATGGCGGTCCAGCGCGGGTCTTCGCTTATGGGTGCAGCGGCCGCGCGCGCAGGGGCCACTGCGGCGGCAGCAGTCGCCTGTCCGCCCACGGAGCGCGGCGCTTCCGCCGCCGGCTTTCTAACCTCCGGCTCAGTTCTCGCCACGGGCTTGTCGGAACTTTCGGAGTGAATCTGTCGCTGCGGCACGGCGGTTGACGGCCCGCCCAAGCCAGGATTCGGACGCGGCGCCGGGGCGCTCGCGACAGAAACTCCCGCTCCGCCCAATCCGCTCAAAAATGTTTCAAGCGACACGAGGCGCCGCGCGTGCACCATCTTGACAAGCGCCAGCTCCAGATTGAAACGCGGCGCCAGTGCGTAACGCATTTCGCTTTCCGCGCGCAGCAGGATGTTGAAAAATCGCGTCAGGTCCTCCTCACTGAAGCGCGCCGCAAGTTCCACGATCTGGTCTCGCTGCTCGCCCGGGACCTGAAGCAGGGAACTGTCCGCGCCGCAGCTCCTTCCAATCATCAGGTCGCGGACGAAGCGCGTGAGTTCGCCGCAAAAGTGCGCGAGTTCGTAACCCTCGGCGGCCAGTTGTCCCGCCATTTCCAGCACACGGCGCGAATCCGCCGCATCGACGGCCTTCATCATGTCGGCCAGCAGCTCCGTCGGCACCACGCCCAGCACCTGGCGGACGCGTTTTTCCTCCAGCCGTCCTCCGCAGGCGGCGATAACCTGGTCGAGCAGCGAGAGAGCGTCGCGCACGCTTCCTTCCGCGGCCTGGGCGAGCGTGGAGATGGACCCTTCATCCGCCTCAACTTTCTCTGCCGCAACCACCGCGCGCAGCCGATCGTAGATCTCCGAGTAATCGAGCAGGCGGAAGGCAAAGTGCTGGCAGCGCGACTGGATGGTGGAGGGCAATTTGTGCGGCTCGGTGGTGGCCAGCATGAAGAGTGAGCGCGGCGGCGGCTCCTCCAACGTCTTTAGGAGAGCGTTGAAGGCCTCCGTGGTCAGCATGTGCGCTTCGTCAATGATGAAGATTTTGTAGCGATCGCGCGCCGGCAGGTAACGCACGGCTTCGCGCAACTCGCGAATTTCATCGATGCCGCGATTGGAGGCCGCGTCGATTTCCTGGACATCAACGGAATTCCCTGCGGCAATTTCAACGCACGAAGCGCAGGTTCCGTCTGGAGTGATGGTGGGTCCCTTCGCGCAGTTGAGCGCTTTGGCCAGAATTCGCGCCGTGGTGGTTTTTCCCACGCCGCGCGCGCCTGAGAAAATGTATCCGTGGGCGACGCGGTCGTTCCGAATGGCATTTTTCAGCGTGTCCGTCACCAGGCGCTGGCCGACGACATCATCAAATGTCTGCGGGCGGTATTTGCGGGCGATGACTTGGTAAGACATGACGGGCTTTTGACCAGACTTCGGGTATTCTGCGGCACACGGAGAGGCTCGTTACCGTTGCTTCCTTCCGGACCTGGCGGGGTTCGCGAACATCCGTCGCACAGAGCCCGAAGTCTGATATGTTGCGCGTGCCGAAACGAGCAAGCGCGCTTTGATAGTGCGATTCGATGGTAGCACGCAGCGGGATAGGCGTCGATAGGTTTGAACCGCCGGGGGCGTGGGCCCGACGTGACGCACGCATGCCCGTCATCCGACTTACGAGACACCCGCGCTACCGCAGTACTCAGCCTTTACTTTTTCTTGTTCCAAAGCGCCGCAATTTTGCGCTCTCGTTCGTCGGAGGACTGCCCATAGGTCTTCATCAGCTTTGCGAGCCCTTCATACAATCCCGAGGCGGCATCGACATAGGACTTGTCGGCCGCCGCTTCTGAAACTTCCGGCAGGCGTGCAATTCTTCCCGTGGCCAGGAGCGATTGGCGACCCTGTGCGGCGCGAATGGATTGCACAATCAACTCCGCATGCGCCGCTTCGTAGCTGTGGCCGAAGCCTGCGGCGGTGAGGCGGGCTTGGAACGCCTCCGCTTGCATTTTGAGCTCAACGAGGTGCTTCTCCTCTTGTGAAAGCACTTGTGGCCGGATGTAAGGGTACAGAGTCAGTGTACTTATTCTATTTACGGGCAGTGGATACGCGGCGGCGTGGCCGCCGAGGCCGATCACAATGAACGCCTCGTCGGGGGTATCTGCGTAAGGAAGAAAAACGGAATCCTTGTCGAACTCCCGCCACGGCTTTCCGTTCACCTGCACGGCCGTTACCGGACCCTTTCCAACCGTAGCGAGGTACAGGCGCTTGGTTCCAAACCGCACGGGATCGAGCTGCTGAAGCTCCGTGATCCCGGGTGGAATGTGTGGGACCAGCGTGAGCCCCTCGG
>JASHTY010000425.1 GCA_030040315.1 Terriglobia bacterium | reverse complement strand
GGGGTTCTGCTTTCGCTCAAAGGCTTGAACCTCTTTTCTTACAGTTACATGCGATGAAAACGGCATTCTGCTACGGTTCTGCTACGTTCTAGCGCAAGGTGACATGTTCTGAGATTCGGTCCGCCTATTGTGGCGAATCAACGAGTCCAACATCTGACTTGCCACATGCGAGATGATCCGAACGTCCGACGCCTTGCTTCGTAGACAAACCAAAATATGCTATCTTGTTGACTCGCTTAGCTTTCTCTTCTGTCCTGTTAAACGGTTTTAGGGGGTGTTCGGGCGTTATTGTTCTCTTGTTGTTCTCCGATAATCTGCAACGGCGCTGAACGGGCTTTGCCAATTTTAACTCATTGCTGGGGGCAATCTCCCCACCACGCAGGACCTGCGACTGCTCATGCAGGGCTACGCTGACGCGGACTGTAATTGCGTGCCGCTAAGGGGTATTTTACTATGACCATCAAAGTGAAGCGAATACCCATGCCATGAGCTTGGACTTATCCGTGCGAAATCCCATCCAGGACAACCGCATTCAAATTTCATTATCTAGGGTGAGTATCAAAATCTGCGTTTTTCGGGAAAGAGAGATGAGTGCCCGCAGTGAAGCTGCGAGTGTTCCCTTTGGTTTCTCCGAAAGGTAAGCGAGGGTCGTCTGCTCCATGCGTATGAAGGCTCTTCCTAAACTCTCTGTTTGGTACGAGAACTCACAATTCAACTGGACCAGTTTTCGGTGGAGCAGATCACTCGGATGGGCCACTGCGACCGCAACGCTCATCTCCGCACGACCACTGCTACCAATACCACGCCGCTTCAGGTACGTCCAGCATCCCCCTCGGTTGCACCTTGGAATAAGCTCCGCGCAAAAAAAGAAGGGGTGGCCCTGGCGTGAACTCAGACTGGCAGACCTGCCCAATCACGATAATATGATCGCCCGAGAGGAGTGCAGTCTCTACTCGGCAAGTCAGGTGGGCGATGCATCCGTGCAGCACGGGCAAGTCGTACTCGTTAAGCGCGAAATTCAAATCTGCAAAGTGGTCCTCTGCGGGTTGGGCAAAACGATTGGAAAGTGCCATTTGCTCCTCGTGCAGGATATTCGCAACGAACCAACCACGACTCTCCACGGCCCGGGTGGTTCGTGCGTCCCGGGCGAGACACACCAGAATTAGAGGAGGACGCAGTGAAACAGAGGTTAGGGAGTTGACGGTCATGCCAGCAAGCTGATCTTGATATTTCGTAGTCACCACACTGACTCCAGTGGCAAAGCAACCCATAGTTTTCCGAAGCAACTGTGGGTCCACGGCATTCATACCATGGCTTTGCGGAGAAGAGTCCACCCCTGCCTGCTCGACCTTCATTTTCTTGGTTACGGATTCTCTCATTGACGGTACCGGACTTCAAATGTCGTGCATCCGCGCTCGGATTTCCACGGACCATGTTTCATTCCTGGCGGACGACAGGCAAACATTCCTGCGGTGAAAGTTTCTCCAAGGGTCAAGTCGTGCAAATCACCCTCCAGGATGTAAACCTCTTCCCAGAAGTCATGGACGAGCGACCCGTTCGGGGTCGTATCCGTGCCGGGCGCGAAACGCAGGATGCGAGTTGCCACGTTTGATTCTGAATCTCGGGCGAGAATCTTCTCATGCAGGCCGGTCACCTTGCCGGAGATCGGCAGCCAATCCAGATCCGTGACCGGGAAAAATTCCAACTCTGGCTTGCTCACTTGCACCTCCTGTTTGGACTCTAACGGTTAATGTCGTAGCTACTCAGGAAGGTCTCAACCGGTTTGAGGGCCTCTTCGAATCCGTAATTACGGAACGCATAATTCCGAGCAACAAATGGCGCTCCTGCATAAAACATTTCGTACTGGAGGTGGCGTCCGGCAAACTCCGAGCCAATTATGTCCCAGGCAAGTTTGAATAACTGCACCCTTTTGGTAGCCGGCAGATGGGGCGAGTGCAGGTACCGTTCCATATCCGGGCGGGTGACATCACTGAGGAGATCGCGGTAGGAGGAGGGCAGTTGGATGACGCCGCCGCCGGCCAGCTCCCGCAATAGCTGAATGGCGCGTGGGTAAATTTCAGCCTGCATTCCCATGGCGCAGTAGAGAAAACGCGGATTTGGCTTTACGACACCATTTGAGTCAGTTACAGCGGCGGACTCTGCAGCCAAGACCATACCCTCAACGAGCGAAGATAATGAGGCAAGTTCACCGAGCTTCTCCTGAACGGAAGGTATTCCATCCAGGTTATTGACCTCTGCAATCTTTCGAGCTACGCCCAGAACGAATTTCATTTTGGTCGCAAGACGAATCTGTGCTTGGCTGTTTCCCAGGACGTGTGCTGGCGTGTCGAAGAACTGGCGGCGCACCCTTTCGGGGTTGCGATAAACGAACACGCTCTCCCACGGTACAAAGACTTTGTCAAACACCACTAAAGCATCCGTCTCATCAAATCGGCTCGAGAGCGGGTAATCGAATGCGCTAGCTTGTTCCGTTGCATAAGGCCGGCGACAATAGACTTTGACGCCTGGTGCATTTACAGGAACCACGAATGAAAGCGCGTAGGATTCGTCGAGTCCCGTTAGCGGCTTCATGCAGCTGACGAAGAGATAATCGGAAACCGCCGTAGAGGTGCCCAACATTTGCGATCCACTGACGATCATCCCAGCGTCCTGTTCACTCTGTACCCCAACCTGAAGACGTTTGTCCCCGGGGCCCCGGGACGCAACGCTTTGGTCCGCCTGGGGGGGAATGATCACGTACGTGACGAACAGGCTTCGGTCAACCACCAAGCGATAAAATCGGACTACATTTTCCCCAAAGGCACGAACACCATCGTTGAAAGTGTCGGGCGAACTGGCAAAGCCCGCCAAAAACCCTCCGACGTGATCGGGGCTGCGGCCGACAAACCCATACGAAGTTTCAGCCCAGCGCGTAATGCTCTTGCGCCTTTCCACCAAATCGTCGCGCGAGCGGGGTATCATGAATACCTTATTTGCCTCTCCGCCAGTCTCGGGTGAGCAGTAGAGCATCCCATTGCATGGATCGGCGGCTGCATCAAACATTTCGGAAATTGATTGTACAATCCCCTGAAAGGCCCGATGACAGGTAACGTCCTTTATCCTCTCGCCTTCGAGAAAAACTGCCCTGTCGTCACTGAGCGTTTCAGCATATTGGCGGCCAGTTCTCATGCTTTTGCCCCTGCTGCCGGCATCGAGCGCTGAATCCAGCACTGATACTCAAGTTTGGAGTGGTCGGGCTTTTCGAGCTCACAAGCAAAAAAATCCGAAAACGAAAACGCGGGCACAAGCAAGGGGAGCGTACCCATCAGCAGGACGGTCCCCTCCAGCGCGTCGCCAAGGGTCGGCCTCAGGCGCTCGAGAAGTTCCCGGGGTGAAAGCAATTCCTGAAGGCGGCCCGACTGATAGAATTCGCTGACCGTATCCGGCGCGACCCAACTTCTCAAAATCGTCTCGTCCCAAACCGGTGCCAGGACCTGGTAGCGCCAAACGCGGGCGGAGAGAGGTTTAGGCAGCGGTTTCGAAAGGGGAATTGAGCGGCGCTCCACCTCCCGGTCGGTGAAATCAATGCCGATGGAGACCAGCGCATCATCGAGTCT
>JASHTY010000051.1 GCA_030040315.1 Terriglobia bacterium | reverse complement strand
GCACAGTTGATTGCCAAGTTCGCAGGCCTTGTCGTAATCGGCCAGGGCCTGAACATTTTGGTGAAGCCAGGCGTAATCGGCTCCGCGCTGGCAATACGCCGGCCCATCATCGGGATGAGCCGCCAGATACTCTGTCCAGTACGGAACCATGTCCGCCCATTGGTGCTTCCTGGAATACAACTCGTCTATGATTTTGTAAATTCGAATGTCATCCGGGCTCAACTTGATGGAGCGTTTGAAATCTGCAGCGGCCTCTGCATCCTTTCCCTGGCGCGCTTCCAGTGCCCCGCGATTCAGGTAGACGAACGCCTGCTGGTGATTGTCGTTTGCCGGCGTGGCTGGAGGTGTGGATGCGTTCGGCGCCTGCGCCGCCAGAGCAGGCCCTGCCTGGACGATTACGCAGAGGACTGCCTGGGCAAGCCGGAATGTTGAATACCTTCGCATCGAGCCCGGGCGCTTTGCACACTCCTCCCGTCGTGGATACTCTTGCGTATCGAGATTGCTGACCAGAATGCCTCTGGGTGCGCGGCAATGCTATCACCGCCGTGGCGCGTGCGCAATCGAGGCGAAGAAGCGAGTAACCACGCCCGTCTCGCAAGACGGGACAGGGTAATCTGAAGTATCGGGAAAAAACCACTTTGGGACTCGCTTATAATAGCCGCGAATTGGCATTGGCATTTAATCCCGGAGGAAACAGCCTTGGATCTGTTGACCGACAGGGAAGTGCGCGTGCTGGGCGCGCTGATTGAAAAGGAAATTACCACGCCGGATTATTATCCGCTCTCGCTGAACGCGCTGGTGAACGCCTGCAACCAGAAGTCGAACCGCTGGCCGGTGATGGCGCTGGATGAGGCCTCCGTGCAAGAGGCTCTCGATGATTTGAGCCGGAAGGGCCTGGCCGGGCCCGCGTCCACGGCGGAAAGCCGCGTGACCAAGTACGCGCACCGCGCCCAGGAGGTTTTCAATTTCGGCCGGCGGGAGACCGCGCTGCTCTGCGAGCTGATGCTGCGCGACCCGCAGACTCTCGGCGAACTGCGCCAGCACGCCGAGCGCATGCACCGCTACGACGACCTGGCCAGCGTTGAGGCCACGCTGCAAAAGCTCATTGAGTGGCAACCGCCGCTGGTCAGGAAACTCCCCCGCTTGCCCGGCACCAAGGAGCCACGGTACGCCCAGTTGCTGGCCGGAGAAAAGCCCGAGTGGACCGCGCCAGCCGAGGAAGCTCTGACGACATCACAAGTAAGCCCCGCCGCCGACCGCATTCCTCAACTGGAAGAACAACTCGCGGAATTGCAGAAGCAAGTCGCAGATCTGAACCGCCAGTTCGCGGAATTCAAAAAGCAATTTGAGTGATCTCCCGACTGGACAGGAAAATTGGCCTGGCTGGCGTCAGGGTGCCGGCAGAATGCGACTCTCTACGCGGAACAATTTGTAGCTGGAGTAACTTTGGGCGTTACGGAAGTGAATCCTGGCTTGTGCGGGCCCGCCGTTTCGCCCAGCCACCTGCATTCTTCACTTACGTGCTGCGACCGCACACGGGATTACACGCCAGTATGCACCCGGCCGGTCGAATTTTGGCGAATAGACACTTGACTTCTAATATGAATAATATTACGATTGTTATTTCCGGTCGAAGTATGTCGGATAACAAAATGCCACTGCGAGGATCTCCCACGCTTACTCCCCCCTTGCGGGACAGCGGGCGGTCACCGGTACAGCGCCCAACAAATATGCACATTCAGTTCTATCTATATGACAATAGTGCGGTTATTGGAGTTTTTCGAAAAATCTTCTGATCCCTACGTTATTGAAAATAAGCCTGTTAGCCAAGTCTGGCGCGGATAAATAGGCAAAAATGCAGGAAGGTCCGGCGATGTTATTGAAAACAAAGGGCAGCGTAGGCTACTTTCTAGGAGGGTCCGGCGATATTGCTGAAGACAAAAAGGTTATGCGATACGCCAGGTTAAGTTGCTCGATTTCTTCTGCTTACCGTAAAAAATAGGCTAGTTACCCCCTGCTTCGTCACCTCCAGACCCCGCTTTGACGGCAAAGTGCGGCTGCATCCGGTCGCCGCCGAAAGGTTTCAGGGGTTGAGGCCTTGGCGCTTCGGCAAGCTCCATGCCGCCGCCTAGCGCCGGGTCATGACTTTGGATTGCGACCCCGCGCCCGGGCGAATGCCGCGCCTTGACTTTCGCGGCCCGCTCGTTTAGCATCGTCTGGTCTTAATGGACGGCGATTTACCCACCACGAATTCCTGCCGACGGCAATCAGCCGAACCAAGCGCCATGCACATTTTCTGAAATGGAGGCCTGTTCCGGACCGCGAGCCCAATGATAACCAGTGTCAAAATCCGCAAAGGCGTTCCCGCGCTTGTGGGCACCTACGATGGCAACCTGAAGCTCTTTGAGCGCTGCTTTCAGGTCTCCGCGCACCTGGCGGAGGAATCGATGGAGATCGAAGGCGAGGAAGGGAACGTGCGCCGGGCGCAGCGCCTGGTGGAGGAGTACGCGGGACTGGTGGAAGGCGGTGCGCGGTTTGAGAGCGCCGAGATCGAGGGCTTTCTGCGCATCATGTGCCAGGACCCGCAAGCCAGCCTGAA
>JASHTY010000424.1 GCA_030040315.1 Terriglobia bacterium | reverse complement strand
CCAGCCCGGACGTTGCCCTTCCAGAACCAGCAACAGGGCTGCGATCTTCAGACCTTCCCAAGCACCGGGAACTTGTTGAGCCAAGGCCAGAAGCTGTTCCTGTGTGGCCGAAGCGTGGGTCAATCTCAGCTCGGGATTTCTCATGCACAGAGCATAACATAAGAAAACTCTTTCGTAACAATTCTTAGTGCGTTCGTATTAGTTAGGGGAATGACTTAAATGACTCACCCAGTCAGGTCAATAAAGGTGTGGAGTGCGGCAGCTTGCTATCGCTTTGGCGTCCGGCAGCTTGCTGGCCGCCCATCAGCCGGAAGCGAGCTTCCGGCCTAAAGAGCGGCAGCGAGCTGCCGCACTCCAGACGCCGCGTGGTGCCTGCGCGCCCACGGGGGAGTCAAGTTAGTCATTCCCCTAGTTGGCTTGCGCAATGCCCTAAAAGCCGAGCACACGTAAGATCATGAGAGGTGTTCATGGAAGCACGTAAAGTCACTGTCGGAGATGCACGGCGACGCTTGGGATTCTTGGTGGCACAGGCCCGGGCAGGGGACGTAATCATTCTCATGCAGCGAGGCATTGAGGTTGCGAGACTCGTCCCTCCCCGGCCGGAGTTCGTTCCCCTACCTGGCTTGAGCGACTTTCGCGCGTCGGTGAGGGTAAAGGGCAGGGCGCCGAGTGCTCAGATAATCAGCACGCGACGGGACAGAAAATATTAGTTTCCCTTGGAACTTTTTCCCTCTTCGCGACATTACCCTATTGAAAGTGAACGAATCGGCCAGGCGAGCCGGCAGGGACCGTAGGAACTTAATGCGGCCATGATGACGGACGAACAATTGATGCTGGATTTCCAGCGGGGATCGAAGGCGGCCTTTACAGAGTTATTCGAGCGCTACCGCGAGGCCGTCTTTGGCTACTTCCGGCGGCGGCTTGCCGACGCCGCGCGGGCGGAGGAGCTGGCGCAGGAGACATTTATGGCCGTTCTTCGCGCCGTGACCCGCTATGAGCCGCGCGCCACGTTTCGCACTTATCTCTATGGCATCGCGTCTATTCAGCTTATGGCGGAGAGACGCAAGGGCGCGCAACGCACGGCGATATTCGACTTGTCAACGCCTGATCCCCCCGACCCGCGCGACCCTCAGGCCGTGACTGAAATTCGGCGGGCGCTCGAAAAACTCGGCCCGGAAGACCGCGAGGTTCTGATGCTGCGCGAATATGAGCAATTGAGCTATGCGGAAATCGCCGCCCTCCAACGCGCGCCTGTCAACACCGTGCGCTCGCGCCTGTTTCGCGCGCGCCAGGCGCTGAAGGAATTGCTGATTGCGCGTCCCGAAAGCCGGACGCCGGTTCGCAAAGGATTTGAACATGAATAGCTCTCCACATCCCGTTGAGCAGGAAGAGTTGATGGCCTACCTCGACGGCGAATTGACCGCCGAGCGCGCCGTGGTGGTTTCCGAACACACCGAGCGCTGCGGCGACTGCCGCGTGACCATCGCCGAATCCCGCGGGCTTTCCGAGCGGCTCAGCGGCTGGCAAGTCGAAGCTGCGCCGCAGAGCCTTGCTGAATACGTGAACGCAGCGGTGGCTGGGCATGAGACGAAACCGCAAGCCGCGAAGAAACCGCGAGCCGGCCGCGCTTTCGGGCTTCCCTATTGGGCATGGGCCGCAGCGGGGGCTGCGTGTGTCGCCGTGCTCATCGCCGATGTCACGATTCCCTACCTGCTTCCAACAAGAGCATTTCAACTTGCGCCACCGGGCACTTCCAGAGCAGCCGCCTCCATCCCAGCCTCGCAGGCCGACAGTCGCTTTCTCACAAGGTATGAGCAGGGGCCAGGATTCGGCGGCAGTCCTGGCGGAGTACCCGGCGGCATTCCCGGCGGTAGTGTTGACGGTCAGCTTTCGAGCGAGGGGAGAGGAACGATAGGTAAACTGCAATATGATGTGGTGAGAGGTGGAGGAAGCAATGCTACTCCGCTCGCCACAGCCCCCATGATTGCCCGCACGGCGTCCCTGAAGCTCCTGACCAAGGATTTCGATCGGACGCGCTCGGCGCTGGAAGCCGCGATTCGACGCCACAGTGGTTATAGCGCGCAACTGACGGTGGGAAGCGAATCGGGCAACGTTCACGCGCTTGCTGCCACGTTCCGCGTTCCGGCGGACCAGCTTGACGCCACACTTGCCGAAATCAAGCAGCTCGCGCACGTGGAACAGGAATCGCAGGGCGGGGAAGAGGTGACCGACCAGTACGTTGACTTGAATGCGCGCCTTTCGAACGCCCGCCGCACCGAGCAGACGCTGCTGGACATTCTTGAGAAGCGCACGGGCAGACTTTCGGACGTTCTGGCCGTCGAGCAGGAGCTCTCCAACGTGCGCGAAGGAATCGAGACCATGGAAGCGCAGCAGAAGAACCTGCAAAACCGTGTCAGCTTCGCCACCTTGCAGGTCGAGCTACGTGAAGAGTATAAAGCTGAACTGGATATGGTCACGCCCTCAGTCGGCGGGCGCTTGCGCAACGCGATCGTTGACGGCTACCGCGCTGCGGCCGACAGCCTGGTGGGGACAATTCTCTTCTTCCTGAACGTGGGTCCGTTCCTGCTGGTTTGGGGATTGATCCTTTTCTTCCCTGCACGCTTTGCGTGGAGGAAAGTTCAGGCAGCGATTAAGGCGAATTGATCGTGGGCTTCACTCCACCGTCACGCTCTTGGCCAGGTTGCGAGGCTTATCCACATCGCGGCCCAGGAGTACGCCGCAGTAGTAAGCAAAAAGCTGGAGCGGCACGACCGTCAGCAGCGGGGCAACGGCCTCATGCGTTCGTGGAATATAAATGAGGTCGTCCACCAGGTTGCCGAGCTTGGTGTTGCCCTCGGTCGTGATGGCGATGATTTTGCCTTCGCGCGCGCGAATCTCCTGCATGTTGGAGACCACGCGCTCATACGACGCGTCTTCCAGCGCCAGTGCCATGGTGGGAAATTTAGCGTCGATCAGGGCGATGGGCCCGTG
>JASHTY010000423.1 GCA_030040315.1 Terriglobia bacterium | reverse complement strand
CCAAGGGAGTGGCAGGCGCGGAGGTGTTTGTTCCGAGCCCGCTGCTTGCGGCCGGCATGTGCCTTGTCGATACGCCCGGCCTGGGCTCGGTGTTCACGGGCAACACCGCCGCCACCCAGGCGTTCATTCCACACATTGATGCCGCGCTGGTGGTGGTGGGCGCGGACCCGCCACTGGCCGGCGAGGAATTGGCCACGATAGAGGCCGTGGCGCGGCAGGTGGATAAACTCGTCCTGGTGCTAAATAAATCTGATCGCACCTCCGATGCGGAGCGGGCGGCGGCGGCTGATTTTACTCGCAAGGTTTTGGAGAAAAGCCTGCGAAGGCCCGTCGGCGCGGTATTTGAAGTAAGCGCCGCAGAGCGCCTGGAAAATCGCGGGCCGGAGCGTGACTGGGGAAAGCTCCAGTCGGCGCTGAAAGGGCTTGTGGAGGACTCCGGTCACGGCCTCGTTCGGTCGGCGTGCGGCCGGGGCGTGCAACGGCTGAGTGAGCAACTGCTGGCCATTGTCATTGAGGAACGCGAGGCGTTGGAGCGCCCCATCGAGGAGTCCGAGCGGCGAATCACCGCGCTGGCCGCGACCATCGCCGGGGCAGATCGCTCCCTGCGCGAGCTCGGGTATCTCTGGATGTCAGAGCAGAGGCGGCTTTCCGACTTATTCATCGACCGCCACAAGGATTTCATGCGCTCGACGCTGCCGCAGGCTCAGGCCGAATTCGAGCAGGCCGTGCGCGCCGCATCTCAGACTATGGGGCCGGCATATCGCCGCGACATCATGCGCGCGGGTCAGGAAATTGCCCAACGGCGCGTCGTTCCCTGGCTCCTGGCCGAGCAGCAGGCGGGCGAATTCGAGTATCGCCAGGTGGCCCGGCGATTTGTGGAGTTGGCCAACGACTTTCTGAGAAAGCTTGCGGAATCGGGAATGCGTGAGTTGGCGCGCATGCCGCACGCCCTCGACCCGGAGGCCGGATTCCGCACGCGCTCACAGTTTCTGTTTCGCGACTTGATTGAGGTCGCACAGCCGGCGTCGCCCGTTCGATGGATGAGCGATTTCGTCCTCGGCCTTGTCGGAGCGCGCGGAATGATCGCGCGTGATGGGCGTGCATTTCTCGAGCGGCTCCTGGAAATCAATTGCTCGCGCGTGCAGAACGACGTCCTGAAGCGCGTCGAGGAAAGTCGCGGGCGCTTGGAGGCGGAAATTCGCAAGCTCCTTCATGAGGTCAGCCGCATTGCCATCGACGCGCTTGCCCGCGCGCGCCAGGCGCAAGCCGCGGGAGCTTCCGCCGTTGATGCTGCACGCGCGCGGCTTGACCGCTTGGAACGCGAGATCACGGGAATTCAGCAGGACCGAATGACTTGAGGTCCGAAAGCCGCAGTGAATGCGCCGGAGGAGAATTCCGATTGCCTGAGCCGCCGCTCTTCGTCGACCGCAAAGATGAATCGCGCCGATTGAAGAATGCCGTCATGAACCGCGAAAGTTTGATGATCCTGGGCCCCGCGGGAATCGGTAAGACGGCGCTGGCGGCAAATGTGATCGCAAGTCTTCCGGCCGGACTGAAAGGGCGGTGCCTCGAAATCCACGGCGCAAAGGATTTTAAAGACCTGCTAAGAAGACTGATCGATTGCCTGCATAAGGTTGATGACAAGAACCTGGGGCGGCAGCTTCACGCGGAGGGAGTCTCAGCGCGGACATTTGCACCATGGCTGAAGGGGAATTCCAGCAGCCGGCTGAAGGGCACGCTCTACCGCGCGTTCGAAGCAGGCGACTATCGCGTATTCCTGGACCATGTTCCGCCTCTGACAAAACCGATGGCAAGTGTTTTGAAGGAAATGTTCTGGATGCGCGGAACACCAATCTACTTGCTGCTTCGCGGTGACCCGCCGCAGCGCATCGACCGCCTGCGCAGATTCTTTTACTGGGGCGAGCGTGAGCAGTTCAATTTGCAGCCTCTTCCGGCGGAAGCGGCGGCTGAACTGCTGCGAGGATGTATCGAGCGGTTCGGTCTTGCGCATTACAACCTGACCGGCTTTGAGCAGAAGGTGTTGGAGTTGAGCCGCCAGGTTCCCGGAGCGATCGTAAGAATGTGCGCGCTTGCTGCCGAGCCGCGCTACCACTTTGGATCGCAGATCAAGATCCAGTCGGTGTATATTGACTCGTTGATGAACCGAGCGCCCGGCATGGAACGGGTCGCCGGATAGAGCGAGGGAAAATGGAATGGCTTAAGCCCGCGGCAATCGTCGCCGTCGGCGCAGTCTTCGGGGCGAACCTTCGCTACTTCCTGAGCGACTGGCTGGCGCGCCACCAGACCGCATCATTTCCGCTCGGTACGCTGGCCGTCAACACGACGGGGAGCTTTGTTCTCGCCTTCTTCCTGATCTGGACGACCGAGCGCGTGCTGTCTTCGCCGCAATGGCGTCTGCTGATTGCCGTGGGCTTCTGCGGCTCCTACACCACGTTTTCAAGCTATACATTTGAGACGTTCAAGATGATGGAACAGGGCCGCCTGTGGGACGCCTCCGTAAATTTCCT
>JASHTY010000050.1 GCA_030040315.1 Terriglobia bacterium | reverse complement strand
GTCTGCTCTTACATCTTCGGCACGGTCAATCTCGATATCGGCCCGTTCACGCTGCTGATTCCGGTTACGCTCACCGGCTTTGCTCTCAGCTTTGTCTTTGTGCCGCTGGCCACCATGACCACCTCGACCATCGCCAACACCGAGATGGGCAACGCGACCGGTCTCTTCAACATGCTGCGCAACATCGGCGGCTCGATCGGCATTGCCATGGCCACCACGGCGGTGATCCGGCGCGGGGCGCTGCACCAGACGTACCTGGCCGCGAGCCTGGCGCCTTCAGCGATGGAGCTGCAGCAGAAGACGGCGATGATGGCTGCCTATCTGCGCCACCAGCTTGGCCCAGCCTCCGCGCGCCCCGGCTCGTACGGACTGGTCTACGGCATGCTGCAGCAGCAGGCGGCGCAACTGGCTTACATCGACGTGTTCCGCTGGACGTCCGTTCTGGCGGTGATCTGCGCCATTACCACGTGGCTGTTCCGCAAGCAGCCCTCACACGCAGCCCCGCCGCCGGGCGCGCACTGAAAGTTGAACTATACTTGCTGCCAGCATGCAACACAGAGGCAGAGTCTTCGCCGCCAGACGAGCGCGGAGCCTGGCATTATCATCGCTAGTCGCGTTGGCCTTGTCTCTCGCAGCACGGCCGGCAATGGGCTACTCGGGAAAGGCTTCGCCCGCGAAGATCGACAAGCTTATTTTCATATTTCCCGATTCGGTGGTGCCGGAACAGTGGCCCTACACGCCGAAGGCGGCGAATCCGCCCCAGAACCTCGCCCTTCTGAATCCCGGCGAATGCATCCGTGTCGGCATCATTGCCACAGGCGACGGCCGCGACACCTTTCTCGAGAGCACTCAGCTTTCGTTTCGCGTTGATTTTGCCGGCCAATCGCAGGATCACCCGCTCGCCCCGCTGGCCGCGGTCAAGCGAATAAAGCCCGAAGGCGGAGACCTCGTGGACGAGGCGTTGATCTACGCCGGCGTTCAGCCGCCGGATATGTCCATGGCGTCTCTCGGCGCTTCAGCTGCGAACTGGTGCGTTTCTGACGATGCGCAAGACGGCACCGCCAAAATTACTGCGGAAGCCGAGACTCCCAACGGACACATGGAACTTACCCAAGCAAAAATTCAGATCGAAAGCTTTGAGGCCGGGAGCAAGCGAACATTCAAGGACGACGACGAGTTTGAGAAGTTTACGATGGGCTACCACGACCAGCCCAATCCGGCCCGGCTCTTTCCCGTGCTGTTGTTTTTCTCTTCCGACACCAGGTACCGTGCTCAAACCGGCTCTCTTGAGACCCTATCTGCGTTTCTCGGGGCCGCACTCAAAGCCGACCCGGCTGCCGCGCAGGATTTTATGAAGAGAGTGGCCGCGCAATCCGGGTTTACGCGCTCCTTCGGGTTGCTCGTGCTGCTCGACGCGGGATATGACATCAGTTCTGTGCTCAAGTCCATGAGCGAAGAAGACCAGCAGAAATTTGCCAATCACCCGGTCTTTCCTGACCCGTTCGACTTCACACATGTCGAGGACATCGGCACGCGCCTCGACATGTTGTGGTCGATCTTTACCGCAACGGGCCAGTTTGCGCCCATTGAGAAAATTGCGAATGCGCTCGCCTGGCACGCCGATTGGGTGGAATTCGACAAGGCCCGCAAATCTTCGAGCCCACCCAAAGAGTGGACTCCTTCGATCGGGCGCGCGGCGGGTTACGGTGCCGCAGGTTGGTCGCTGGGCTCATTTCAAAGGACCGACCCTCTGGCCGCCGATTACATCGAATTTATGATTGCTTCGCCCGACACCCCCGAAGAGGTCAAAGCGGAGCTCAAGGCGCTGGGAATGAACCCCGCGTTCCGCTGGACTGGCAGGAACTGAGGCGGGGTTCGATGCCCAGCCAGCGATTGGTCCAGCTTCAACCTCGTCAGCCGCAGCCGGCGTGAGCAGCGCTTACGTAGCCGGGCTGGCTTCGAGCGACTCGTAACAAATCTCGACGGTCTCCATCGCCACTTCGTTCGAGTTCGCCGCCAGCGCCGGCCCGGCCCAGCGGCAGGGCCAGGCGTTGGCGAGATTCCAGGTCCAGACCGCATTGTCCTGCGCGTCAAGAAGCTGAATGGTGACGGCTCTTCGATCCATGACGCCGGTGATCAGGTTGTGGTACCAGTTCCAGAGGGAAACGTCGCTGGTGAAGCCGCGGCGCAGAGTCACATTGGAGTATCGCTTGAGGCCGGCGAGCTTAATAGGTGAGTCCTCAGTCGAGTCGCCGGCGCGATAGTCGACCACGTCGATGGCCGCCTCCAGCCCAATTACCTCGCTGAAATGAGCCGCAGTAATTCCATCGATGGAGACCCGAAAATTTCCGGCCAGGTAAGGGTCAATGCGTACAGGAGACATCCTCTTCCTCCGATCAGGCTGCTTCCGGATTGCCGCGCTCAGTATAAGCCACGCAAACTTCCGCGAGGGAACAAGCAGCGGGCGGACTCACTGCGCGCCCATTCAGCCCATGAGGGGCACAAACCGGCGCAGCTTTTCGTCGTAGGCCTCGATGCGGCCGGTGAGGATGTCGTAATACCAGCCGTGCACGGCGAGCCGGCCCTCCGGTACGGCGCGCGCCACGGCCGGCTGCTCGCGCAGGTTG
>JASHTY010000007.1 GCA_030040315.1 Terriglobia bacterium | reverse complement strand
CGGTCGAGGGCCTGGGGAAGTTTGTAAGAGATGGTGCGGGTGCTCATGCCCAGCATCACGGCGGTCTCCGCCTGGGTGTACTCCTGGAGCACGATGCGGCTGAGGATCTGGCGATCGAGCAGATCGAGGCGGTCAAGGCAGCGCTCCACGTCGAGGACGAAGATGACGGCGTCCTCGAAGGTGCGGATGGGGCGGCTGGAGGCCCAGCCGCGGCCCACGGGATCAGAGAGGATGGAGGGGGCGCGGCCCACCTGCATGGAGGCGTAAAGATAACGGCGCAGGATGCTCTCCGTATGCCTGCGGTAAAAGGCGAAGCTGACGGGAGGCTCGCCGGCCTGCGGTTCAGGAGGAAGAGGCCGGGGAGGGCGGCGCTCGGCCGCGGCGGCGATGCCCGGCCATGGCGCAGTGAAGTCCGGAGCCAGCTCCGGAGCCGGGGCCAGGGCGGTGGCGAACTGGAGGGCTGCGCTCATCGCACACCCCCCGCGGCCACGGCCCAGATCCTGGGAATGGTTTTGCCGGGACGGCCGCGCCGCTTGCGGCTCTCCGGCGAGGGGAAATCTCTCAGCTTGCGGTCACATCCATGGCAATAAATCTTTCCTTCGGCCTCAGCGCGGTAAAAAAGGCTGCCGCACCCTTCGCAGATTTTCAATTGCACCCGCAATTCCATGCCCGACTCTCCAGGTGAATCCCCGCAGATATGTCTGCGCGGTTATGAGAAGCGGTCGGCAGGTCCAATCGGGCTCAGAACCCGAGGGGGAAAATGGCTCGCGTCGTTGCTCCCTTGGTTTTTGATTCGTGGCCTCAGGACAACGCAGATCGCCGGAGTTGGGCACAAGCGCCGCAGAGACGCGGTTGGCCTTCGTCCGTGGGAGCCGAGTGGAGCAGTGTATGGATCGAGATGGGTAGAGCATATTTATTCTTCCGCCGGCGCGGCGATGAATTCCGAGGTGCACCGCAGCGTGACAACGATGCGGTTCGGGCGAGTTTCCCACAGCTTATTACGAACTTTAGTGGCAATAACATACTTGACGCACAAGCCATGAGGCTTGTGTAATGGAGGGTTGGCGCGATGCAGAAGCTACCAACTGGACACTCAGTTCTCTCAACTTCGGAAACAAAAATCCATCCCTTCTGCATCAGAGGGGAGAACACGTCATGTTTGCATTCGACGAGATCGGAGCCTTCACCATGGCTCTGCTAAATCACTACATCGCTTGGGGGACGGGGAGCCTGATCGTCTTGCTGTTGTTTGTCGCCGGGCTCGTCAAAAACTGGCACATACCAAATTGGGTGTACATAGCATTTCTTCTCTTGGGATTCCTGACGTCCGCCTTCCAAGCGTGGCAGGATCAATACAAGGAGAATGAAGTTGGGCGGATGGCCGGATCACTTTATCTCAATGGTTTGGAAATCAAGAAGTTTCGATTTGACAACCAGCCCATTACAGACAAATCAGGAACAATTCAGGTTGGTCTTCGCTTTACGAACAAGCAAGATCGCCTAATTGAATACCACGTTGATAAATTGAGCGTGACCATCGATTCAATGTCCGCAGATATAAGCCGACTGCCCGGCAGAACCGTGTATGCCTACCCTGGCAGTGAGAGCATATTTCGCGCTCCTGACATTCAAAAGCTTCCGGACGTATTGAAGAGTCCTGTTGAAGGTGAGATCGACTACTCAATCAGTTACCACGTCGTGGGGAGCAAAGAAGTTCATCACACCAGCAAAAATGTTTCCTTCAGTCTGTATTCCTCGGGGGATCAATCTACTTCATACCGGGACGAGCATGAGGATTAGGAGACAATGAAACTCGAATACCGCAAAGGCGCAGAAGCGCGAAAGAACTTCGAGGAAACCATGCAGAAGCTGTTTCGCGCTCCAAAGCCCCCCAAAATAGAGAAGCAGCCTAAGAAGAAGGCTGCTCCGGGAAAGAAGAAGAGCTAATGCGCTTGCCGCGTCCTTCACGTTTGCGCCGTGTATCAATCGGCCCCGCGACCCATGAGGTCCGCGTAAGTAAGACGGCGTCCTGCGGCTTGTGTCATGGCAAGAACGAAGCGATCTTCGTCGGTAAGTGGGTTATCCTTCGTGGCCCGGTTGTTGAACCGGAAAACCTGCTCCGCAACATAACGGTCAAGGTGGAACGGTTCGACCGCAACGTAAGTGCCCTTGAGTCCCCGCTTCAAGAGACTCCAGAAATTCTCAAGGCCCTGCGTGTGGACCTCGCCGCGAACGTACTCGTCAAGATGGTTGACGGCTTCGTGAATGTACTGATGCTGCGGGAGCGTCTCATAGGCTTTGTACGCATCGGTGTAAATCTTAGACCTCGGCGCAACTTGGTCAAGGATCACATTCATCAATGTGTCGCGCTTCACATCGTGCACAACCTTGGCGCGCACTTCGCGGGTCTCGCGGTCCAACAGGCCGAACACGGAAGGCTTGGGGATGTGCTGATTGCGAATCATGCTGCGCTTCCGGGCGTGCATGTTCTTGGGCGTTCCGCCGATGAAGGCTTCATCCGCTTCAACCGGGCCACCCTCTTGACCAAGGCGCATGAACGATCCGCTCCGCATCGCCTCACGAACCCGGTGCAGCATAAACCATGCCGTCTTTTGCGTCACGCCGATAGCGCGATGAAGTTCGTAGCTGCTGATGCCGTTCTTGCAGTTGCAGATCATCCAAACTGCCGTCATCCACTTGTCGAGACCAATCGGGGAATCCTCGAAGATCGTTCCAACCTTCACCGTGAACTGTTTCTTGCAGCCGTTGCAGAACCACAAGCTGCGGGTCTTGACGAAGGAGTTTTTCTCGGAACCGCAGCGGGGGCACGTAACCTTGCCATCCGGCCAGCGGAGAAACTTGGCATAATCGAAAGCACGGGTTGCGTCTGCGAAATAAACTATTGCCTGCTGAAGAGTTACGGGCTTTTTCATCTTGCGACCTCTCTAACTAAGAACAGCATACGCCGAATCGTCTTGTGTGTCAAGTATATTATTGCCACTTTAGTAAACATAATCTAGAGATTGGATTGAATTTCGTCAATAATTCTCGGGACGATTCTGGCTGTGGCTGGTTTAGATAAAGGG
>JASHTY010000422.1 GCA_030040315.1 Terriglobia bacterium | reverse complement strand
CAGGAGCTTGAGCGGAAGATCAATCGCGCAGCTAGGCGCTGCCAGCATCAGCGGCGTCCCGGCAATGGGATTGCCGAAGATCAGCAGCTTGGTGGGCCGCATATCAATTCCCACTTTGATTGCTTCCCCGCTATGATCGACGAGGGCGAACAACGTCGCGTTTTTCTCGCCCAGCATGGCTTCCAGTTTCTCCACGGCTTCCTCAACGGACTGATTGCAGGGCAGGTTGACGATTCCGTTATCCGGTGTGGATGTCATGGAAAATTCCTTTCGACTCCAATACTATATCGTTCCCGAGGGCCAATCTATCGACCCGAAACCCCGAACCAAAACAGCCGCGCCAAGCATCAAAGCTCAAACGCGACATTATGTCAGAAGCTGATGCGGTCTCCAACAACTCGCAACGTGGAAACAATGCAGGTGGGGGCGCTGCGCCAGCGGTTCCGCAACCCTGGAAGCCGGCCTTCAATCCCTGGCTGATTGGCGTCGTAGTCGCCATGGCGGCATTTATGGAGGTGCTGGACACCAGCATCGCCAACGTAGCGCTGCCTTACATGGCCGGAAGTCTGGGCGCGAGCAACGATGAGAGCACGTGGGTGCTTACTTCCTACCTGGTATCGAATGCGATCGTGCTGCCCATCAGCGGCTGGTTCGCCAGCGTGCTGGGGCGGAAGCGCTTCTTCATGATGTGCCTGGTCATCTTCACGCTCAGTTCCATGCTTTGCGGATTCGCTCCGAGCCTAGGCACCATCATTCTCTTTCGAGTCATGCAGGGGGCCGGCGGCGGCGGACTCCAGCCCATGGCTCAGGCCATCCTGGCGGACGTTTTTCCGCCCGAAAAGCGCGGCATGGCATTCGCGCTGTACGGCATCACCACCATCATCGCACCCACTATCGGACCCACGCTGGGCGGCTGGATCACGGACAATTACACCTGGCGATGGATTTTTTTCATCAATCTTCCAGTGGGAATCTTGACCTTGTTGCTCGTCTATCGCCTGGTGGAGGACCCGCCGTGGGCAAAGCGGGCGATCGGCGGAGGCATCAAGATCGATTACATCGGTGTGTCGCTCCTCGCCCTGGGAGTGGGCGCATTGCAGGTCATGCTTGACAAGGGGCAGGAGGACGATTGGTTTGGTTCCCACTTCATCCTCACGCTGGCGGTAATTGCCGCTGTGGGATTGATTTCCCTGGTTATCTGGGAGTGGTTCTACAAAAAGCCCATCATCGATGTTCACTTGTTCAAAAATCTTAACTTTCTGAGCGCCAACGCCATGATGTTCGCCCTGGGAATAATGCTATTTTCGAGCCTGGTGATGATGCCGCTCTACCTTCAGACGCTCATGGGATATACGGCGGAGTCGGCGGGCCTGGTGCTGTCGGGAGGCGGGGCCATCTTGCTGTTCCTGATGCCCGCAACGGGGACGCTCGTTTCCAAGGTGCAGGCGCGCTACATCATCGCCTTCGGCTGGCTGACGCTTGCGCTTGCCATGTTTTATTCAACGCAGCGCCTGGACCTTGAGATGAGCTTCAGTTTCGCCAGCCTGTTGCGGGTGTACCAGGTGTTCGGCTTGGGTTTCCTCTTCGTCCCGATTAACTTGGTATCATACGTGGGCATACCGACGGAAAAGAGCAATAGCGTCGCCGGGCTGGTAAATTTTATGCGCAACATCGGGAGCAGCATCGGAACCTCGATGGTCACCACGCTGCTGGCGCGTCGGGCGCAAGTCCATCAGGTTTACCTGGTTGCCCACGTCACGGTCGGGCGGCCGGCATTGTCGATTGCGGCGAGCGGGTTAGCGTCTCGTCTGGAGACTGCCGGATTGCAAGCCTCGCGGGCGGCCAGTCAGGCTTACGCGCGCCTTTACGGGGGGCTCATCGGCCAGGCCACGCTGCTCGCTTACATTGACACCTACTGGGTTCTGGCGATCGGCGCAGCCATCATGTTCGTTTGCTCATTCGCGCTCCGCAGGAACGACCCGGGCGCGGGGGGCCCACGGGCGATGGAATAAAAGCTGGTACGACGAGGGAGTTATGCCCTATCGAATTCTCACTCTTGATCGCGAATATGGCAGCGGCGGAGGCGAAATTGCCGCCAAGGTTTCTGCGCGGCTGGGTTGGAAGCTGTGGGATCAGTTGTTGACCGAGGAAATCGCCCGCCGGCTGGACTGCGATTGCCGGGCCGTGGAAAAGCACGAGGAGCGCCGGGACCCCGTTTACCAGCGCTTGCTCAAGGCCTTCATGCGCGGCAGTTTCGAAGGCAGTCAAAACGCCCCACGCTACACCATGGTTGACAATGATTGCGTGCGCGAAAACGTTCAGAAAATCGTTCGTGAGATTGCCGAGACGGGCAATGCCGTGATTGTGGGCCGCGGGTCCGCGTACTATCTCGGCGATCGTCACGACGCCTACCACGTTTTCGTCTATGCGCCCTTTGAAGAAAGGGTGCGCCGGCTCCGGCTTCGCAACAAGAGCCAGAAGGAAGCCGTTGAGCTTGCCGAAACCATTGACCGCGATCGCGCCATCTTTATTAAGGAATACTTCCAAGTGGAATGGCCTGACCGGCACCGCTTCCACCTGATGGTGAATTCCGGAGTGGGGGAAGATAACGCCGTCGAAATCATCCTTGATTCGTTTGCAAGGTTCGCGAAGCAACGAGTCTGACCGGCAATTTCTGAGCATGAGGAGTCCCAATGCTACGCAGCCACTTCATCCGGCCCCTGAACTACCCTCTCCCAGCACTCCTTGCCCTGGTGCTGGTGTTTGCACGGATCGCCGGAGCGCAGGGGCAGAGTCCCTTTCTGGGCAGCGTGCCTTCCGGACAGCCCACCGGCACGACCATCGATCTATCTCTTAAGCAGGCCTTCGATCTGGCTCTGAAGTACAATCTGGGGGCCGTGGAAAGCAGTCAAGACACTCGCGCCGCCCATGCCGTCCGCCTGACCACGCTGAACGCCCTGCTGCCCAACATTTCAGCGCGCATTGCAGCGTCCGTCCAACAGGTTGATTTCAAGACTCTGGGCTTGAACTTCAAAATTCCCGGGGTCAATATCCCCATCATTGCCGGGCCCTTCGGCGTAGGCGACGCACGCGCCTACTATTCCCAGGAACTTTTCAGTTGGTCGAACATCAAGAATTGGAAGGCATCGGCGGAATCGGAGTCCGCGGCGCAGTACACCTACAAGAGCGACCGCGACCTGGTGGTGTTTACAACCGGCAGCGCCTATCTGCTGGTGATTTCAGACGCGGCGACGGTGGACTCCACAAGCGCACAGGTGCAGACGGCGCAGACGCTCTACAATAACAGCGTAGACCAGAACAAGCATGGCGTAATCGCCAGCATCGACCTGCTGCGCGCACACGTGGAACTCCAGACGCAGCAGCAGCGCCTGATTGCAGCTCAAAACCAGCTCGATATTGACAAGCTCACCTTGGGACGCGTGATTGGCTTGCCGAACGGCCAGGAGTTCCGCATCACCGATTCCGTTCCGTACGCGCCTTTGGGAGAGATAACTTTGGAGCAGGCGCTTCAACAGGCGCGCACCACCCGCCCGGATTATCTCAGCGCCAAGGCGCGTGTGCACGCGGCGGAACTTGCCACCAAAGCCGTGGCTGCTGAAAATTATCCGACATTATCGACCGCCACCGATTTCGGTGACATTGGCAGCCCGAACTTCGGCACGTCGCATGAGACCGTGGATTTTTCACTGTCCCTGAACGTTCCAATATTTCAGGGCAGCCGGGTGCGCGCGGACAAGTTGCAGGCGGACGCGGCACTGCAGCAGCGCAAGGCGGAGCTCGCCGACCTGGAAGGCAAAATCGATGACCAGGTGCGGACCGCCTTCCTGAACCTAAAATCTTCCTCGGAGCTGGTGGCCGTCACGAAGAGCAACATCGACCTTGCAAATCAAACGCTGGCCCAGGCGCAGGATCGCTTTAAGGCCGGCGTGGCGGATAATCTCGAGGTCGTCCAGGCGCAGGAATCTGTGGCCTCGGCGAACCAATCGAACATCGCGAGTCTCTATCAATTCAATCTGGCAAAAATTTCCCTCGCGCAAGCGATGGGCACCGCCGAACAATCGGCGCTGCAATATCTGGGAGTGAGGTAAGTATGGCAGACACAGCAACGCAAATTCCTGAGAGCACCAGCCCTGTAAGCTCCGCCCCGATCGGCCCCGGCGTGGGCCCCGGCCGCGCTCCTGCACGCCGCCCCCGTGGGTTGAAGCGGTTGGTGATCTTTTTGATCCTCGCGGCGGTGGTTGTGGCCTCCGTCCTGCTCTTTCGCTACTTTTCCATGTACGAATCCACGGACGACGCGGAGATTGACGGCTACATCTATCCCGTCAGCGCACGCGTCTCCGGATACGTCACCCGCGTTACGGTTGACGACAACCAGTACGTCGAGGCGGGCACGGTTCTGGTGCAACTCGATCCTGAAGACTATCGCGTGGCCGTGGCCAACGCCCAGGCGGCTTTGGCAGATGACCAGGCAAGCTCCGATGCGCTGAATACCACGGTGCCGCTTACTTCCATCAACACCTCGAGCCAACTTTCCACCGCTCAGGCCGACGTTGACAACGAGCGCGCAGGTCTGGCCGGCGCCCAGCGGCAATTTGACAGCTCGCAGGCCGCCGTGCTTGAGGCTGAAGCCAACGACCTGAAAGCTCAAGATGACGTTACCCGATACAAACCGCTGGCCGAAAAAGATGAAATCCCACAGCAGCGCTACACTCAGGCCGTTGATACCCAGAAGGCCACGGCTGCCGCCGTGCAGGCCGCGCGTGCCAACTCCGCGGCCGCGGAACAGGCGGTCACGCAGGCGCGCGCGCGCCTCGAACAAGCTCAGGCCCAGTTGCAATACGCTGAAACGCGACCGCAACAAATCTCTGTAACGAATTCCCGCGCCCAGGCTGCGACGGCTGAGACCCAGAAATCCAGCGCCATCCTGCATCAGGCGCAGCTCAACCTACAGTACACCACCATCGTCGCGCCCATCACCGGAGTCGTGGGACAACGCTCGGTTCAGCCGGGCCAGAACGTTTCGCCCGGCCAGCAGTTGATGACCATTGTTCCGCTCGACAGCCAGAACATCTGGGTGACCGCCGACTTCAAGGAAACTC
>JASHTY010000421.1 GCA_030040315.1 Terriglobia bacterium | reverse complement strand
AAAGCGGGAGCATCTGGTCGCGCGCCTGTTCGATCGACACGCCGGGGCGCAGGCGAGCGAACGTCCGCAGGGCAGAGCCGGAATTTGCTGACCGCGGCAGGCTCGGGTCGAGATGCGCGGGCGTCATTACGTCGATCTCGCCGAGCTGCGGCATCTCGAAATTCTTTGGAAGAACGCCAATGATCTGGACGGGCTCGTCATCCAGGATCATGGTTCTGCCGAGTGCCTTCGGGTCGCCGCCAAACGCACTTCGCCAGAAGCCGTAGGAGAGCAACCCCACGCCCGGAGCGTGCGGGCGATTGTCGTCCACGCTGAATTCGCGGCCCAGCAGGGGAGCAACTCCGAAGGTCTGGAGAAAATTGCCGTCCACGGCGTAACAGTTGACGCGGCGAGGCACGTCGCCAACCATCGCGGCGCAGCCGACGCCGGGCCGCATGGCGGTAATCGTTTGGAACGGTGTCTGAGCCCGCTGCCAGTCGAGATAACTGCTCACCACATTGAACTCGTTGTTGTCGACCGGCCCCATGTATCCGAGCGAAACAAGCTGATCGTCTTTGGGATAGGGAAGGCTGCGAAACAGGAGCGGATCAACTACGCTGAACACCGCCGTGGACGCGGCGATTCCCAAAGCCAGCGTTACAATGACGACGGCTGTGAACACTGGATTCCTGCGCAGCCCGCGGAGGGCATAGCGAATGTCCTGAAAAAACGATTCAATCGACGGCAGCCCGCGTTGGTCGCGATACCTCTGCTTCGTCTGCTCCACGCCACCGAATCGCCGCAGCGCCGCGTAGCGGGCGTCCTTGGGAGTCATGCCTTTGCGCATATTCTCCTCAGTGAGCATGTCGAGATGCGAGCGCATTTCTTCATTCAAGTCCGCTTCGCGGCGCTCTCTTCGAAACAGGCCGAAGAACCGTGACATCAGCACTTTCAAGCCCTCCAGGGGCAACTTCGTCCGCCCGCGACGAACCACTTATCGCTCATTCGTGCCGTAGCGCCACCATCGGATCGACTCGGGTCGCCCGCCGAGCCGGCAGATAGCTGGCCACGAGCGCGACAGCGAGCAAGATCAACGACACTCCGGCGAAGGTATCAGGATCACCCGGCTGAACGCCTATCAACATATTCCGCATCACACGGCTGAGTGCCAGCGCACCGCCCAATCCCAGCGCCATACCTACCACGGTTAATTGCATTCCCTGACGAAGAATGGCTCCCAGCACGTCGCGACGACTGGCGCCCAGGGCTATGCGAATGCCGATTTCGCGGGTGCGTTGAGCCGCGTTGAAAGAGACTACGCCATACACGCCGACTGTAGCCAGAATCAATCCGAGGATTCCCATGACTGCCGAAAGGGATGCGGCCAGACGCAATATGAACAATCCCCCGAGACCGTGAACCCCCTCCTCCATAGTGCGGATATCGATGATGGGAAGATCGGGAGCGAGCTTGCGGACCTCCGTCTGAACGGCGCCACTGAGCGATTCCGGCGGAACGGACGACCGAAATTGGAGCGCCAGCGCGGGACTGAAGTGCTGCGTGAGAGGAAGATAGAAGTACGGCCGGATGTCCGCGGAAAGGGTCCACATTGACTGCCCGTCGCGCGCCACGCCCACCACTTGAACAAACGGACCTGTGGGGCTCTTCAGGCTGAAGCGTTTGCCCACGGGAACCTCATGGGGCCAGAACTTTCTGGCCATGGCCTGATTCACAATCGCCACCGCCGGCGAATTTTCCGCGTCGGAATCCGCAAAGGCACGGCCCGCCACCAGGGGGATACGCATCGTCTCAAAATAAGGTGGATCAACCCCGTCGAAGGGAATCTCCGGAGGCAACTGTCCAGGGGCAAGCGGCTGCCCGTCAACGTAAATGGAACTTACTGGACTGGGAGCGCCGAGCGGCACGGTTAAAGCTAGGCTGGCGGACTGGACGCCCGGCAGCACGCGCACCCGGTCTTCAAGGTCGTGGTAAAAAGCCCGGGCGCGTGTTGAGTCGTAACCGATCTGAGTGGCGTCCAGCGTGACGTTAAGCACGCGGTCGGGATCAAAACCAAGGTCCATGTGCTCGGCGCGATCCAGGCTGCGCACGAACAGCCCTGCGACGATCAGCAACATCAGTGATCCCGCCACCTGCGCCACCAGAAGGGCGCTACGAACCGCCTGACGTCCCGTTCCACCCGAATTGGCCCTTCCTCCTTCGTGGAGCACGTCGCCCAGGTTCACTGCACCAAGCCGCAAGGCCGGCCACACACCGACCAGGAGCGCCGAGAGTGCGGCTGTTGCCAGCGTGTAGGCGAAAACCCTCCAGTCGAGGCCGGCATCGAGACTAAAACCCAGGTTCGAGGTCAAAGAAGTTACGGAGTGAAGCATCACGCCGCTCGTCCGTACTGCCCACTCACCCAGCAGCAGTCCCCCTGCACAGCCGAGAAGCGCCAGCAGCATGCTTTCTGTAAGCATCTGCCGGATCAGCCTGCCGCGCCTTGCTCCCAGCGCGGCGCGGATGGCCATCTCGCGCTTCCTCACGCTGGCCCGCGCCAGCAGAATGTTGGCCACGTTCAGGCACGCCAACAGCAATACCAATGCGGGCAGCACAAGAAAGAGTCCGGCAATGACAGGGACGAGGTCGGTGACGAACGGCGCCGGTCGCGCCAGGCGTTCGGGGATGACACGGGTGGTGGCGCCCGGAATCATGTCAGCGTATTGCGCGCTCAGGCGGTCAGTGACCACGTCCACGGAGCTCTGTGCCCGGGCGATGCTTACTCCAGGCTTGAGGCGAGCAAGCGTCATCAGGCTGCGATCGCGCCGGTCTTTCCAGAAACCACTCGCACCCGCAACAAGTGGGATACCATTCAAGGAGAGATAACCATCCATGTTGAAAGCGAAAAAGGTGCCGTGAAAATCCCTGGGCGCGACGCCAATGATTGTGGCGGGCTTCCCGTTGATCAGCACTGCCTTGCCAAGGACGCCGCGGTCCCCGCCGAAAACGCGCTGCCAGCAGGAATAATCAAGAACGAGCAGCAGGTCCTCACCGGGCTTTTCGCGTTCGCCTGGGAGGAGCAATCGCCCAACTTCCGCTTTGATTCCTAATGCTTGGAAATAATTGCCCGTCACCGCGCTGTAGGCGAATTCGCTCGCTCGGCCATCCACGCTCAGGCCTGCTACACCCACGGAATAAGCAAACACATCGGAAAAAGCGCCGGCCTGCTTGCGAAAATCCTGAAGGTTGAGGAAAGAGAATTTGGAATCGCGCAGGCCCTTGGGGTGAAAGGCCAGTACTACGATTTGATCAGGGGCGAGGACGGGCAGAGGCCGAAGCAGCCATCCATTCAGCACGCTGAATATCGCCGTGTTCGCACCAATGCCCAGCGCCAGGGTGACAATCAGCACGGCGCTCAGGCCGCGCCACTTTGCGGTCATGCGCAGGGCGTAGCGTATGTCTCGAAAGAACGTGTCGAGCAACCACTCACTCATATTTCAGAGCCACCATGGGATCCACTTTCGCCGCGCGGCGGGCGGGAAGGTAGCAGGCCACCAGCGCCACCGCCAGCATTAATGCCGCGGCGCCGATCAGGGTCAAAGGATCGTGCGCGGTCACGCCCACCAGCAGGCTCGCGAGCAATCGATTGATGCCTAGCGCAGCGACGATTCCGACGCCCACTCCCGCACCAACCAGAACCGCAGCATGGCGGATGACGAGCGCCAAAACGTTTGAGGTTTGCGCGCCCAGAGCCCGGCGGATGCCAATTTCGTGCCGGCGCTGGGTTGCTCCGTAGGATACCACGCCGTAAATTCCCACCACGGCCAGCAGCAGTCCCACCGCGCCCAGGGCGGCGGCGAGGGCGGCTCCCGCCTGGTAAAGAAAGTATCCGTTGGCGCCGGACATGGCCTGGTCCATGGTCATAACGTCGTAAATCGGCAGATCCGGGTCGAGTTCACGCGCCAGCGCCTCGGCCGGACCTCGCAGGGTTTCAGGCGGACCGGAAGTGCGCAGGTGCAGGACATGCATCGATTTGTATTTTTGCGCCTGGGGGAGGAAAAAAAAGCTGTGGGCAGCGTCCATCAGGTCTTGCAGCTTGGCGTCCCGCGCCACGCCGACGACGGTGATCCAGGCATTCTGGCTGGCTTGGGAATTGGGTGCAATCGGTCCTTCGGAGCCGGCCATGCGGAATCGCTGGCCCAGCGCATCTTGATTGGGCCACAGTTTCCTGGCCATAGTCTGGTTGACGACCGCGACGCGCGGTGAGGATGCGGTGTCAGCGTCGGTAAACGCTCGCCCGCTGAGGATTTTCATCTGCATGGTCGTGAAGTATCCGGGGCTGACGCAGTTCATGCCCGCTCCGGGGGCGCGCTGGCCTGGGGGAAGCGGGTGTCCTTCCGCGTAAACAGCGGAACCGTCACCGTAATAGCCCAAGGGAACGGAGAAAGCCAGGCTGGCGGATTCCACGCCGGGGAGCAACTGTACACGCCGCAGCAACTCGCGGAAGAATGCTTCCGAGCGTGCCTGGTCGTAACCCTGGAGCTTCGGGTCGATGCACAAATTCAGGACATGATGCGGGTTGTATCCCAGGTCGACAGTCTCGGCGTTGCCGAGGCTGCGCGTAAACAGCCCGGCCGCCACCAGCACCACCAGCGAGCCTGCCACCTGCGCGATGACCAGGCCGTTGCGCATCCAGTGCTTGCGAGTGTCGCCAACCACGCCTCGGCCGCTTTCGCGCAAGGTCTGCTGCAAGTGGGTTCGGGAGGTGCGCAATGCGGGAGCGAGGCCCGAAATGATTCCAGCCAGGATGGCGATGGCGGCCACGTAAGCAAAAATGCGCCAATCGAATTCCATGGGGAGACGGATCTGGAAATCGCCCAGCGGGTGGATCATTTGGATCCCGCGCGCCACGGCATTTCCTGCCAGCGCTCCGCCCGCCGCACCGGCCAGCGCCAGCAGCAGGCTCTCCGTCAGCATCTGGCGAATCAGCCGCGCGCGACTCGCGCCCATTGCCGCCCGCACTGCCACTTCCCTCTCCCGTGCCGCCGCGCGAGCCAGGAGCAGGTTGGCGACATTGAAGCAGGCTATCAGCAACACCAGTCCCACCATAATCAAGAAGGCCGCCGTCACCACGGTGATGGAGCTTTCCACGCCGGGCTCTGGGCGGGCCAGGCGCTCGGGAATTACGCGCGCGACTTCTCCCTGGTCGGTATCGGGATATTCCTTGGCCAGGCGCTGCGCGATGAGGTTCAAGTTCGCTTCCGCCTGCTTGGGGGTAACGCCGGGTCTTAGTGTGCCGAGCACGCGCAATTGCGTGGCGCGGCGGTCGGTGAAAAAGCTGCCTTCACCGGAGGTCAGGGGGAGCATTCCAATCGGTGCGTAGGCATCCATTTCGATAATGGTGTAGGGTCCCAGAAATTCCTTGGGTACGACGCCGATTACCATTACGGCCTGCCCATCCAGCGTGACGCTGCGGCCGACGATTCCCGGATCGCCTCCGAAGCGCCTCTGCCAATAGGAGTGCCCGAGCACTACCACGGGCCCGGTCTTCGGCGCGTCGCCTTCACCTGGCGAGATGAGCCGGCCCACCTCGGGGCGGATTCCGAGCATGGAGAAGAAATTGCTCGGGACGAATGCCATTACGAGGCGGTCGGCATGGCCTTGATAACCAAGGCCGGCCATATCGAGGTTGTAGAAAGTCATGTCGGTGAACACGTCGGATTGCTTTTTGAAATCGACGTAGTCGAGATAAGAGACCTGATTGGGTTCACCGTCCGCGTGGTACTGTACCGCCACCATCGCGAGGAGATTTGCATTCTTAACGGGGAGCGGACGGAACATAAAGGCATTGCCCAGGCTGAAGATTGCAGTGTTGGCGCCGATTCCCAGCGCCAGCGTGACCACCGCGGCAGTTGTGAAACCCGGGCTGCGGCGAAGCTGGCGTAATCCATAGCGGATGTCCTGAAGAACCGACTCAAGGGAAGGAATGCCGCGCTGGTTGCGATATTCTTCCTTGGTTTGTTCCACTCCGCCGAAACTTCGCAGTGCGGCGTAACGAGCGTCTTCCGGTGACATGCCTTTTTGCACGTTCTCCTCCGTCAACATCAGAAGATGCGAGCGAAATTCCTGGTCGAGCTCCTGCTCCTTTTGTCCCTTTCCAAAGAGCCCCATCAACCTCGAAATTCCAATACGCAGTCGAGTCATGGATTGTCCCAAGTCGTCGGTCGGCAGCGAAGGCTTAAGACCGACTACTCCTCTCTCAGTGCCACCATGGGATCAACATGCGCAGCCCGGTAAGCGGGAAGGCATGCCGCGATAAATGCTGCGGCGGCAAGCGTGCCTGCTGATGCGAGCAGCGTCAGCGCATCGCGTGCGTGAAGGTTGAAAAGCAAATTCTGAAGGAGCTGTACCGTCGCCAGGGAGATGCAGACTCCTGCCACGAGCCCTCCAGCCAGAACCACTCCCATATCGCGCATCACCATGCGCAGAATTGAACCGGGTGCCGCTCCGAGCGCGAGGCGTACTCCGAATTCGGTCTGCCGCTGGGTCACCAGGTAGCTCAGCGTTCCATACAGGCCAATCATGGCGAGCAACAGCGCCAAGCCGCCGAAAAAACCAGAAAGCAGGGCGAGCAACCGTTCTTGCACGAGTGAATCGGCTACTTGCTCCGCGAGCGTGTGGAAGTCTACGGAGATTCCGCGATTGACCGAAGCCACGGCGCCAGACACCTGTGAGGCGAGAGACGAGGGTCGGACGCCTGTGCGAAGCTCAAAACTCTCCTCGGAGCCGTCTCCGGGCGTGATCTGGGCGATGGGAAAAAAGGCGGTTGGATAGGTGTCCTCGCGCAATGACTCGTACTTTGAGTCCTTCACCAAACCCACAACTTCGATCGGCGGCCCAAGCTTTCCCCCTGCTTCATCTTTTCGAAAGGTCCTGCCGATGGGGTCGAGCCCGGCAAAGAACTGTCGGGCCAGAGTTTGATTGACAATCGCAACGGGAGGAGTGGATTTCGCGTCCTGCTTATTGAAGGCGCGGCCCGCCAACAGGGGCATGTGCAAGGTTTCGAAGTAAGTTGGAGAGACGGTATTGAAATACGCGAGTGAGGCCTCACCGGTGGGGGGATTGGGTGCGTCCGGGTGAATGTATTGGTTCCATTCATAACCGGTCAGGGGCGTGTTCCACGACCGGCTGGCGGAGACCACCCCCGGGAGCGCACGCAATCTCACCTCAAGGTCTTCGAAAACTGCCGGGCGCTGCTCCGGCGGGACGTTCGCCGTTTCGAGATTAAGGTGCATCAGCAGAACGTTGTTGCGGTCAAAACCCATGTCAAGGGTGATGAGTTTGGCGAAACTGCGCAGGAACAGTCCCGCGCACACCAGCAAGACCATCGAGCAGGCCACCTGTCCAGAAACAATCCATCCGCTGAACTGGGAACGGCCGCGGCCCTCGGGATCGCCTTTGCCCTTCATCGCGAGGGTCAGTGATGCGCGCGTGGAACGGAGTGCGGGAAGGATTCCAAACATCACGCCGGTCAGAATGGCAATGGCAGCGGTGAAACCCAGCACGCGGCTGTCGGGCGCGAGGTTAAGGAAGACATGGTCGCGAGCCGTCGAAATGTACCGCACCAGCAGCCCGGCTGCCCAATAGGCGAAGACCAACCCCAGGAGCGCACCGGCGGAGGAAACCAGCAGGCACTCCGTCAGTAACTGGCGAACGAGCCGCGTCCGGGAGGCTCCCAGGGCGCGGCGCAGAGCGATCTCCTTGTTGCGGCCGGCGGCGCGCGCCAGCATCAGGCTGGCGATATTGGCGCAGGCGATCAGCAGCACCAATCCGACCACTGCCATTAAGACGTTGAGCGGTTGCTTGAATTGCCGGCGCAGAATCGAGAGGCCGTGGGCGGCGGGCACTGTTACCAGGCGGAGTTTCAGGAAATTCTGCTGCGCCGTGGCCGGCCAGTTCTGCGGAAGGGACGCGGCCAGCACGCCCGGTGTGAGGGTTTCCATCCCCGCCTTTAATGTGCCCGAACTGGTCTGTGGTTTTATGCGACTCATCAATTGCAGCCACCACCATGAATGGTGGTCCAGGCGCGACTCTTTGCCGTCAAAGTATGCTGACGCGCAGATGGGAAGAGCCACATCGAAATTGTGGCCCACTTCCGTCCCGAGAAACCCCGGAGCGGTGGCGCCGATAATCTGGAATCGATGACGATCCAGAGAAATGGAGCTGCCGGCCGCGCTTGGCGCGCCGCCGTAATTCTCCTGCCAGAATCCGTAGCTGAGAACGGCGACAGCCGGGCAGCCCCTCTGGTCGTCAGCCGGGCTGATCAGCCGGCCGAAGGATGACCGCACACCCAGTGCCTCAAAATAATTTCCGCTCACGTACATTGAGTTGGCGTTGCGCACCTGACCGCCGTTTGACAGGTCAAAGCGGTCGTCGCCCCAGGCAAAGACGTTGGAAAAGATATCCTGCTGTGCCCGGAATGCCTCCCACATCGGATTGGTGAAGCTGTTGGCAGCATTTCCGGTGCGTGGATTCAACCTTTGAATTTCCACCAGTTCTTCGGGCTTCTGCACTGGCAGTGAGCGCAGCATGACCGCGTCGATCAGGCTGAAAATGGCTGTGTTCGCGCCGATTCCGAGCGCCAGAGTCAGAATGGCCATGGCAGCAAAGCCGGGATTCCTGGCTAAACCGCGCAGGCCGTAGCGAACGTCCAGGAGAAACGATTCCAGCCATAAGAGTCCTCGTTGGTCACGATAGCTTTCCTTGTTTTGTTCCACGCCGTCGAAACTGCGCAGGGCCGCATAGCGCGCTTCCGAGCGGCTCAAGCCTTTGCGCACGATTTCCTCGGTCAGCATTTCGAGATGGGCGCGCATTTCCTGGGCTAGTTCATGCTCCTCCCGCCGTCTGCGGAAGAGGCCCAGGACTCGTGCGAATAGAATTCTCAATTGAGTCATAGCTGCCCTCAGTCGTAATTGCTATTTCATCCCGATCCCTCAGCGCGCATTTACCGGCAACCGAAAACATCATTCATATCGCAACGCCACCATGGGATCGACCTTCATCGCCTTTCGCGCGGGAAGCCAGCAGGCCGCAAGTCCCACAGCAAAAATCAGGAGCAACGGGGCGGCATAAACCGGTGGGTCACTCGCGCTGACCCCTATCACGAAGTGCCACAAAGCCCTCGTGAGGAGCATGGCGGGGACCAGGCCAATGACCGCGCCCAGGAGGACCAGGCGCAAGCCTTGCCTCCAGACCATTGACAGGATGTCACTCGCGTCCGCGCCCAGGGCCATGCGGATTCCGATTTCACGGGTGCGCTGTGCCGCCGCGAAGGAGACGACGCCGTAGACGCCCATCACGGCGAGGACCAATCCCACGCCGCCGATGATGGAGGCGAACGTTGCAGCCAGGCGGAAGACATAAAATCCCAGTGCGCCCTCGAGCGATTCCTGCATGGTGCGCAGGTCGATGATGTTCAGTGACGGGGCAAGCCTGCTGATTTCGCTTGTTACCGCTGCGGAAAGCGACTGCGGCAGCACCGTCGTGCGGATCTGCAAAATCTGGCGGAAAGAAAAATCCTGGGCGAGTGGAACGTAGAAGAATGGCGACGGGTCTTCGCTCACGAATTTGTATTTGCTGTCGCGCACCATGCCGACAACTTCGATGTGCGTGCCCGCCGATCCGTTCAAGCTGAACCGCTTGCCGAGCGGATCCTCGTGGGGCCAATATTGCGCGGCCATGGTCTGATTGATGATTGCCACGGGTGGGGAATGCTCGTCATCGACATCGCTAAAGTTGCGCCCTCGCAAAATAGGGATGCGCATGGTGGCGAAGTAGGCCGCATCAACCCGGTTGAGCCCGATCTTCGGCAGCGAATGGCCTGGTGGTACAGGGTGCTCCTCAATGGCGACCAAAGCGCTGCTGGGAAACACGCCCATCGGCACGTTCGAAGCAAGGCTGACCGATTGCACTCCGGGCAGGGAAGCGACGCGGGATTCGAGAGCGAGATAGAATTCCTTCGCTCGCGCCGCATCGTAGTGAATCCGGCTGGGATCCATGGTGACGTTCAGCAGATGATCAGGCTCGAAGCCAAGGTCAAGCTGGCGGACATTTCGCAGGCTATCGACAAAAACTCCCGCCACCACCAGAAGCGCCAGGGAGCCCGCCACCTGTGCCACCACCAGAAAATTCCGAACGCGGGGAAGACTGGGTGTGGTTGCCGAGCCCTGTCCGCCCTGGTGAAGCAGGGAATTGGAATCCCGGGAACAAGCGTGCACGGCGGGCAGCAAACCCACCAGAAATCCGCAAGCCAGAGCGAGCGTGAGTGTGTACGCAAATACACGCCAATCGAAATTTGAATCCAGATGGACCGGAAACCCCACAGGATGGATCGAGCCCATCAGGCGGCTGGCCCAATAGCCAATCACCAGTCCTGCCGCGCCTGCCAAGACCGCGAGCAACAGGCATTCCGTCAGCATCTGCCGGATCAGGCGATTTCTGCCTGCGCCGAGGGCCGCGCGGATTCCCATCTCTCGTTGTCGTGCCGTTCCGCGCACCAGCATGAGATTTTCGACATTCAGGGCGGCGAGCAAAAGCACCAACCCGGCAAGAACCAGAAACAGACCCGCAGCCGTGGTAAAAAAGGTGTTCGCGTAGGGGATGGGGCGCGCGGCTTTTTCCGGCACCACGCGGACGGTCATGAACTTGTCCGACGCAGGGAATTGTTCCCCCAGCCGTTGAACGATCACATCCACGCTTGCTTGCGCCTGGGGAATGCTCACGCCGGGCTTGATCCGGCTGAATACCAGCAACGGCCGCATGTCGCGCCGGCTCCATACAAGGTTAGCAGGTTTCTCCAGCGCCAGCGCGCCGTAGGGAAGATAGACGTCCGTCTCGAAAAGGGAAAACATCCCGTGGAAATCGGACGGGGCGACGCCCACGATGGTGGCGGGCTGGCCGTCGATTTGGATGTGCTTGCCGATGGCCCCGGAATCGCCGCCAAACCGATTCTGCCAGTACGAATATCCGATCACAGCGACGGGTGGAATTCCCTGGGCTTCGCCTTCGCTTGGCAGAATGAAGCGCCCCATGGCGGGCGCAATCCCCAGCGACGTAAAGAAGTTTGCTGTAACGTAATTCGCCGCGCATTGGTCCGAGCGGTTGTCGGCGTTCAGCTCCACAGTCCCCAGCACGACTCCGAAAATCGACGAGAATGAGTCGGCTTGGTTGCGGAAGTCAACGAGTTCGGGATAAGAAAATCCCGAAGAGCCCACGGGTGCATCTTTTTGCTGAATGGCCAGCACGGCGATGCTCTGCGGCTGAGCCACCGGCAGAGGGCGAAGCAGAAAGCTGTTGACCAGGCTGAAAATCGCTGTGTTCGCCCCGATGCCGAGCGCGAGTGTGAGAGCTAAAATTGCCGTCAGCCCGCGCCACTTCCACGCCATGCGGAATCCGTAGTGAAGATCCTGGAAAAATGACTCCACGGAAGGCAGGCCACGTTGCTCGCGATGGTTCATCTTGGCTTGTTCCACCCCGCCGAAGCTCCGCAGTGCCGAGTAACGGGCCTCTTCAGTCGTCATGCCCTTTCGCAAGTTCTCTTCCGCCAGCCAATCCAGATGCGAGCGCAGTTCCTGATCGAATTCAAGCTCTTGTTCGGAGCGGCGAAACAGGCTGAAGAATCGCGAAAGCAGAATGCGCGCCCGTGTCAAAGAATAGTCTCCTGTTCAAACGACCCCCTCCCTTGAGGCAGGATGGGGGTGATTACATGCGTCAGGCCTGTTATCACTAACCACAAACCAATGTTCTATTCATACCTCAATGCCACCATCGGATCGACCCTGGTGGCCCGGCGGGCAGGAATGTACCCGGCCAGCAGGGCGGCCACGGTCAGCACGAGCGACGCAATCCCGAAGGTGATTGGATCGAACGGCGCGACCCCAAAGAGCAGGTTCGATAGCAATCGTGTCAGCGCCAACGAACCAATAAGCCCGATTCCCAACCCCGCCAGTGTCAATTTGAATCCCTGGCCAACCACCATCCTGAGCACATCCCCGCGCCGGGCACCCATGGCCATGCGCACGCCGATTTCGTGGGTTCGCCGGCTCACGGTGTAGGACATCACGCCGTAAAGGCCCACTACGGCCAGCGTCAAGGCGAGAAACGCAAAGATGCCAAGCAGCACGGTGCGGAATCGCGATGGCGCCATGGAATTCGAAATGTTCTGCTCCATGGTGAGAAAGACGGAGAAGGGTTCATTCTTGTCCACTTCGGCGAGGGCGCGGCGTACCTCCGCGGCGATCAGGTTCGGAGTGCCCTCCGTGCGAACAACCAGGTAGCTCGCGATGCTGGCATGCTGGCGCAATGGAACGTAAAGCTCCTCGGAGGGCTCGGCGGAAAGCCCGGCATGGCGCGTGTCGCCAACAACCCCAACAATTTCCAGCCAATCTGGCTTCGGTCCCGGCATGCTGATGTGCTTGCTCAGCGGAGTCTCTTTCCCCCAGTACGCCTGCGCCAAAGTCGCGCTGATGATCGCCACTTTGGGCGCCCCGTCGCCATCGCCGTCGGAAAACAATCTTCCCGCGAGCAGAGGGATGCCCATGGTGCGGAAATAAGCGGGGCTGACAATGGTAATCAGAGCGAATCGGGAATCGCCTTGCGGCACCTTTGTCGAGGGCTCTTTGGACTGCAAGGCAAACCAGGAAGTCGCGACGGCCCCGCCCAAAGGCAGATTGCTGGTGAACGCGGCGCTGTGCACCCCGGGAAGGGCCGCGACACGCCCCAGCACGCCTTCAAAAAACTCGATTCGCTGTGACGATTCCCGGTAACGGGCTTCAGCCAGATCCACCTGCGTGGTCAACAGACGTTGAGGATTGAATCCCGGATTGACTTCGCTCAGCCGTGCGAAGCTCCTGATAAGCAGCCCTGCGCCGATGAGCAGCACCAGCGACAATGCACCCTCCGAAACCGTCAGGATCCCGCGTGCGCCTCCCATAAGCCCTCGATCCCCCGAGCCGATAAACCCGCCTTCTTTCAGGGAGCGGTTGAGATCCTGTTGAAATGCGTGGAAAGAAGGGAACAGCCCGAAGAAGAGACCACCGGCAAGAGAAATGGCCAGCGTGAATTCCAGGACGGGCGCATCAATCCGCACCGGCGCCGCAAGCAACATGTTGGAGGGAATCAAAAGCCGGATTCCCGCCAGGCTCCAGGCGGCGAGGAGCAATCCCGCCCCTGCGCCCAGACAGGAGAGCAGAAGGCTTTCCGCCAGCGTCTGGCGAACAAGCCGCGAGCGGGACGCGCCCAGGGCCGCGCGCAGCGTCATTTCCTTTTCCCGCACCACGGCGCGAGTGAGCAGCAGATTGGCGACGTCCGCGCAGGCGATGAGCAGAACGAACCCCACCGCGCCCAACAGCAGCCAGAGCACGGGACGGTCATTCTCCACCAGAGCTTCGCGAACCTGGGTGACCTGGAAGGATTTGCGCGCCTCGTCGGCGCCGGCTTTGTCCCCGGCAAAAGCCAGTCGAATGACCTCATCGCGTGCCTGCACTAAACTTACGCCTGCGCGCAGTCGGGCGATGGGCGTGAAATAAATCGTGTTGGCGTCAATGTGACCTGCCCCAAATGTCCAGGGCATTGGCAGGGGCATCCAAATCTGGGTTCTGCCCGGAAAGTTGATGCCTGGTGGCATGACGCCCACAACTTTGAACTCCATGCCGTTCACTTGCACTGACCGGCCCACGACGTCAGCAGGTGGGCCAAACCGGCGGCAAAGCTGGTCGCTCAAAACTGCAACATGGTCGCGGCCGGGCACGGATTCTTCGGCAAGAAATGCTCGGCCATAAGGCTGAACGCCCAGCACACGGAAGAAATCCGTGGTCACATCGGCCCCATTCATCCGGTCGGGCAGGTCGGCTCCCGCCAAATTCACCTCGCCGGTTTGATAGACCGACGTCTCCTCAAAGGACTGCGCTCGCTGGAGCCACTCCTTGATTTGCAGCGATCCACTTGGTTTTGATTCCGGGACCTGCCGGAAGACCGGAGCGCCGTTCAAAAACACCAGGCGCTCCGCATGGGGATAGGGCAGCGGGTGAAGCAGCGCGGCATTGATGACGGAGAAAATCGCCGCGTTGGCACCGATGCCGAGCGCGAGTGTAACGACGGCTACCGCCGTGAAGCCGGGATTCTTCCGCAACTGCCGTAAGCCGTAGCGGAGGTCCTGAAAGAACGACTCAAGCCAGGGCAGGCCACGCTGGTCGCGGCAATTTTCCCTGGTTTGCTCAACGCCGCCAAAGCTGCGCAGTGCGACGCAGTGGGCTTCATCCGGGGTCATCCCTTGTCTTACCTTTTCGTCAACCAGCAGATCGAGATGTGAGCGCAGTTCCATGTCAAGTTCTTCGTCGCAGTGCGCCTTGCGAAAGATGCCCAGCAATCGTGAGAGCAGGACTCGCATGTGATTCAAGCCTCCCACTGATGAACAGTCCTTATTCATACCTCAGCGCCACCATGGGATCGACCTTCGATGCCCGGCGGGCCGGGATGTAGCTTGCCGCCAGCGCCACGGCGGCCATCAGAATCGCCACGCCGGTGAAAGTGGTAGGGTCATAGGGCGCAATGCCATAAAGCAGAGTGGCAAGGAAACGCATTAACAGCAGAGCTCCGCCAATTCCCCCGCCTACGCCGGCCACCACCAGCCATAGACCCTGACCAATAACTTCGCGCAGCACATCCACGCGCTCCGCGCCCAGCGCCATGCGGATGCCGATTTCGCGGGTTCGCTGGGCGACCGAATACGCCATCACTCCGTAAAGTCCCAGCGTGGCAAGAACCAGCGCCAGTATTCCGAAAAGGCTGATCAGCGCGGTCGCCATCCTCTGCTGCCAGAGGGACGGAGCCATGTGTTCTTGGATGGTTTCGATCCGAAACACGGGAAGGTTCTTATCGAGAGTTGCGACTTCGCTGCGCAGAGTGTCCGCGAGGGCGGCAGGGTCCGATTCGGTGCGAAGAATCAGCGTCGCCCGGGTCGTGTAGCTTCCACGGGCAGGAACGTACATCAGCGGCGGCGGATCGTTGACGAGCGAACGATACCGGCTATTGGCCGTTACTCCGATCACCAGAACCGGAGGGCGCGGCGGCCCCACCACGCTGGGCCACGAAAGGTATTTACCGACAGCGTGTTCACCTGGCCACATCATTTCGGCGAGTTTGCGATTGACAATCACCACCCCCGTACCGTTTTGTGGGTTGGCTTCGGGAACCACGTTTCCGTCAGAATCGCGCCTTAAGGTTCCCTCCCCATCCCGGCCGGTGAAATCGCGGCCTTCGAGGAGAGGTATTCGCATGGTCTGAAGATAATGCGGCCCAACCGTGTCCAAATTCACGCGCAGGCCCAGTTGAAACTCATGACCGCGCAGAAGATCCTGGGGCGGCTCTTCCCCAGGGTGGAAAACGGAAACACTCGTGCTGAAGTCTTCGGGCGGGACTGTCGTGGCAAGGCTTGCGGATTGAACGCCAGGTGCATGGTTGAGGCGTTCGATAATTTGATTGAAGAAGGCTTCGCTTTGTGGCGGCGAGTATCCCTGAAGGCTGGTGTCAACCGAGGCGACTAAAATGTTGCGGGTTTCGAATCCGGGGTCCGCCTCGAGTACCTTTTGCATGCTCCGCACCAGCAATGCAGCTCCGACCAGAAGAACACAGCAGACGGCAACCTGTCCGGCAGCCAGCAGGCGTTGAATCGTTGTCCGCCGATGACCGCCGCCGGAGCTTCCCTGGACGAGAGATTTGACAAGATTGGGCGAGGAGGTGCGAAAGGCCGGCAGCAGGGCGCAACCGATTCCGGTGGCGACCGACGCCAAAAAGGTGAAGGTGAGAACCCGGAAATCCAGGCTCATATCGATGTGGCGCAGGACGGAACCGGGCTGAATCCAGGGAATGGCGAGTCGCAGCGCCCAAGGCGCGACCAAAAGCCCGAACGAGCCACCGGCCAACGCCAGGAGCAGGCCTTCGGTGAGCAACTGGCGAATCAATCGCCCGCGAGTTGCCCCCAGCGCCTCGCGTAGAGCGATTTCACGCTGCCTTCCCGTGGCGCGCACCAAAAGCAATCCCTCAACATTCGCACACGTAATGATGAGCAGCAGGGTGACGCCGCCGAGAAGAAGACCCAAAAAACCTTTGAGGTCGGCGCGGTCATCCGGATCGATGCCCACGCCGCGGACCAGAGCCACGGTACGGCCTGCGTTGGTTGCGGGATAAGCTTGGGCAAGCTGCTGGGCTATGGTTGCCACTTCTGCCTGGGACTGCTCAATTGAAACGCCCGGTTTCAATCGCCCGAAAACGCGCAGCCACCCCCAGGCACGCTCGTCGAGGAAATGGTGACCCACGGACCTGGGCATCGCCTCATCCAGCATGCTCATCGGAACCCAGAAGTCGTAATCCGTGCTCATGGACGTTCCGTGAAACCGCCCGGAAGCGACGCCGATAACCGTGAAGGGATGACCGTTCACTTCCACATGGCTCCCGATGGCATCGGGGCTTGAACCAAAACTTCGCTGCCAGAGCTTGTAACTCAGCACAACCACGGGATGGGCTCCCAGGGGCGCATCTTCTGTGGGTGAAATCAGCCGGCCCTGCTCGGCTCCCACGCCCAGGGTCGAAAAGAAATTTCCAGTGACACATCCTCCGATCAACCGCTCAGCGGTGCCGTACCCAAAGCCCATTGCCGCGCCGGACTGCGCTGCCAGTGCCGTGAAGGACGTGCTGCGATTGCGGTAATCGATGTAGTCAGGATAACCCATTACATCGAAAGGATCGTTCTGCTGCATGCGGTACATTGAAACGATCTGGCGGGGATTCGCCACACCTGGGAGTGGGCGCAGCAGGGCGCCGTCAATCAGGCTGAAGATAGCGGTGTTGGCGCCGATGCCCAGCGCCATGGTGAGAATTGCCACGGCGGCAAACCCCGGACTGCGGCGAAGCTGGCGCAGCGAGTGGCGCATATCCTGGAGGATGGATTCAAGCGAGGGCAGCCCGCCCTGATCGCGGTAATTCTCCTTGGTTTGCTCGACTCCACCGAAACTTCTGAGTGCCGCGTCGCGCGCATCCCTCGCGGCCATTCCTTTGCGCAGGTTTTCCTCGATCTGCATTTCCAGGTGGGCGCGCAATTCGGCATATAGATCTCGCTCGAGTTCCTTCTTGCGAAGAAATCCCATGAGCCTGGTAATCTGTGTCCGCATGTGATTCACCTTGAAGCCTGTGTGGCATGGGCTTCCAGCCCATGGACTCGGCCAAAATGGCCGTGCCACAATAGCGGAGCGTGCAGCCATCCATCCTGACGACTTGAAACTGACGACTGTTAACCTGATGTCTCCGCCAAAAGCCGCTGCATCAGCGCCGCCGTTCGCCCCCAGTTTTCCTCTTCCGTCATGAGCTGCTTGCGCCCGGACTTGGTGAGCGAGTAGAACTTCGCCTTGCGATTATTGTCAGATGCGCCCCATTTTGAGCTGATCCAGCCGCGCTGCTGGAGGCGCAGCAGAGCGGGGTAGAGCGTGCCCTGATTCATGTGGAGCAGGTTTTCGGAAATTTGTTCCAGCCGGCGGGCAATGCCATAGCCGTGCATCGGCCCCATGCTCTCCAAAACCTTCAACACCATCAGGTCGAGCGTTCCCTGCAACAATTCCTGTCCCATTGACTTTCTCCTTTAGACCGCCAACAGGAGGATAGGCGCGTCTCTGTAGGATGTCAACAGGAAAATGGGGCTGTAGCGCGGGCGTCCCCACCTGTGATGGATCGTCCGTCGGAGACGCGGGTGGGGACACCCGCGCTACAGAACGGTTGACTTCGCGGGGCTTGGTTGCTTGATTCCCAAGGCACCACCCTGCGCGTGCACGACGGCGATGGCAGCCATATTGACGATTTCCTCCACGCCTGAGCCGCGCGCCAGCACGTGCACGGGCTTGGACATGCCCATCAGGATGGGGCCCAGAGCTTCGGCGCCGCCCATTCGCATCATTAACTTATACGCGATGTTGCCGGCTTCGAGACTCGGGAACACCAGCACGTTGGCATCACCCTTCACTCTTGAGAAGGGATAATCTTCAGCGGCCAGTTCGGGAACAATGGCCGTGTCGGCTTGCATCTCACCATCGACCACCAGTCCCGGCACTTTTTCCTTTACCAGTTCCGTGGCCTTGCGAACCTTATCCGCGAGCGGGTGGCGCGTGCTGCCGAAATTTGAGAATGAAAGCATCGCCACGCGCGGCTCCACGTTGAACCAGCGCGCAACTTCCGAGGAGAGAATGGCGATTTCGGCCAACTCCTCCGATGTGGGCTCGATGTTCACCGTGGTGTCGCCGAAAAAGTAGACGTCCTTTTTGGTGACGATGACGTAGAGCCCGGAAACGCGCTTGACGCCAGGGCGCGTGCGGATGATCTGGAGCGCGGGACGGATGGTATCGGGATAATGCTGGCTGACGCCCGCGACGAAGCCGTCGGCATCACCCAGATTCACCATCATGGCTCCAAAGTAGTTGCTGTCCAGGATCAACTCGTCGGCTTCTGCGCGGGTAATCCCGGAGCGCTGGCGCAGCCGGAACAGTTCATCGCTGTAAGTGGCCAGCCGGTCCGACTGGGCGGGCTCGATGATGAGCACTCCGTCGTGGTCAAGTCCCAGCTCATGAAATTTGTTCTCAATCATCGCGGGCCGGCCGAGCAGGATGGGATTGGCGATATTTTCTTCGACCAGACGGACGCTGGCGCGAATGATTTTTTCGTGCTCGCCTTCGGAGAAGACGATGCGCTTGGGCGCGGCTTTGGCGCGGAAGCGGATGTTCTGCATCACCGCATAAGTGCGGCCCAGGCGGCGTTGCAGTTGCTCCCGATATTCGTCGATATCCACATTAACGCGCGCCGCGCCGCTGGCCATGGCAGCCTCCGCGACCGCTGCGGATTCCCAGATCAGCACGCGCGGGTCAAAGGGCTTGGGAATGATGTATTCCGGTCCAAAATGCATGCGGCTTACGCCGTAGGCGCGCAGGACGGAATCGGGCACATCCTCCTTTGTGAGGGCCGCGAGAGCGCGTGTGGCCGCGAGTTTCATGGCCTCATTAATGGCGCGCGCACGCACATCAAGCGCCCCGCGGAAGATGAAGGGAAATCCCAAAACGTTATTCACCTGATTGGGATAGTCGGAGCGGCCGGTGGCGATGATGGCGTCTGGCCGCGCCGCTTTGGCCTCGTGATAACCAATTTCAGGATCGGGGTTAGCCAGTGCGAAAACGATAGGTCGCTCCGCCATGGAGTGCAGCATCGCCGGCGTCACGGAATTGGCAACCGAGAGTCCGGCGAATACATCGGCGTCTTTGAATGCGTCGGCGAGAGTGCGCAGGTCAGTCTTTGCGGCGAAGCGCGCCTTGTAGGGATTCATGTTGGCTTCACGCCCCTCATAAATCACGCCGGTGCTGTCGCAGAGCAGAATGTTCTCGGCCCGGACGCCCAGATGGATGTAGTGCTCGGCACAAGCGATTCCGGATGCGCCGGCTCCGTTGAAGACCACGCGCACTTTGCTGATGTCTTTGCCCACGATTTCCAAGGCGTTCAGCAGCGCAGCTCCGGAAATGATGGCTGTGCCGTGCTGGTCATCATGGAACACGGGAATCGACATGGTTTTGCGTAGCGTCTGCTCAATATAGAAGCACTCGGGCGCTTTGATGTCTTCGAGATTGATCCCGCCAAAAGTCGGCTCCAGAAGCTGGCAAAGCCGAACGACCTCGTCAGGTTTTTCAGAACTCACTTCCAGGTCAAAAACGTCAATGTCTGCGAAGCGCTTGAACAGCACGCCTTTGCCTTCCATCACCGGCTTGCCCGCCAGCGCGCCGATATTGCCGAGGCCCAGAACCGCCGTGCCGTTGGAGATGACCGCCACCAGATTCCCGCGCGCGGTGTATTCGAACGCGGTTTCGGGCTTGGAGTGTATTTCCAGGCACGGCTCTGCCACGCCGGGAGAATAAGCCAGGCTCAAATCCCATTGCGTGCGGCAGGGCTTGGTGGGAACAACTTCGATTTTTCCCTTACGTCCTGAACGGTGGTAATCCAGCGCATCCTGCTTGCGAATTTCCATGGCCCTGCCCCCTCGAACAACCTCTCCAGTCGCATCCAGTGGCGTTGCCGCTACATCATAACTCAGCGGGATGCAAATCTCGCGTTTCATCGACCTTGCAGGTCAGACGCGTGCAGCTTGCGGTGAAATGACCAGGGTGCTAACTTGGATTAAGTCGTTCGTTGGCTGCCTGAACGCACGACGGAATGGAAGCGCATGCGCTGGTCTTGGAAGATCGGGAGAATTGCCGGGATCGGCATCTATATTCACGCCACATTTCTGCTGCTTATTCTGTTCATTCTATTTGTGAACTGGCATGAAGGGAAGTCACTTGAAACCGGAGTGCAAGGCATCATCTTCGTATTGGCGATCTTTGGGTGCATTGTATTGCACGAATTGGGTCACGCGCTGGCAGCACGCCGTTACGGAATCCAAACGCGCGCCATCACGCTGCTGCCCATCGGCGGATTGTCGAGTCTGGAGCGGATGCCCGACGTTCCCATTCAGGAACTGTGGGTGGCAATTGCGGGACCAGTGGTAAACGCGGTGATCGCCGCGCTGATTTTCCTTGGCGGTCTGGCTGCGGGCCTTCATCTTCACTTTTGGACCCAATTTCGCTGGACCGGTGGCAGCTTTCTGGACAACATCATGGTGGTCAACGTGTGGCTGCTGTTGTTCAATCTGATTCCGGCGTTCCCCATGGATGGCGGAAGAATGTTGCGCGCGCTGCTGGCCAGGCGCATGGATTACGCGCGCGCCACGCTGGCCGCAGCGCGTGTGGGCCAGGCCATTGCTTTCGTATTTGGCTTTGTCGGGCTGTTCACCGACCCGTTCCTGGTCTTCATCGCACTCTTCGTCTGGTTAGGCGCCGAGCAGGAAGCGGCCACCGTGCAGGTCCACAGTTCGCTCGGCGGCATTCCCGTCCAGCAGGCGATGCTCAAGGAGTTTCAAACGCTGAACCCTGACGACCCGCTTTCCGCGGCGGTCGACCACGTGCTGGCGGGCTGGCAGCAGGACTTCCCAGTGGTCTTTGGCGATCACGTGCTCGGCGTGCTGACCCGCGAGACTTTGGTTCGAACCCTCGCACAGGGTGGAATGACCGGGCGGGTGCGTGATGCCATGAACCGCGAGGTGGCCACTGTCGATTCACACGACATGCTTGAAAAGGCCCTTGCCACCATGCGCACCTCCGGCGCGCGAGCCCTGCCGGTGGTCCATGACGGCCAGTTGGTGGGGATGCTGACCATCGATCATGTGGGGGAAATGCTGATGATTCAGTCGGCCCTTCGCCAAGCTCAGTGGAAAGCGCGGCTGGCGCATCGCACGTGAAAGTCGGCTTAAGTAAGGAACCCGCAAAGCTGCAACGCAAACCCTTCCATTCAAACCGCCTTGGCCGTGGCGAAGGCCAGAGCGAGCAGGGTCTTCTGCTGCACCTCGTGGCCTTTGCCGGAGCCGGTGGCCGGGCTGGGGCTCGCCGATAGCTTAACCGAGCGCACGGAGCGCGGCTTGGCCAGACGCCGAAGTCGCGGCATCATGAACGAGAGTGCGCCCATGTTGGCCGGTTCTTCCTGCACCCACACCACTTCCTTCGCGCCGGCATGCCGGTTGAGCGCGGCAAGCAGGTTGCTTTCCGGAAAAGGGAAGATCTGCTCCAGGGCAATGATGGCAGTGCTCGCGTCGCCCAGCTTTTTCCGCTCAGCGCGCAAGGCGTGAACGATTTTCCCCGTGGCCACCAGCACGCGCTCGGCGCCGGCATTCTCTCCATCCGGAATCACCGTCTGAAAGCGGCCGCCTGTGAATTCCTGCAAGGGTGAGAGTGCGGCAGGATGGCGGAGCATGCCTTTGGGCGTAAAGACCACCAGCGGCTTGCGCCATCGCCGCAGAGCCTGCCGCCGCAGCATGTGGAAATACTGCGCGGCGGTGGTGGGCAGGCAAATCTGCACGTTGTCGCGCGCGGCGAGTTGCAAAAAGCGTTCAAGGCGCGCGCTGGAGTGCTCCGGCCCCTGGCCCTCGTAACCGTGGGGCAGCAGCAGTACCAATCCGGAGAGCAATCCCCACTTGTCCTCGCCGGCGGCGATGAACTGATCGATATAAACCTGCGCGCCGTTGGCGAAGTCTCCGAACTGCGCTTCCCACAGCACCAGCGTCTCCGGGTAATCGCGGCTATAGCCGTACTCAAATCCCACCACGCCGGCTTCCGAAAGCGGTGAGTCGTAAATTTCAAACGCCGGCTGGTGAATGTCGATATTGGCGAGCGGCGTGTACGCGGCCTCGGTTTCCGTATCGAAGAGTGCTGCGTGCCGCTGATTGAAAGTTCCGCGGCGGCTGTCCTGCCCGCTCAGGCGCACGGGCGTTCCCTGGCGAAGCAGAGTACCGTATGCCATCAGTTCCGCTGATCCGAAATCGATGGGCATCCGGCCCTGGGTCATCTGGACGCGCTGATCGAGCAGCTTTCTTACCTTGGAATGCACGGAGAATCCCGCGGGAACGCGCGCCATCAACTCGCCGACGGCGAGGAATTCCTCGGGGCACACCGCCGTTTCGACTTCCATCGCCGGGTCGTAAGCGCCGCCCTGATAGGCGTCCCAGTAAGGCGGAAGCCGGCGCAGGGCCGGGCTCTTGCGGATGCTGCGCGCCCGCTTGAGGGCTGCTTCCATCTCACCTTTGATTTCGGCGATGCGGGGCGCGGCGTCGATGGACCGATGGTGCGCATACGATTCCCAAACCGGCGGCATTGCGGCGATGCGGCGGTAGCGAACGGGCTGCGTGGTGGTGGGATCATCCACCTCACTGTGGCCGTGCCGGCGGTAGCCAATCAAATCCAGCACCACGTCGCTGCGAAATTTGTAGCGATATTCGGCCGCCCAGCCCGCGGCGCGAACGGCGGCGTCCGGGTCCTCGGCATTCACATGGAAGATGGGCACGGGCAGGCGCTTGGCAACGTCGGAAGCGAAACGCGATGATGCCGTATCCTGGGGATTGGCAGTAAATCCAATCAGGTTGTTGACCACGACGTGCACGGTGCCACCCACGGTGTACCCATCCAGGTTGGCGAGGTTGAGCGTCTCCGCCGCCGTCCCCTGGCCGGCGAATGCCGCGTCACCGTGCAGCAGCACCGGCAGCACGCAGGCCGTGCCACGCCCGCACAGGCGAGCCTGCTTGGCGCGCGCGCGTCCGATGGCGACGGGGTCAACCGCCTCCAGGTGCGAAGGATTCGACACCAGGTGGACATCGACCTTTGCGCCTTGCGTGGTTGTGTAAATGCCAGTGGCGCCGAGGTGATATTTCACATCACCGCCGCCCAGAAAGCTGCGGGGGTCAACATCCTCAAAGCGCGAGAAGACATCCTCCGGTGACTTGCCGACGATGTGAACCATCACGTTCAGGCGCCCGCGATGGCTCATACCCATCACCATCTGTTCGGCGCCCATCGCCGCGGCGCGCTCCAGGATTTCGTCCAGCACGGGAATCAGCGTGACGATTCCTTCCAGTGAAAACCGCTTGGTGCCGATGTACCGCGATTGCAGCACCTGCTCGAAGAGCCCGGCGCGAACCAGGCGGTCCAGCACGCGAGCAGAATCCACGGGCGCGGGCTCGGCTTCCATGCGCTCGGCGACCCACCGGCGGCGTTCGGCGTCCGGGATGTGCATGAACTCCGCGCCAATTGAGCCGCAATAGCAGCGTCGCGCGCGCGTGGCGGCTTCGCCCTCAAGCGCCAGCTCAGCCGGGGCCAGCGGCTGCATGTAGTGCAGCGGATCGAGGTCCGCAGCCAGAAAACCCCATTGACGGAAGGCGTCCAAGACTTGTCCATCCTCATGTGAACCCATATAGATTCAGTATACCCGCACGCGGCGCTTTCGTGGAGATGGGCTGGATTAAGGCTTGGGAATTGGCTCCGCGCTTGTCCTGACATAGGCAGCGCACCCAACGGCCCGATAATTCCCCTTGTGCGTCCGTCACCTTGATAAAATATCTGGCCGAAAAGCGAATCCGATGAAGCAAAGGAACTGACAAGCCCATGCAGCTCAAAGCACACTCGTTGCTCGGGAATATTCTGTCGCCTGCAGTTATTCTCTTCTCTATTGCTACCAGTGGGGTCGGCGTGGCTTCAGCGCAAAAGATCGGACCTCGTCCGTGTGACCTCTACGCATCCACGACTCCCTGTGTGGCCGCCTTCAGCACCACGCGCGCCCTCTACAGCAAATACAAAGGCCCGCTCTACCAGGTCACGCGCCAGTCCGACAAAACCCACAGGAACATCGGCCTTCTTCCCGACGGCTACTCCCACGCCGCAGCGCAGGATACCTTCTGCGCCAACACGACCTGCACCATTACAAAGCTTTACGACCAGTCGCCCAACCATAATGATCTCACGCCCGCGCCTGCAGGCGGCGCAGCTCGCGGACCGGGACCCTATGGCTACGACAACCCCGCCGTCGCGAACTCTCTCCCCGCAACCGTCGCCGGACACAAAGTCTACGGCATCGCCATCTCCCCCGGCATGGGCTACCGCAACGACAGCCCGAAACAAACGGCGGTCAGCGGCCAGCCCGAGGGCGTCTACATGGTGACCTCCGCTCTCAATCTCAACGAGAAGTGCTGCATGGACTTCGG
>JASHTY010000420.1 GCA_030040315.1 Terriglobia bacterium | reverse complement strand
CAGGCAGGCAATCTCTTCCTCACTTTGGCTCCGGGCCATTATTCCCTGACGGTGGAGCAACAGGGCTTCAAGACGTACAAACAAGAGTTGGAGGCGAAGGCCGGGAGTCGGCAGATGATTTCCATCATATTAGAAATCGGCACGGGTTTACGGATTTCTATGTTTGACGCGCTCCCCATAATGTTTCCTGATCAAACGATGGGACTCTCTCCCGATGGGCGATACGCATTGCGTCGCGAAGAAAAACCCGGCCACCACATCGTCAAAGTCGAGGACCTGCATCGCAAAACCTGGCGAATATTAATGCAATATCACCAGCGCGTAATTTTTCGATGGTCTGGCTCACAGATTCTCGCCACAGACTACCTCGAAAATCATTTCTCGCGATGCTTTATCTATTCGGCTGACAAGAAAACCCGGCCGATCTCGGTTTGGGACCTTCTAAAAGGCCAGCTTGAAGAGGACGAGAAACATGGCTTGGAAGACGTTCTAAGAAACAAGCAGGTTGAGTTGGACGGACACTGGGAACAAGGGAGCGGCGTCGGTGTTCGAGTCGATGCCTATGGGGCGAATGGGATTTTGGAATTCAGATGGTCATACGATTTGAAGGTGCCCCCCGCTTGAAAAAACAGCCTATTCAACACCAACACCACGCGCGTGAAAAAATCAGATCGTCGAAGAATCCAGGAAACCCAGCGCCCCGCGGATCGCATCTGGGGGCTCAACCGGCGCGAACCTCGCTCAACAGCCACGATCTTCCCGAGCAACTCATCGCTTGAAGCAGGGCCATCGTTGCCCGCCGCACTGTCCCCTCGCAGCACCCACTGAATTCCATCTTCGTGAGAAACCCGCCGCATAGCGCGATGAGCGACCAGCCCACCCTCGCGGCGGCACAGCACCACGTCTCCCGGCATCGCGAGCTCCGGACCGAGGCTGCGCACGCAGAGAACATCTCCGGGCCAAATGGCCGGCAGCATGCTCGCTCCGGTTACTCGCAGGCGCAGGTATCCCGACGTGCGAAGCACTTCCGCCGCCAGTTCGCATCCCAACGCGTCCCGGGATTTGGATTCAACGGGCATCGCCGCCCAGATCACGAAGTTTTGCGGTTCTTGTGACAAGTCGATTGTGTTGTCTGGACCTTGCCGCAGGTCAAAGCGCGTGTCTCAAAGACGCGCTCGTGGCGCACGGCGGGCTTCACGTAGGGCTTGCGTTTCTTCGACTGCCCCTCGGGCTGGATTTCGGGATTTTCAGTTTCGCGCACGCTACGCGTCTCCAATCAGAATCCTCATGCTATCAAATTCGCTCCGCGGCCTCCAGCCTCTACAACCTGGCATCAGTTCAACCCTGATTGCGTCGCCGAAACCGCGCAGCCGCCCGTTCCTCCCGCGCAGGACTGGTTCGATAGGGTCGAAAAATAAATGTTGGAGGCTCCGGACGCGCCGTTATCGATCACAATCCCGCTGACGCCGCCTGCTTCGGCCAGCGTTCCATTTGGTGTGGCGGCGTTTGAAATCATTCCGCTTGTTGGAGCGGTAAATCCCATGATGCAGCCAACTGTGGCGCTTTGACCGGCGCACGGGTTAGTGGCGAAGCTGCTGCCGTACGCAAGCACACCCAGAAAGATATAGTCTGTGCCCTGCATGGCTGTGCAGGGATTGCTCCCATTATTGCAGAACTCGGTGACCGGCAGGCCCGCGCCGTACAAACTATCGGTGTAATTGGTGGCCACCACGGGACCCGCCTTGGCGGAGCCCATCATGTTGTTCAAGATGGGGACGGCATAAAGTGTGTTGTTCTGCGCGCCTGTTCCTCCCACCACGTATAGGTTCCCCGTCGGGCTGGAGGGATTGGCAGAGGTGAAATATTGATTATCAAAAGCCCCCGACATCACAAATTCGTATCCCGCTCCAATCGTGGCCTCAACCGGTGTGGTGCTTGAAGTGAAATTTGTGGGCAACTGATACACGGCGGCGCAGGGATTCCCCGTGCAACTCGTGGAACCATCCGACCCGATGAAGGCGTAAACCTGGCCGGCGCTCGAATCCACCAGCGGGCCATCGTAAATTCCCTGGTTGTAGTCCAACTGCTGCGACTTCACGACTCCGGGGGTGCCGGTTGCATTGACGTAATAGAGGTAGCCGCATGCCCCCTCAATGGTAACAACCCCGGGCTCGCAGGCGGAGGCGGGACTTTCCAGATAGTCACCAACGAAGATATTTCCACTCACCGAATCATATACCGGGCTGGCGAGGGAGGCGGTGGAGTTGACCGCGATCGGCCAGCCGCTCGTGGTGGTTTCCGCGGGGGTGCCATAAAACACGCCGGTGAATTTATGCAAGCCGCCGCTGTCGTCCCCGACATAAAGAATGTCATCGCCAAAATCATAGAAGGGCGAGGAGTAAGTGTCACTGGGGCCGGTGGTGGTGGAAATCAGCGCGCCGCTCAATTGCAGCGTGGTCATGCAAGGGACGGTGCAGGTGCGGTAGGACGAATTCGAGACGAGGTTAGGCGTGGCGGGGCTTGTGATCGACCCGCCCGTTGAAGGTTTTAAGAGAACCAAAGTGGCTCCGCCCACTCCGGCGGTTCCGGAGCCGCCGCTCAGTGTTCCTGTCGAGGGTGACAGCGTCATCCCGGTCGTGCCACTTTGACTAAAAACTACGGTGTTCCCGCAGGTCCCGACTCCGCAGGCGGCAGTGAGAACTAAAGTCTCGCCCACCACCTCTATCGAAACACTGGAATTTGCCGTCTGCGTGCTGGCGATGCACGTAGTGTTGGACGATGGGCAGTTGGCCCGGCTGCCGGTAAGTGCGGCATAAAGGGTCTGCGCGATCTCTGACTCCAAGGTGATCCCGTGCGTGGACATTTGATTGACCGTAGTGATGTTGGTCGTGGTCTTCCATGTGTAAGTCGTGCCTGCCACGGTGATGGTGGAATTCGTCGCCGGAACCACACCCGTGTTCGCAATAGCCTCACCGCTCGCCACCACAGGATAGGGCACGCCGCCGATCATGGCAACCTGGGTGCCATCGAGCGAAAGCACAATCGAGGTGGTAACCGCTGCTCCGGTATTGTAGGCCCAATCGACCGAAGGTCCGGATGCGCAATCGCTGTAGAGTTTATTGAACGCCACGATGGTGGGCTGCGAAGATGAACCCGCCAGGCCTGTATTGTAGATCGCGAAGTCGGCGGTGCAACTCGTGGAGGTGCTGGTGAAAGTGGCGGGATAGTTTCCCAGGCCCGTCGAACCGTTGTTGCCGAAATCCTCACTCCAGTCGTGCTTGAAGCGATTGTTCGTCGCCGAACCCCCGCGGCAATCGCGATTCTCGGAAGGCTCTTTCCGCGCATCCGGCGGAGGTGGAATCAGAGCGTGAATTAGACCGTGGGGCAGCTTTTCCGGCAGAGCACGCTCCTCCTCCCCCTCGGGGCTCCCGCTGCATCCGCGGTCGTCGTCTTCATTCAGCGTGGGCGGTGGCGCGAATGGCCGCGCCGGCCCCGCTCCGCCGCGCCGGCGTTGCTGCAATTCATAGCGCGGGTCGCTGGTGATGGCCAGCCAGCGGTCGTAGTTACCGTTCTTCAAAGCTTCCTCGGCGGTGCCGGGCGGGGAAAAGTTGACGTGGTGATGGCTCCAGTCGAAAGGCATGCCACCGCTGGTGTTTTCGTTCTGGGTCGAATCCGGCTTCCCTTCCTGAGCGCATGAAAATCGGGCGAATCCCAGCATCATGGTCAGCACGATTGGCGCGGCAACAAGCTCAGGTCTGAAGACTGGTGACATTCTCATTTTGAATGCAGTCTGTAGCGCGGGCATCATGCCCGCTGTGGCACGGCCATGCTGCCCGTGATCATGGCCAGGATCGCCATGCCACGCTGGCGCTACCACGCTGTGTTGAATGCCAGGTTATAGGCATTCACGCTGCCGATGCCCGTAGCAAAATCCCAGCCGGGCGTGGCGCCATATGCGGGCTGATAGGCAGAGGCAGCCGTACCGGCGGATGGAGAGAAGGAACACGTGGCCCCGGAACCTCCTCCGCCCGTCAATGTA
>JASHTY010000419.1 GCA_030040315.1 Terriglobia bacterium | reverse complement strand
GGCTTGCACGGGTTTTCGAGCCGCGCGCCGACCAATTCGCAATCTACCCTGCCTGGCTATGCAAAAACCCTGAACTTTTTTCTCAACTAAGGAAAATTTGCCATGCAAAAGCCTGCCCGTCCGGCCCGGCGCTTCGTGTAATTTCTCCGAAGCAAAGGACTTATAAATTCGCGCGGTTGGCCCTTCGTGTGCCTCTCGATGGTTGCCTTCATTTACTAGGCAAATCAGCACAGGGAGGGGACCATGGAGGAAGATCGCAAGCCGACCGGGGACTTGCAGGAGCCGATCGATCGTCAGGCGCCGGAAGAGGAGTTCCGCGAGCCAGGTAATTCGGGAATCAAGATTGCTCTTGTGGTGTTGGCGTTGGTGGCTGTAATTGTCGGAGCTTACGGATGGCTGCAGCACAATTCCGCGCAACAGATGGCTATGGAGCGCGCCAATCTGAAGAGCTCGCTGGATCAGGCAAAGAGTCAGGAAGACGCCTTGCTTGCCAGGGTAAACGCCCTAAACGTCGCCCAGGCCCAGGCGCAAGCGGCACAAGCGGCACGAGCGCAAAGCGAGGCCGCGAAGGACGAGCAATTCCCGCCTGTCAGCGGCGAAGCGCCGAAGCCCCATGTTGTGCATCGGGCTGCAAAGGTGGTTTCCCACCAGCCGCCCCCTGACGACCCCCGCTGGAAGCTGGTTCAGGACCAGCTTGCCGACCAACAGAAGCAACTGGCAGATGACCAAAAGCGAATAGCCGACACTCAGGCCAATCTCGACCAGGCCAGATCGGATCTGGAGGGGAACATCCAATCCGCGCGTTCGGATTTGAGCGGTGATATCGCCAAGAATCACTCGGAGTTGGCAGCGCTTGAGAAGAAGGGGGAGCGAACCTTCTACGAATTCAACTTTGAGAAGTCCAAGGCGTACCACCACTCCGGTCCCATCAGCATCTCGGTACGGCGAGTCGATGCGAAACACGGATATTGTGATTTGGAAATGCTCGTGGATGACCGCGAGATCGAACGCAAGCACGTGAACTTGTATGAGGCGATCACGTTCTATCCGCAAGGCTACCCGCTGCCGCTGGAAGTGGTGATCAACCACATTGACAAGAATTCCGCACAGGGTTACGTGAGCGAGCCGAAGTACAAGCCCAATGAGCAGGCAACGGCGGCAAATTCAGCAGCTCCGGCAACCCTCGCGACAACGAATCCACCCGCTGCGCCGGCGGCGGGCGACGCGAAGCTGGAACATCGCACGGATGAGGTGCACTAGGTGGCGTAAGGAACGTCCCGAGGCTGGTCCCGGGCACCGCGCTTGACCGCGGTTAGCGGCGCCGCCGAAGGGCAAGCGGTTCCTTCGGCGGCGCGCTGACGGGTTTCGCCAAAAATCGAGCAGCTTGAGGCACGAAGCGCGGTCGGTGAACCAGCAAGAAAAACAAGTTTGAGAACGCCCCCGGCACGGGCGTTTCCCGCCACCATGACCCTGCAAGGCTCATCGAAGTATCGGCTCCTTGCAGGGTCCCCTTCCTAATCAAATCGACTGACATCAAGTAGCAATTTGTGCTGGTAAGAGCTGAAGCGTCGAGCAGCCGGACCTTTGCTCAGGGTGGGCGTGTTTGGAACCCCGATTACTTTAGGTTTATGGGAACCCGAGCTTTCGTGCTGTGACAATTTGCCTGAATGAATTGGGGTGACAGATAAGGAGTGTCCTGATTACCCTGGCGTCGATTTGGGGAGTAATTGTGATCGCCCTCGGAGCATGTTCACCTACCGGCGCACCCTGACGTGGAAAAAACCGGCTGGATTTCATGAACCGATGATTCGAAAGAAGATGCGGCCATTTAAGCTCAGACGAAGACCGCGCAGACCGCTCGAAAGCAAACCCTTCCGATTCGAGCTTTGGGAACGCTTTCGGTGGCAATACTGCCGGCACTCGTGGGCTTCTGGGTCTACGTCGGCATTTTAAAGCCGCCAGCCATGCCTTTGGCGAGACCTTGGCACGAAGCAGTGATTACCTGATCGCTCCGTGCGCGAGGGCCGGTGGGGGTTTTCACGCAGTTGGTGGGTGAAATGGCGCGGCCGAGTGTGACATTATGTCCTCCAGCAGCAACTTCCTTATCCTTTTTGTTACTTTCGTACTCGTGCTGAAGAGAATAAACCGCGGTAAAGTCAATCCATGTGTGGATGCGGGCGCTGTGGTATTACGGTTTCTCAACAATCCTGGAGGCTGAAAGATGAATTTATTTATGGCTTTAGGATTCACATGGGGAGTGGTCACCGCAGTATTTGGCGCGCTACTTTTTCACCGACGTCAACTCGTGAAGGCTGTGGACTATCACGTCCAGAAAGGAGCGACAGGCCCGCCTGAGACAGAACTGGCAATGAAGATCCAATTGCTGAAGTTTCCCATTCGAGCCACGGGCCTGCTCTCATTCTTGATGTATTTAGTGACCCTTTGCTGTTGGCTGATTCACTCAGGCCTGAGCGCCATCTAATATTCCACGACAGAAATTCTGCCAGGCGAGAAGCAGAATGAAGCGTGAAGGATGAGACTTAACTTGACTGTGCGAGTGTCGGTATCCGCGTCCTTCACACTTCATCCCAATGCTCAGCAGGCCGCATTGAGTTAGTGCACGTAACCCCCCATTAAAGTGAGACGGCCTCGTTCAGCTGCAAACTTACGCGGGCTGAATATCGGTTACATGAATTGTGCTGGTGGATGCTTCCAAAACGCCGGTGACTTTCACGTTCCTGCCCACAAATTGCCTGGCCTTGTCCTGATCGTCCAGGAAAAACCCCTTGCCGTGATCCCTGTCGGTCAGCAACGCGTATTGGCCATTGCTCGCCTTGACGATTTGACCTACAAAAGTCGAGTTCTTCTGCTGGCTCTGCTCCTGTTGCTGGCTCGGAGCCTGTTTCTGTGACTGTGCCCGTGCGGGAGTGAATACGCAAAGCCCCACGGCGAGTGCCAGTGTACCGAACGCCGGCCCGATTAATTTCTTTCTCATTGCAACACCTCTCTGGTGTTCGTTTTTCATGGGCGTAGGAAATGCACGCCCCCGCCCAAATGCCGGACGGAATGCGCACGTTGAAAACTCAGGGCTTGCGAGGCTAGGCGTGGGTCACATAGCGCAAAAGTTCCTGCGGCGAATGAAGATTTTGCGCGGCGTGGAGTGGACGCCGATTTTTTTACGGAGTCCACGCTGAAGATTATTGCGCCGGTGGTGCGCCGTTACTCTGCACACTATGGATTTCTGTAGGCTCTTGCACCTTGATTTCACGCAGATCGATTTTCTTCCTGTCCCACACTCCCAATCCGAGCGCGCCGGCGATTTCCACGTGCTCTGGCTGGCGGTGGACGAAGGTGCTGATCTTGTCCGGCTGCGATTCCACCAGGATCTTCATTCCCTCCGACTGGCGCTTGGCATCGATCACTTCCCAGCCGATGTGGTCCATGGCCACGGGGTCAGTAGAGAAATACAGCGTGTTGTGCTCCCAAACGAATTCGGGGCGCGCGCCGGGCCCGCCGTTGTAAAGGCCTTTCACGCCGTCGAGAATGTTCAGCACAACTTTGCTGCGGATGATGGGAATCGACACGGCGGTGGGAATAAATTCATTGCAGACGTTCAGGCTGGGGCTCGAATGGCTGCGGTTGACATTATTCACCAGCCCGTGAGAAAGATTCTTCAGGCACAACGTGACGCCTGCGGATTGATGGTCCTTTAACACGGGAAGGTTGATGAGTTTGTTGACCTGCTTGGTGATGAATTGCGCCGCGTAGGAGCGTCGCGCCGCGGGGTCGTCCAGGCTGTAGCCCGGCAGCACCAATGCCATCTCCATGTAGTGATCGGGGTCGTAGCCGGAAATATTCTGCTGGACGTTGTCCACATCCTCCGCGGCCCAGGAATTTCGCACTCCCTCGGGAAGCCACTTGTCGAATCCGCCGCTGTAAAACTGCTTCCGGTAGCGATCGTAGGCAACGATGTCCTGGCGTTTGACTCCCGCGGCTTCCAATCCTGCAACGATCTCGCGCAAGACGGTGGCATCCGAAATTACGCCCACCTGGCGGCCCTCCGCGTCGAATTTTTGGCCCACGGGGTTGACCTTGACGCCCACCACGTCGCCCGGCTGGAAGAATTGCCGCCACGCGTCCACCCAGCCATCGGCTCCGGCCAGTTCCATCATGCCGCGCCGCATCATCTTCTGAACCTCCCCGGCCTGGTACTGGCCCGAAACGAGCACGGCGGGATTTTCCACGGAAACAACACGGCCCGGATAAAGCCCCGGCATTCCGAGCTTGCTTGCCTCGGCCTTTGATTCCGTACGCGCAGCCCAGGCCCACCCGCCGCCGCTTCCCACGGCGAGCCCGGCCATCATGCCTTTAGTGAGGGATTTCAAACAACCGCGGCGAGTGATGCCCATGGTCACCTCCTGCGCATCGCCTATTTATAGCTGAAATTCCGGCTGAGGGGGAAAAAATATCCGTGGCGCAAATCGAGTATGCGTGCCGCGTATCTGCAACGGGGTATATACTCTCCGCGCTGGGCAACCGGTGGAGTGACCGTTCTGCGAACAATCGATACAGACGATGGGTCAGCGATGCATCGCTCCGCATGTGAGGGAATGATCTAGCCACTATGAAGATTTTTTCCACCCTGGGTGTAGTTCTGCTTTGCCTTGCGGGAGGTCAGGCGCAGCGATTTCCGGTTCATCAATTGTCAAGTGCGATGAGCAGCGGAGCCATCGGCCCGCCGGGGAGAGCTGCTTCATACCGGCTCAGGAACCCCACGCCGGCGCAGTCAGTAGTGGCGAGCTTCACGCTGACTCTCGGTGAGGTTGAACATTCTGCTGAAGGCGATCGACAGTGGATTTCACTCACCGCGACGAAGGCGGGCGGCGAGCAATTCCGAATCTTCATGTTGAGCGCCGGCTACCCATCCGCTACCCTGAAGGCCGCACGGGCATCAACATCCCGGTACATTTTCCAGGAAGGCTCATCCCCGCCGCGCGAGTATCGCAATGTGCTGACCGGGCAAGCAGAGCTTCCAGCGTTGGGTGGTTGGGAATACTTGGTCCCACGGCCCGCTCGCGATCTACCGGCTACGGAAACTTTTCCCCGTGAGGCGCGCTACCTCGGCTTGATCTATGCGCGCCAATCGCTTGGTAGCGGGGCGACAGTTGTCCCTCCACCTGATGCGAAATTGGTCCTGCTCCGGCCCGACGTCCTGGTTGGGCAGGAGAGCAATCTTCGGCAAACCGACGGAACGCGCCGTTATGACGGATCCGATTATAAGTATGTGAAGCTGACGCGGGACGATTATCGCGAAATGGGGCAGTCGGGAATCAACTGCGTGCAGGTGAATGCCGAGCAGGCGCCGTGGGCGGATGACTTGGGCCTCTACTACTGGGGCGGCGGCGCGGTGCTGAAGTTCCCGGAATCGCTTTACCGCAGCCAGTATCTTGGGCCGACGCTTTTTCTGGACGAGCCGGCGGTGGGCACGCGCGATTACGTGCTGCGGCCGCGGCTTCAGAAGGATCCCGCCTTTCGCCAAAGCATCACTCCGCAAGCCGCGTTCGAAGCCTTCCGCCAGCACTATGCTGAAGCCCTGAAGGGCGCACCCTACGAGCTGATGCGCGAGCTCGCAAAGCGCCCGGACGTGAATCTGGGTGACATGCACTTCGCCCAGGAAAATCTGTTCTCATGGGAAACCATGGTGGCCACTGCTGATTACGAATTATGGCAGGACGCGCTTGTGCCTGAGGCCTTCGTGTTTGAACCGCCGGGCCACATCGGCACGCGCCGCACTCTGCCGGAAATCGACATGACCTACGGAGTGCAGATTCCACCCGGCGATCCGCTGGCCCTCACCGACATTCTCTTCGGATTTCTGCGTGGCGCCGCGCGCGCGACGCACAAAACCTGGGGCGTAAGCATCTACGGTCAGGTGCAGCCGGAGGATTCGCCCTTCTGGCTGACGCACGCTTACGACTTGGGCGCTACACGATTTTTCTTTTGGGACAATGCGGGACTCGCGGCGGTTCCCCATCGGGAGATTCTGGAGCTTGCCCGCCACTTGCACGCTTATGCGGAAACGCATGCGCGCCGTGACCTGGAAGCCCTGACACGATGCGCCACGGAGGCTATCTTGCTGCCTGCCGGGTACAATTTGGGGTATGTCTATGCGGGCAGGGGTCCTCTCTGGGGCCTGCACGAGTTGAATCTGGAGCGCGAGAATCAAAAGGGAGTGACGTACCGCACCGTGATGAGCAATATGTTCACCGAAATTGAGAGCAGCATCAAGCTCGGCGAGAGCTTCGACTTGCTCTGGGACCTGCCGGGCATCAGTTTGGAGGGATACCGCGAAATCGTGCGCATTCGCGAGGACGGCAAAGTGCAAGTGGAGTCGGAAGGGAAGAGCGAGTTGTTGATTGGGCCAAGGGTGCCGCCGCGCGCGCCCAGTCCGCCGCCGGATTTGAGCGTCACAACCGCAGAATCCGCGTCGGAAAACGGTTTCGAGATTTCCGTGCTGGCCCACGTTGTTGAGACGGCCGCGCCGGTCTACTACACGGTCGGGCACGCGCGCGATGGAATCGTCTACAACAACATGGTGTTTGGCGAACTCTACGGCCCGGCGCCCGAAGACCATCAATTCCTAACGGCTGAGAAGCCCGTGCGCACCCCTAAAGGAACCGGCTGGGATGTGAATGTGCCAATCGTTATTCCCCAGCCCGGCGAGTATCGCTTGCGAATCTCGACCGTCGATACGGCCGGCCGCAGCACGGTGGTCTGGAAACAAATCGTCGTTGCAAGGGACGAGACGACCGGCAGACTCCGCATTTTGTAGCGCGAGTGTCCCCGCCCGCGGGCGAGGGTGTTTCCGATAGCGCTGGTTTGGATTCCGGCAGGCATTGCACGAAGGGGTAGCCGCCGAAGATGATTCAAGAGTAGATAATATAATATATTAAATAATTATTATAGTTGTTTATACTTCGGCCGTAGGCTTTGGAGGCGATTCCGAATTTCTATGATTTCTTGTAAGCGATTGTTTTTCAGTACGTTCCTGGCTTCGTTTCTCAGAAAGGCCGGCTTGCGACCCTTTGTTTTCAATATGTTCTGGGCTTCGTTTTTTTCGGGCTTTCTGTCCGAAAACCGCGTTGCGGCTGTTTGTCGCCTTGCTGCTTTACCTCCCTGCATTCAGGTGCGCGATTCACGGTCACTGTCCAGGTTCAGCCGCTGCGCCGGGCTTCAACGGGGGCCAGCTCACGCTGCGCCTGGCGCCGCCTCCGATCGAATCTGCCGCCGCCCCCGGCACCCTGGCGCTTGATCGAACCGGCTTCCGCTTGCGCTGCGCCTTTCCCTGCGCCACAAAGCCTAAGACTACACGAATGGGATTGTGTTGTCAAGAGGGTAATGTTGACCACATGTGGCATGGCCGGATGGGCTTCGCGTCCGCCCCGGCGCCCACCCTCCTGCCGTCCCGCCAGAATCCTGCGGCGGGGCCGGTGCCCCGCGGGCCCTGGGCCGGCTGACAGGCAGGGGCCGCCGGCCGCTCGATGCTTCGCACCAGAAAACATTGACGACAATTACTCGCTGCTATATAAAACTGCGCGCAAAGGCTTTGCAAGCGCGCGCAGTCGAGATTGCGATCGAGGGTGCAGTTTGAAGTCACAAATTGTGACCTCAAAACCGGGCATACCGGCGGAACAGATTGAACGCCGAATATTTCTGATCCGCGGGCAGAAAGTGATGCTCGACGGGGATTTGGCGGCGTTGTACGACGTCAAGCCGATTGCCTTGCGGCAACAGGTCAAGCGCAATAAGGAGCGGTTCCCGGAGGATTTTATGTTTCAACTTACGGCCGGCGAAGCCGAATCCTTGCTATCACAATCTGTGATACCTTCCCGTCGCAATTTCGGTGGATTCATGCCCTATGCTTTTACGGAACAGGGAGTGGCAATGCTTTCCAGTGTGCTGCGCAGCGAGCGCGCAGTGCAGGTCAATATTGCCATCATGCGCGCTTTCGTCAAGCTCAGGGAAATGCTCGCCTCACACCGGGACCTGGCCCGCCGCCTCGACGAATTGGAGAAGAAGTACGACTCCCAATTCCGCGTGGTGTTTGATGCTATCCGGGAATTGATGAGTCCCCCCGCTCCATCGCGCCGCAAAATCGGCTTCCGCGCATCCCGCTAAATCTGATGCGGCATTTGCTAAATCCTGGGTCCTGATTCCTTATTCTCAATCTCCGCAATTCGGAACTAAGCATTCGGGATCGTGCGCCCGGCGCACGCCCCCCCTGCCGTCCCGCCAAAATCCTGCGGCGGGGCGGATGCCCGTTCGCTCTGGGCCGGGTCGACTTGAGCATGTACAGGCTCGATAAGAAAATCTTATCTTTTCCATAGAAATAAGGAATTTGCCCAGTCGATGGCGTTAAGAGATACTCAACACCGCAATATCTAGGAGGGTGCATGGCTGAAGAGACATTTGGACAGTTTGCCCGACAGCGCCGACTATCTGCTGGCTTGGGACTCCGTCAGGCAGCTAGGCTGATGGCAATTTCGGCAGCTTACCTGAGCAGAGTTGAGGGAGACGTCGATCCCCCATCTGCCACTCTGCTACATAATATGTCCCAAGCGTACAAAACTCCGACCGAAGAGTTCACTGCAAAGGCGCGGGCAAGGGTCGAAAGGGGAAATCGACCCGTTGCTGCAGCACACGGCCTCACGATGGAGTCAAATGCTGACCTGCGTGCCCTCTACAGGATGGGGACCAGATTGAGCCCTGACAAGATCCAAGTCCTTCTCCGGAACATGCTTTTGGAGGAGGGATATTCAGACGAGGAAATTGAGCGCGAGTTGGCCAAACTGAAGTCTGAGTTCGCTAGGGTTTCGAACAACACCCGTGACGGCCTCTTTGCGCCGGAGGCTCGACCACGGCGTCTCACCAAAGCTCTGATTGCGGAGATGGCCGCCGGTCTTTTGCGTCAAAACGGATTCTCACGTGAAAACTACGACCCGCCTACGCCGATTGAGCTAATCGTTGAAAATCAGCCTGGCGTTGTCTATAAAGTTGAAAGGTTAAAGTGCGACAGGAAGGGAAACCCAGTGGTGCTTGGATTGACCGGGTGGGATCATGACGGAAATCGACAGATTGTGGTTAACAGTGCACTAGCTGACAGCAGCTCCGAGTGTGACGAGCGCCGCTTTAATTTCACCCTGGCGCATGAACTTTTCCATGCAGTTGAGCACCTGTCGAGAGTACCGAACGCAAATTCGGCCGCAATCGCAAGGAT
>JASHTY010000418.1 GCA_030040315.1 Terriglobia bacterium | reverse complement strand
GAGTATCAGCCGGGCGGAATCGATCTGCCCGCGAAAGTTCAACGGCCGGCGAACATCCTTGGCCAGGAAGTACCGGTCATGCGCGTCGGGGGCGAGAAGGTTCAGAACAACCTCCAGTCCCATCGCCATGCCAGTTGGGCAAGCCCGGTCCGTATTGAGTGAAGTGCGGCATTCAAGTTGCCACGTCGAGTCCGAAGCCTTGGAAGTCAGCGCCTTCAGCGCGTCCACTCGCACGCTTCCTTCATTGGATTTGAAGTTCGCGGTGCTGCGGAATTCGATGGCTGTCGCAGGACCCTTGGCAGTGGTGGCTTGCCACGCGCCTTGTGCCAAAGTCTCATTCTCTCCCAGGCGCAGAAGCTCAAAGTCCTCGCAGCTCTTGGTGCTGGGAAAGACATACGTCCGGAAGGCGTGGCGCGCGTACTTGTCGTAGCGCAGCAATGCCTCCAGGTGCGCTTCCTTGCTCAGGATCTGATCGTGAATCGATGCAGGCCCTTCGTTCGGTCCCTGCCGGGAGGAAACGTGTTTGCGCACCAGCGCATGGTAGGCTTCGGGGCGGCGCATCAGGGAATTCACCAGCTCGGCGCTCGCCGGCCGGAATCGCAGGCTGGAAGCCGAAGCGCCGTCGGCGGGGTGAAGGGTCATGCCGCAGATGCTCTGCCGGACCAGAATTTCTTCCTGCCCATCCGCGTCGAAATCGGTGCGGACAATTTCCGGCTGGGAATTCCCGTCGCGGCCTTCCACCGAATCGAGCTTGAATTCCGCCTGAATCAGGTTGCGCAGATTCGCGCTGCGCAGGTGGGGTGCATAGAGCCCGCCAAATACGCCGTGCCAGTAGGGGTCGTTGCACTGAGCGGCCAGCAGGCTGGCGTGCGCCTCCGCAAGCTCCGCCGCCTTGGGCGAGTTGCCTTCGGTGGATTTGCTCAGCGCCTGCAAGCGATGGCTCACCGCCAACACCTGCTTCTGGAGGCGGTTGGATTCCGCGTACTTAGTCAGAAAGTTGCGCCACAATCCCCCGCGCAGAAATCGCTGAAATCGGGCGCCATCGGTCATGTGCTCACTTTCTTCCAGACAGGTCTTGAAGTCCACCGACGCGTCAGAAGGAAGCGACCACTCCATCATCTCCGCATACGAAGCGGTGGGCAGATAAATGCGGCCCACCGGGTTGTGCGAACGGAGATAGTCGGCAACGGTGGTGGTCTCAAGCCACTCCCCGTTGCTTTCGAGCGAATGAAAGAAGCGCTCCAGCCAGCCGTTCTTGTAAACGTGGTCATACGTGCCGGGCCAGACTCCAAACTTCTCGCAATCATCTCCCATGGCAAACAGCGCGTCCTGCTGGCCCTTGCCTTCCTGAAGAATGCGCAGCGTTTCTGCCGGTTCCTGGAAGGGAATGGTGTAGCGGAGCGCCTTCAAGCTGGGCACAAGGCGAAGCGGAAGGCCGTCTTCTTCGGTCACGAAAGTGCCATGCAGTTGCCAGGGCTGGAGTCCCGCGGCCAGAAAGTGTGTATCGTCCAGCACAACGTATTCAACTCCGGCTTTGGCCAGCGGAAGCGGTAGCGTAGGCTCCCAAACCCGCTCCGCGACCCACGCCCCGCCCGGGGCCGCGCCAAAGCGCTCACGGATGTAATTCGCCAATTTACGGACTTGCGCAATTTTGTCGGCATCGGGGATGACTGAAAGTATCGGTTCGTAATAGCCGCCACCTACCATTTCAATCTGTCCACGCGTAGCGAGTTCGCGAAGCTGCTGGAAATATTCGGGATGATGGGACTCAAGCCACTCGAGCAGAAACCCCGAAAAATGCAGGCTGAGCCGTACTCGCGGGTGCGAATCAAGCGCGCGCACGAATGGCGCATAGGACTTTTGGTAGGCCTCTTCGATCACGTGATCGAAGTTCCCTACCGGCTGGTGTGAATGGATTATCAGAGCAAGCGATACTTTACTCACGGCGCAGCCCCTTCCGGCACTTCAGGGCGATGCTGAATTCACTAGGATAGTCTGGAAACTTCCGTGTTGCCAGCGGGAAATGTTCTTACGGTGTTACGCCGAATTCTGTAGCGCGAGTGTCCTTACCCGCGATCTGATTTCAACTTGGTTAAGTCGACTTTCACAGGGACGAAGTCAAACCTAGAGCGGGTGGGGACACTCGCGCGACAAGCACCGGGCCATTCAGCGCCTATTGACATGCAACCTTTTAGTTGCATATAATCCAAGTCTGTGGACACCGATGCGGTCTTCAAGGCGCTGGCTCATCACGAGCGGCGCAAGCTTCTGGACCGGCTTTTTGCTGAAAACGGGTTAACTCTGAACGAACTTTGCAAGGGTCTGAAAATGACCCGGCAGGCGGTGAGCAAGCATCTTCGCATCCTGGAACGGGCCAACCTGGTCGCGACTCTCAAGCGCGGGCGCGACAAGGAGCACTACCTGAATCCCGTTCCCATCCACGCCATCGGGGAAAGGTGGATCGGCAAATTCCAGCGCCGCCACTTGGGGGCGCTTCACGACTTGAAAAATCGATTGGAAGGAGAGAAAAAGACATGAGTAGATTCCTCTATGTAACTTACATCCGTACGACTCCAGAAAAACTCTTTGAGGCGCTCATCAAGCCGGAATTCACCCGCCTCTATTGGAGCGAGACCTGGCAGGATTCAACCTGGCAAAGGGGCGCTTCCTGGAAGCTCATGATCCCCGATGGGCGAGTGGGCGACACGGGCGAAGTATTGGAAATCGACCGGCCGCGCCGGTTGGTGGTGAGGTGGCAAAATGAATTCAAGCCGGAGATGCGCGCCGAGGGTTTTTCGCGTTGCACATTTGAGCTTGAGCCTATGGGTGACACAGTGAAACTCACGGTGATTCACGAAATGGAGGTGCCCGTTCCCGACTCGAAGTTCATTGCCGGAGTCTCCAACGGCTGGCCGGCCATTCTGGCGAGCTTGAAGAGCCTGCTGGAAACGGGCGACTCACTGGAATTTACAAAGCGTTGGCCGAAGGGGATGTAGACAACCGGGGTGCACACGAAAGGCGCTCGCCACAGAGGGCACAGAGAGCCACAGAGAAGCACGTCTCTGTGAACCTCTGTGCGCTCTGTGGTGCAGTCTTTTCCTTCCCTTGAAGCAATGCCGCAATGTTAGAGTTGACTGGATTTATGGCGCGCGAACTTAAGGCCCGCAAGGCGGAGGACTCATGCTCGATTTCAAAGCGCTCGCAAAGTATTGCGAAGCGGAATTGGAATCCCTCATGCGTTGCATGAAGCAAGCGGTGGAAATTGAATCGCCAAGCCACAACGCGACGGGGATTGATCGCATAGCCAACTTTTTTGCCGGTGAGTTCCGCAGGCACGGCGCGAAGGTCCGCCTACTCCCGCACCGCACAGCGGGGCCGGCTCTTTGGGCGGAATTTTATGGGTCCGCGCGCGCCGCCAAGCCCATTTTGATCCTCGGCCACCTGGACACGGTGTGGGAAATCGGAACACTCAAAGCGATGCCGTTTAGGGTACGTGAAGGCCGCGCCTACGGACCGGGTATCTTCGACATGAAATCTGGAATCGCTTGCGGCCTTTTGGCGGCAAAGGCGCTTGCAGCCTTGAAAATCAACCCCCCCGGCCCGGTGCGGTTTTTCCTGAACCCGGATGAGGAGGTCTCAAGCCTGGCGTTTCGCAAGGAGTTGCTGTCCGAAGCCCGAGGCGCGCGTGCAGTGCTGGTGCTTGAACCCTCGGCGGCGGAAGGAGCGCTGAAGACGGCTCGAAAGGGCGTGGGAGAATTTCACGTCACTGTGCGCGGCCGCTCTGCCCATGCCGGAATCGACCCTGGGGCGGGGATAAACGCGATTTCCGAACTGGCTCGTCAGGTTCTGTGCATCGAAAAGCTGGCGAGCCCCAAGCGCGGGCTGACAGTGAGCGTGGACATCATCCAAGGCGGCACGCGCGTGAACGTAATTCCAGAAATCGCTTCCGCCCGCGTGGACGTGCGCGTTCCCGCTGCGGCCGATCGCGCCAGAATCGAAAGGCAAATGCGCGCATTGCGGCCCATTCGCCCGGGAGCCAAATTGGAAATCACCGGTGGAGTTAACCGCCCTCCCCTTGAGAGAAAGATGGCCAGCGCGCTTTTCCGCAAGGCGAGCGAATTGGCGCGCAGCATGGGTCAGGAATTGAAAGAGGCGTCAACGGGCGGGGGCTCGGACGGAAACTTTACTGCAGCGCTTGGAATTCCAACCCTCGACGGATTGGGCGGAATCGGCGACGGGGCTCACGCGCGCCACGAACATGTAGTTCTGCGGGAATTGCCCAAGCGCGCGGCGCTGATCGCGGCCTTAATGGCAACAGTGTGAGGCGAAGGAAACAGGGGTCAGAATTAAGGAGCCTGGCCACATTTGCCGGCGACCGATTCTGCCTCCTGTTTTATGTTGCCTGCTCCTCACGGCCCATACTTCTTCGCCAGGTAATTCCCCACATCCTGTTCCAATTCGGGATAATCAGAATGTATTTCATCGTGCAGGATAGTGCCAATGTCCTCTGAAGACATCCGTTGCAGCATGTGTCGCAACTCAATCATTCCGAAGTTGTCGCGCAGGTACTCGAGTGCCGCCAGCGACTTGGCGTAGACCTGAGGCACCTGAGCCGCAGGCAAATTCACAAACGGTCCTTCCAGCGACGAGTAAAGGGGAAGATTGGCAATGCCCCGACCCAACTGGCTTCCCAGCGTGGCGGTGCTGGCCCCTTCCTCAATCTGGGCCAGACCCTCGTTGAACCACACGGGGCACCTGCCCAGTGTAATCAACCTCACGAAGGAGTGCGTCAGCTCATGCCTGAGGATTTGCGCGAGTTTGGGAGTCATTTGCGTAAGGCCGGAAACGGGAACGCGGATTTTCCCGTCATTCAAAGCGCCCACCCAGGAAGGCACGCGTGTAATGTCACGAAAAGCTTGATTGGGATAGACGATGACCACGATGGGATCCGAGGGTGAATAATCCAGATCCAGCACCAGGTCCTGAAACGACCCGTCCAGGCTGTTCAGAATCTCTCCACTCAATCGGTCGCTTTGCTTGCCATCGTATCGCAGCAGGAAGTGTTCGCTACGGAGTTCCACGTAGCCGCCGGAAACTTCGCGCTCGCGCTGTGCTTTGGCAACGGCGTCCCGCAATTGGGCATTGTCTGCCATTGCCAACGCTTTGTTCCATTGATCGATGGCCTGATCGAGATCCTCCATCCCGTAATAGGCCGAGCCCAGGAGCAGCCGAAAATCCGGGTTGCGAGGGTAGCGGTCCGCCTCCGGCAGCAGGAGATCCACCGCATCGAAGTAATGCTCCTGCTTGCAAAGCAGGTAACCGAGCGCGAGGTCAAGGGCCTGATCGTGGGGCATGTACTTCAGCGCGTCGCGGTATCTGGCAATGGCAGCCTCCGGCTGTCCCTTGCGGCTCAGAAAAACCGCCGCTGTCTGAAGGGCCTGTTTGAGTTTGTGCAGATTGTCGGGAGTGGGTTGGGTCGCGGCCTCATCGGTCAAGCGCGCAAGGTACGCGTCATCCACGGCATCTTCATGGATGACCGGCGAACCCGGCTCTACGGTCGAATCCACGGGCGGCGGGTTGAGCGGCAAGGGGATTTGGCGGACGGGGATTGGCGACACCGGCGCATCCGTGGAGACACTCGATTTCTCCACGTGGTCCACGCTGGACTTCAAAATCGCGAATTCGCCGCCGCTTGATTCCAGGTAGATTTGTTTCTCGTCTTCTTTAATAACCTGGGCATCGATTTTCCTGCCGTTTTTAAGATAGATAACATCGGCAGTCGAATTGGATGGCAGGATGAGTAATCCGCACAACAGAACCCAGCACCACACTTTCGCCGACCAGCGTGAAGATTGATCTCGGATTTCGGGGTGGCGACGCATCCTTTTCGCATCATACAACAGCGCCCCGCACGGCGTCGAGTTGAGCGCTATGGCAACCATCCGCGGCATCCTCTCTACAGCGGTGACGATCTTCAGCTTCCGATTAGAATTTTACGGTCACCGGACTAATTCTGACCTATAGTTGACCGTGGGAAATCCTGAGAGATTAAACATGCGTCCTACCTTTCAATCGGTTGGCGCACGCCGCACGGTGAGGCCGATGATCACCTTCGTGACGCTTACCGTGTGCCTCATTTCACCGGGCTGGAATGCCGCTCCTCAGAATCCCAATCTTCCGGAAGT
>JASHTY010000417.1 GCA_030040315.1 Terriglobia bacterium | reverse complement strand
GCTCAGACGTGTCAATCGAGCCCCATACCCTTTACGTCTTCCGTTTCGATGTACTGCATCATCGCGCCGCGATTCAGGAAGTAGGACTTCAAAGCCGTGCCAATCCGGGCGGGGACGACGAACACCTGATTGTAGGCCATCTGCCGCCAGGAAATCGGGCCGCGGTGCGGAACCAAGCCCACGCCCCATTGAAAGATAAACGCTGCGTTCCACAGAATCAGCACGCCGAGCGCCGTGGCCAGCACAGCGATCGCTCTTCGCAACCCTTTGAACCATCGGGCGGCTTCCTGGAGAGTAATACTAAGGCCAAGAATGAAGAACGGCGACAGCGAGATGAAAAACCGGTTGCTGAAAGACGATACACCATGCCAATCGCCGTGGCAGGCCACGATGTAATATAGCGCCGCGACGGCGGCAAGCAAGTATGCCGCCAGGTCTCTATCTCGCTTCCCCAAGAGCACCAGGCCCACGACGGCGGGAATAACAACGGGTGTCCAGGTCAGGAGGCCGTGATTCGCGGAAATCAGCGGCTGCCAGAGGGCGGGATGAATCCAGTGGGAAAGTCCCAACGGATCGTAACCCAATTCGAAGGCATCGCGATTGATGATCTTCCGGGTGATGAGCGTGGGCAGGAAAGCAGTCAGCGTTGCGCCGCAATACGCGAGGTTTCCCAGCACGAGGCTTTGCGTAGGCGCCCAATCATGCCCCGGCGCGGACCAATTTCTCCAGTAACTCCGCAGCGATTCGCCGAGCGGCACCAGTAAAATCGCTACGTTTAAGTAATAGACGTCGAGCATCAGGCCGGACAGGAGGCCCAGCACAAGCCAGGCATTCAGCGATCGCTTACCGCGATTCCGTTGCCAATACCAAAGGAAGAGGGCCACCACGAAAACCGAAATTGCGTGCGAGTAGCATGGAAGGAAATACATATAAACAGGCAGCGCGCTGGCAAACCAGATTCCCAGCGTCGCGAGGAAGGCCCAATTCTCGCTCACGTATGCGCTCGCGTTGTGAAACGAGAGGCAGAGCCCTGCGAATCCGTAAAGAGCCGTCGCCCATGCCATGGTGAGGAGGTAGGGCTTGGAGAAACCGTCGGCCTCGACTTCAAATCCCAGCCGGTGCAGGATCAACATGGCAACGTGAACGGGAATCAGGAACGGCGCCCAGAGAATCGCCGAGCCCACGGCGTAATTATTCCTTATGTGGCCTGTGCTGGTGTAAAACTCCGGGGCGATTTGCCCCTGGGAATCGACACTCAGAATGCGGAAACTCAGGTTCGCGTGGCGCCAATCGTCTTCAAAATTCAAATTGTGCCGGATGAGCACTGCGCGTACGTAAGCGTAGTAATTCACTCCATCGCCCCGCACCCAGGGATTGGAAAGCGGCAAAGTGAGCACAAAGAAAATGCCCAGGAATCGGAGGTAACGAGATCGCTTCATCAAAACATGTCACGAGGGGAGTGCTTTTTCCGCAGCCGCTCCGCGATGCGATTCAAGCTTCGACTCCGAGAGAAACATTGCGGCGGACAGGCTGAGAATCGGCCCAGCCACGTTGAACAGAGCGCGCGCCGTGTTGCCGCCGGCATTGTTGTATGCGCCGAGCACCAGGGCTCCGCAGAATGCCATTCCCGACGCGACAACCCAGGGGAGCGGCAGGCGATGCAGGCGCGGAATCCCCAACGGCAGGAGCCAGACAAACACATACCAGAAGGTATGGTTAAGAAGGCAGTCGCGCAGGCCAGCGAGCAGGCCACCGCCGGAATGCATGGACGCGGCGAATTCCCACGGCCACACCCAGCCGCGCGCCACAATGGACATGGCGACGCTCACAGTAAGTAAGCTCGATGCAGCGAGCGCGCAGATCCACGGAATGCGCGCAAATCGCAGACGGTTGCCCGGTTCGCCGGCAATCCACCAGCCAAGGACGAAGATCGTGCAAAGCGGGGCAAAGGTTTCCTTGGCGAGCGCCCCCATGACGCCCCAAACCGGCAGCAGGTACCATCGTCCCTCAAGCTGCGACCAAACCACGGCCAACATGAAGCAAGCTTCACCCGAATCAATCAGTCCCGCCAAATTCAGGTTCACGACCGCGAAATTCAGCAGATACAGTGCGGCCGCCAGCAGGGTGGTGGGCCGATTCAATCCCAGATGCCGACCAACCTCCATCAGCAGACTAACGGTCGTGGCAGTGAAAAGTGAATTGGCCATCAACAAACCTAACATTGCCGGGTCCCACGTCCCAGTCCGGCCCACGGCCAGCAAGTAGATGGGCCGCGCGATGGCAGGCACGAGCAGACGATAGTAGTTCTCGGCTTTTCCGAGTCGCGCAAGGGCATCGGGGCCCTCTAATGCCTGGCCGGACCCGCCGCGCACGACCATGTCTCGATAAACCGCACCGTCCCGGGTCCCACTCGTTTGGGTGGGATCGTAGCGATTCAAGGCTGAGTATCCCAATCCCAGGCAGATCAAAAGGAAAAGCAGCCAAAGGGCAAGCGAGCGCAAGACCTCGCGAACACCATGTGGTACTTCGCGCGGATTGCGCACTACGGCGTTTTGCGCCATGGAATATGCGCTCCTGGGTATTCGATCGTCACGCTTTCAGCTCACCCCTTGGGATATCAGGGGAGTGCGAATCCAAAAACGTTCTTAAACCCTACCACAACTGCGGCGGAAAGAAGTCCGGACACGATGGCTCCGCCCCAGGTGATGCGCCGGTCACGGGGAATCCAATTGCTGGTGGCGAACAAGATCAGAGGAACAACTGGCAGGAGGTATCGATCCACAGCCAAAGCAATGTCGAGGTCATTATAGGTGCACAGGAACAAGCCGTACATCCATGCAAAAATGACTTCTTGCGGGTAAACCAGCAATCGCATCCGGATGCGATGCCTAAGAGTGGCGGAAAATCCGGCCAGGCCGAAGATCAGCCAGCCTACCGTGAAGGCAAGAAAGGTCCAGCGCAATTCATGAACCGCGCGCAGATAGCTTTTGACAAGCGCGAAAAATGGAATGGTGAGCGGCAGCCCGGTTGGGCCCCAGTGAATTTGGTAACCGGTGAAATTGGCGAAGGGGCTGCCGAGGGTGGCCCACACGGGGACGAAATAGAGCAGACCCACCGCGAGGCTCATGGACGTCACCGCTCCCAGCTTGCGCCAATCTTTCCTGCCTGCAAGCACGAAGGCGTATGCGAGCAATGCAAAAATCCCCACAGGACGAACCGTGGTGGAAAGCGAAGCCAGCAAGGATCCGAAATTCCAACGCTCCGAGCGCACGGCGAGGAAGGAAGCGAACAGCATAGCCATGAACAGCGGCTCGCTTCCACCCTCGACAGAGAGCACAATCCACTGGTAATTGATGAAAACGAAGAATGCGGCCACCCATCCGCCATGCAGCCGCTGTACTAACAGCGCCACGGCCGCCGACCCCAGCATGGAAATCAGCACGACGGCCATGATTTCCGGAATTGCAAGCAACCTTGAAACTTCTGCAATTGCGTATGGAAATCCCCAGAAGAATTTGGGAACGGGAGTGCCCGCAGAGTGTCCGTGAACGATCATCGCGGCAATCTCCAGGTATTCGTTTCGGTCAAACCACGCGGACGGCAAACCCCAAAAGCTGCGTACGCGGCAGACCAGAACGAGGTGAAACGCAATCATGGTTGCGAGCATCAGGAGAACTTCCAGCCAGGAAGGCTCCTCCGTGCCGGATAGCTCGCTTCCCCCCGCTGCGCGTGCGGGTGTCTTAGCGCTCGACAATTTCAAATCGAATGTCATGCGGTATTAGCGGAACCGCCTCACTACTCCGACTGGTGCAACGGCTGCACGCCGGGAGAATCAGAAAGCACCGTGCAACGCTCGACCTTCAACGGCCCGTGCTCGGGCAGCCGGCCGGGCGTGCGATACGTTTCCACAACCGCGTTGTCGTCCTCGTAGACAGTTTCCGCGCAGGAAAGCGAGTGCTGCGGCAAGGGCGGATCAGGCCCCACGGCGAACCGGTAAAGGGGCGTCCGCGCTCTCAGGTCTTCTAGAGTCAGGATCACCGGACGGGGTGCATAGTAAGACGGAATGCGGGTGTTTACAACGTAGAGTACCGCATTCGCGGGCAAGATACGGTCCAGAGCTCGAAAGTCATCCTCAAAAGCAACGTACCGCTCAAGGAATGCGTTGCGACTTATCAGGCCTGCATCAACCGCAATGAACGGCTTCGCATAGTAGACCTGCACCGCCACCCAAGGAACGCAGAGGACGATGAAGGCGATCGACCATTTTCGAACCAGCCATGCGCCAGGCCCCGAAGGCCAGAAAATCGACGCGCCAAGAATCAGCACCACGTACTGAAGTCCGGCGAGGAACCTGAACTCATGCGGGAGGAGCCAGTAAATCAGCAGGGCTTGCGCACAGACGAGCAGTGCGGTGGTTTTGAAAATGGCCCCACGGCGGAATGCCGCGACTGCCACGATGCCGAAGGCAGCCACGACTCCCGCCGAGACCGAGGGAATCAGCCAACTGAGGTGCGCCCTCCAGCCCGTGGGACCGACCATTCTGGCGAAATCGAGTCGTGCGAGAGTCTCCGGCCCGAAGTAGCGGGAATGGAAAAGAGTCGCGGTGGCGAGACCAAACGGTGATCCGCACTGCGCGGTTGTCCACGCGAGAATCGGACCGTAGCATGCCACCCAGACAAAAAGAGCGATTCCGGTCGCCTTTTTCAATCCCACGGCGGCCCAAGAGTGAATTACGCCAAGAACCGTCAACGCCGCAGCCACGGGCAGGTTCGATATTTTGGTGGAAGCCGTCACGTACGCGGCAAGGCACACGAGAACGAGCTTTGTAGTCGGATTCCATTCACCCGCTCGAGAATCCGGCAGCAGCGTGAGCAGGCAGGCAATAACCATGGCAAGATCGCCCAACGCCTGCGGTCCGCTGGCTACGTGCCAAACCGCGGGATAAAGTCCGACGGCGGAGACGGCGCCAGTCACCCACCCGGCAGTCGAGCTGCCCGTTAAGTCCTGAACTACTCCCACCACGAGAAAAACCAATGCGAGGCCGATTCCCCAGTTCAGCACATTCCCGGCCTCGGGAAATCGGGCCGCATGTTCGAGCGTCAGCCCCAATTGGAAGGCAGTCTGGGGGAAAATCGCCGCCTCGAATGGCTGGCGGTAGAGGTGAAGCCCCCCATCCTGCAAAACCCGTTCGGGGATGAGCATGTGGTAGTGAAGCTCGTCAATCTTTGTGGAGGGAGCAACGGCAATGAGGAGATTGATGACCGCCGCGAGTAAAACGCAGGCGGTGAACCAGAAGTCAGCAGCGGTCGAAAATTCATATCCTGAGAGTATGGGCAGGTCATTTCGGAGCACGATCAGCAGGACCGTGCCGATTAGAGCTGCGGCCAGGGCGGTGATCTTAACAGCCCCCAATCCACCGCCCAGGAAAAGAACGAGCGAAACTGCCCAATCGATGGAAGCGACTCCGCACACCAATGCGAAGGCGAAACGATAGCGGACAGGGATCGCCCCGAGCAGGCGAAGAACTCCTGCGCCCACGCCCGTGGCAATGGCCAAGCCGAGCAAACCGCCTGCAAGGGTGTGCATGGCATTCATCAGCCCGCACGAGCCTCCGTGCGCCTTCCATCATCGCGGAATGGAAGGCCGCTTGCGCTTCGCCGCCCGCCGGGTGCGAAAGGGCAGCAAGAGAAGCGATTTCACGACGCGCGCCGACACCCGGCAACGCAGCCCCTCGCGCACCTGGCGAAGCGCCAGGCCAAACTCGCGCTCATTCCAAAGCTCCGGGGCTTCATCTAGCGCGCGCAGGGCAATCGACTCGCGGGCTTTGCTCAACATGGCCCCCGAGCGCGCGGCAGGCAGCAGAGGCCGAATTGCGGCGAGGCAGCGCAGGCCGTCTGCCACGTTCTCGACTGTCCTCACCACGAGGGTGGATTTCGATTGCTCGTGAACCCGCCACGCGGCCAACACCTGTGGCTCGTACCAGATGGGATAATGTGCCGCGATTCTCGCCCACATTTCCCAGTCGGCGGTGGAGGAAAGTTCGGTTCGAAATCCTCCCAGCTCTTCGTACACACTTCGTCGAACCACGATGGAAGGGGTCGTAATTCTCTGCGAAACGCTGATCCTCTCCAAAAAGTCCGCAAGTGGCCCCGCAGTGGGGCGTTCCGGCTCGGAAGTCCAAAGTTTCTCTTCGCACTCATCAACAATGACCCATCGGCAGAACGCTGCACCCAGGTCGTCGCGGGCCTCGAGGGCAGGCTTCAGGACCGCATAAAACCCCGGGAACACCACGTCGTCACTGTGAAGAACATGAATCCACTCCCCGCTCGCCCGTTCGATGCACGCGTTCCAACTTCCGACCAGGCCAAGGTTGCGGGGGTGGCGATGGAAAGCCACGCGCCCGCCTCCCACGCGCCGCACCAGCGGCTCAGGATCGTCTCGCGTGCTGGCATCGTCTACCACCTCAATCTGCATGTGCTCAGGCCCCGCGTCCTGCGTGAGTACACTGCAGAGGGTTCTTTCCAGGTATGTTGATCGATTGAAGGTGGGGATCATTACCGACCAGAAAGGGTTTGGGACGCCTGTGGATATTGGGGCTATTCCCGGCGGTGGAGAAAGCGTTGTCATGCAGTTGATTTTGAAATGAGGCGGCAACAGCGCGTCTTACACGCCGCAATCACCTGTTGAACTGGACGCTTGATGAGTCATGCATCCCGCGGTCAGCCGCACCTGCGGCATGCATAGGGCCCAATCTGCCGCGAAGACCGTCCATCATGCCGCGCGCGCTCAACCACAAGACCGTAAAGCGATCCTTATCGTACAGCAGGGTTTTCACATGGTCTTTGCAAAGCTTGAGGATCATCCAGTATACGAATCCAGGGCGAGTGAAATACTTCCTCAGCATATAGATCGAATTTCGACTGAGGAAATATCGCGCAGGCTTCCCATTATCGTCGTAAAACAATGTTCGCCAAAGAAACCGTACTCCCCTTTTTGATCCGTGTTTGTGCAGAAGAACCGCATCGGGGCATCGAAAGATCCGGAAACCGGCCTGCCTGAGGCGAAAGCAGAAGTCGGTATCCACGTAGTAAAAGAAAAGGTTCTCGTTGAACGGTCCAACATGGTCAAAGGTTTGCAGGAGAATCAGGCTTCCGGAGGACAACACCGATTCTTCCTCCAAAGGTGAATCCCCGGGCGGCTTCGGGGGGTGACAAACGAAGGTCCGCGTATTCTGGTCAAAGGGATTTGCGCCAACCAATGCAACATTCTGATTCCCCGCCTGCTCGAGCGCAGCAAATGATTTGACCAGCTTTTCGACCATGCCGGGCGTGGCATCGCTGTCGTGGTCAAGAGTCAGGAGCCAACGGAAGCCCCTGCTCCGTGCCCATTCGGCTGCCTGGTTTAGAGCGCGGCCAATCCCCTCATTCGCTTGATTCAGAATCACGGTCACGGAATGATCGGCGGCAAGATTAGTCAGTTCCCGACGCGTGGGCTCGTCGGAGCCATTGTCCACAATCACCACGCCTCCTACCTGCGGCTGAACGGAGTAATAGCACCGCCGAATCGCTTGACCGATATTGTGCGTCACAATCGCGGCACACACTCGGGACCTGTCGGCGAATTCTTCAAGTTTTGAGCCTGGAGGATTGTTGCCTAACAAGGTTTCCCTCCAGAGGAATCTGAACTGGAATTCCGAAAACGGAGAAACTGCACATAGTCACGAAGGTAATCCTCCTCGCGAAAGAGCTGGGAGGCAAGCACCAGGCATATTGCCCCCGACGAAAAGTTTTTCAGCTCGCGCCAGACAAGGCGAGGAAGGTAAAAGCCCCGGTAGCTTCGGTTCAGCATGTAAGTCTTCTTGCCTATCCCGTCGTCCACTTCCACTTCGAACGAGCCCAGGGCAGCGACGATGACCTGCTCCAGCTCCTTGTGCGCGTGACCACCGCGGGATTCGCCTCCCGGCACATCGTACAGGTAATACACCCGGGCAATCTCAAATGGCACGTCTTTGCCGCCCACAACCGGCGTGATGCTGCCAAGGCCGGGCTGCGTGATGCGCGGAAGGTCGAGCAAACGGCAGTCAGAGAGTGTTGTCATTGCCCCTTCACTCTCCGCACAAATTCCGGATAGTCACGTAAGTAGTCTTCTTCCGAAAATAGCTGGGATGCCAGGATGAGCGCCACGGAATTGCTGGAAAAGTTCTCAAGAGTTCGCCACACGCCCGGCGGGATGTAAATGCCGATGTATGAGCGGTTGAGCTGAACCGTTTGGTTGCGCCTGCCATCGTCGATCGCCACATCAAAACTGCCGGAAGCGGCAACAATGAATTCCTCCAGCGTGCGGTAAGCGTGACCGTCGCGCGCACCGCCGCCCGGCACATCGTAAACCCAATAGACACGGCGAATTGGAAATGGAACGTGGTGCTTGCCTTCGATATAGGAGAGGTTCCCACGCACGTCCTCAATCCTCGGGAGGCGGACGATACGGCAATCCCCCACCATGGGCTCGGGTGCACCGGCATTTGAAGAGTTGACAGAAATCACTTGAGACGGTGTCATGGTTCTATGTTCAGGTCATAGGAATCGTAGACGGTCGCACGTGCGCCGTAACCCTCCTTGTTCTGGATGAGTCCGGAGTTCAAGGTGCGCCCATTGTCCACCGTGGAGATGCCGAAATCAACAAAGGGTTTGTCCCGGTACACTTCGTGCAAAAGCACATCCATAAGAATATCCAGAGCGCCGAGTTCCATTCCCTTCCCCGTGGCGTGGCGGTATTGCCCGTGCGCGACATTCTCGCTCTCATAGATGATAGCTCCTCCCAACATTTCGCCCTGAAGATGCGCGGCATAGAGCTTGATGTTCTCAGGAAAGCGTCCGGCAAGAAGCTCCATTTCCGCTGCCGTATGCACAGGGCGGGTACCGTAGCGCGACGCAAGGTTGGCTTCCGCAATAGCCATGAACGGGGCAAATTCCTGAGAACGGCGCACTTGCACGCCTCGTTTTCTGGCATGCTCAAGGGGGCGCCTCCGGTTTTTTTTCAGCCGCAATCGCCGGGATGCGATAAATGTAGATGACACATCTCTGCGAAAAAGTCTGGCGTTATGCAGAAAGAGCGCGTAGAGGTCTTCTTCGGCTGGGAGGCGATGATAAATGTGTGGAATGGCCTTATAGATTAACTTCCTCACTTCGCACTCACGCAGATGACTGACGAGGGCATCAAACAGCTCCAACATCAGAGGCGTAGTCATTCTCTCTCCGCTAACGACACCTCCAAACGTCAACCCTCCGTGAGAAACCAACGCGCTTTCCGTGAGATTTGCGGGCATCAGACCCAAAAGCCGGTCATTTTGGAAAAACATCAGAGAGTGATCCTTAAATCGATCGGCGTGGTACTCCAGATAGTCCCGAAGAAAGAGGAAAACCCCGTTCTTGGAGTCACGGACAAATGCGTCCCATTGAAGCTTATCCGTTGACCCATACACCGCCACTCGGACTCGTCTTTGGGTGCTCATGAGTGCTCGTGACAAGTATGGGCATTACTTTGCGGAAATCCACGGAATGCAGTTCGAAGTCGAGATTTTGAACTCATGGCCGCCTGATGAGTATGTCTTCGCGACGATTTTCAAAGGGCAGGCCCGGCCGTTGCGGCAACACGTAGGCGTCAAACCCCTGATTCCTGGCCCGAGTTAGTACGGCCATGATCACCGAATCATCTATTTGGTGACGTTCCAAACGATTGAAAGCAATTTCGGGCAGCGTGTCAGTGCGGGTGAATTGCTGGTGGAACTTTATGCCCCGCGTGCTGCTGAAGAACCGCCGTCGTTTGGAAACGTTGGGGACGTCGCCGATCAACATCTCGCCGCCTTCGGCCAGCAATTCCAGCGACCCATCGAGAAAATCCCAAACGTTCCCTTCGGCAAACACCCCATGCAGCACGCTGTAAGTAATGAGCACATCCACTTTCGAGGAATAATCACGGATTAGCTCCTCGCATTGCGGAAAGTAGGCAGGGAATTTTTTGACGAAATCGAGGTCAGGCAGGTGGGCGAGCATTTCCTGCGAATCCACAAGCAGCAGCGTATGCGCCTGCCGACGACAGAGCTCAATCATCAGATGAGGCACCTGGCTGCACCCGGGACCAATATCCAAGACCACTCTTCGGGTTTCATTCAATCGCGGCAGGTTCGCGACAATGCCATCAAAAATCTGCTTCTCCTTGCCTGCCCGGTAAGATTCTGGAAATCCAACTTTCTCATTTGGGCTCAGAGATTCGTCTTGAGCCATTCTGCGAAGGTCTTCGAAAGTCAAGTCCGCAAATCTGCGGTATTGATCGTCGGTCAGACTCATGCCACTTCCACAGGGTATTGCACTCTGCCTGCATGCATCGCTGTCCATCGAGTGAACACGCTAATACTACAGCCGGGCATGAAAACCGCGCAATTTGTTTCCCGCTCGGGACAGCAAGACCCATCGCCGCTCAGTCATTCGGACCGGCCCGGAAGCTGTGTTGAAGCCGGAATCGGCTAATCTCCACCAACGCGGATGTGAATTCCTTATCCCTCAGCCAACGTGGAGGATAACCAAGCTCACGGATCATCATCAGCGGCAGACGCAGGCTCTTAAAATGACCTAAACAATGGGCCAAATGCTTCAGGTCATCGCGGAAAGAAGGATCGGACCGAAAGACCTCCGCAGCCGCCCTCGATGCGGATTCCTTTTCACGCAGCAGAAGGAGAATGGCCGCGCGCTTCAAATCCAGGAGCGCCCTGGTGCGTGGCCGGCCGAGTTGCCCATTCGCCGCAGCGGCCTTTCGCCGCAGGGTCGTAACAACTTCCAGGCTGTATCGACACGCTTCAAGGATGCGGTTTTGAGTTGCAGACTCTGCGGGAGTGATGCTGGTATTGTAATCGTGTTGACGGTAAGCCGCGACGGGCGCGGGGAGGAAGGCAGCCTTGAAGCGGGCAGCCAGCCGGACCAGGAATTCCCAATCGCCGTACATCAAGCCCGGCTCGAAATTCCCGATCTCTTTCATGCACTGCATGCGGACCATGAGCGTGGGGACTGCAACTCGGTTTTCCAGTATCAGTTCCTCTACGAGTTCAGGGACCGCAGAGAGGTCTGATCCGAATCGTTGACGAAGCGGTTCACCCTTCTTACCGATAAGGTCCGCAACGCCGTAAGCCCACCCTACTCCCGGTTGATTCTGCAGGACCGCCACCTGGCGCTCCAGGCGGTCCCGGTAGGAAATGTCATCCGACGGTTGCGTGCACCAGTAATCCCCGCGGGCTTCGCGAAGGGCAAGATTATCGGATTCCGAAGGTCCAAGGTTTTGCCGGCCTGGATGCGTGAGGACTCGCACAACGCCGGCATACTTGCGGGCATAGTCCTCCAGGATGTCCATGCTCTGATCGGAGGAACCATCGTCCACAACAATAAGTTCAAAGTCACGAAAGGTCTGGTTCAGAATCGAGTCCAGGGCAGCAGGAAGGAAACCGGCGTGGTTGTAGGAAGTCACGCAAACGCTAACCAGAGGAGACTTGGCCATTCCGCAATTCACCTTCTAATACAAATCGTTCCCGCCTGCTCCGGAACTTGTCTGGTGATTGCCTAGGGCTCAGGAATGCGCCAAAATCCTTCCAACGCCCACACGCAGCAGATTGGACACAAAATCCGCATCTCCCAGCCAACGCGGAGGAAAACCCAGTTCCTGAATCGCCGCCAGGCAAAGGCGGGCGCTTCCAAAATGCTTAAGGTAACGTGCCAGGTTTTTCAGATCGTGGCGGAGTGAGGGGTCCCTGCGAAAGGCCACCTCAACCGCCGGCCGTGCCGCGTGTTTGTCCCGCACGAGCAGATGCAGCGACGCCCGCTTCAGTTCCAGGAGCGCTCTGTTGCGGGGGGAAAAGAACTGCCCGCCTGCTCGCTGAGACTTTCGGCACAGGCTGATGAACACCTCAAGGCTCCACTTATAATCCTGCAGAAGGCGCTCGGGCGTCTCGTGTTGCAGTGAGCAAAGTGACGTGTTCGAAGCATGATTGCGGTGTGCGCCGGCGGCCCCCGGCATGAATGCGGCAGGCGCCCGCGCGGCCAGCCGAATCCAGTACTCCCATTCGCCGCGCATCATTCCCGGCTCAAAGGGGCCGGTTTCCCTAAGGAGGTTCATTCGAATCATTGCCGGCGCGATGATGGGATGGAGGATCAATTCTTCAACCAGGTCCGGGCATGAAGAAAGGTCATGTCCATATTGCCCCGGCAGCGGTTTGCCCTGTTGATCAATATAATCGCTAACGCCGTAAATCCACCCAATCTCAGGGCGACTTTCGAGCATGGATACCTGGCGCTGAAGCCGGTCAGGGTACGAGATGTCGTCGGAATCCTCCGGGCACCAGTAGATCCCGCGAGCTTCCTGGATTGCGCGGTTGTCAGTTGCGGAAATGCCGAGGTTTCGGTGACCCGTGTGCGTGTAGACCCGCATCATCCCTGGATGTTTGCGAGCATAATCGTTCAGGATTTCCAGGCTATTGTCCGTGGACCCGTCATCCACGGCGACCACTTCAAAATCGCGGAATGTCTGGGCAAAGATCCCGTCCAGCGCGGCCGGCAGGTAGCGCGCGTGGTTATAAGAGGGGATGCAAACGCTTACCAGGGGGCTTGTTGGCATATCGGATTCACCCTAAACCTGGACCGGACCTGCCGGGATTGAGGAGCGGCGGCGAAAGCGATGCGTGCCAATTTGCCACAGCGCAGACATGAATCCTCCGTCGGCCAGCCAGCTCGGCGGGAAGCCCAGCGCACGGATCATCATCCCGGCGACGCGCAGGCTCTTGAAGTGGGAGAGATAGCTTGCCAGGCCCTGCAAGTCATGGCGTAGTGTCGGATCGCTTCGGAATACGTCTTCGGCCGCGCGCGATGACTTACTCTTGTCCCTCAGCCAAAGCAAAAACACTGCGCGTCTCAAATCAAGCAGCGCCTTTATTCGAGGCCTGCCAAGCTGGTCCGTCGCTCCGTCGGCCTTCCGGCGCAGCTTAGCGAAGACCTCCGCGCAGCTCCGGATATTTTCCAGCGCAACCTCCAGGGTTTCCGGGTTGTGGGGCGGGACGCCTGTATTGTTTTCGTGAATTCTGTACGCCCCAACGGCCCCCGGCAAAAACCCGGCAGGATAGCGCGCCGCCAGCCGGATCCAATACTCCCAATCACTGTACTTCAGTCCCGGCTCGAACAGACCGACCTCCCTTAGGCACTTCATCCTGACCATAACTGGCGTGAGGCAGTTATCCAGGATCAGCCGTTCGAGCAATTCAGGAAACCCGGAGAGGTCCGCGCCTGTTTGTTCTCTTAGCGGCGCGCCATCCTTATCGATGGAATCAATGACTCCATAAGTCCACTCCACCTCCGGATGCATATCCATGAATTCTACCTGGCGCATCAGCCGATCTGGGTAGGAAACGTCATCCGATGCATGGCCGCACCAATACTCCCCACGCGCCTCCGTCGTAGCCAGGTTCATGGTTTCGGAAATCCCGAGGTTCTGATGCCCCAAGTGCGCGAGTACGCGCACGACGTCCGGATATCGCTTCGCGTACGACTGAAGGATTTCCAAACTGTTATCGGTTGAACCGTCGTCAGCCACCACCAGCTCAAAACCCCGAAACGTCTGGGCCAGGATCGAGTCCATCGCTGCGGGAAGAAATCGAGCGTGGTTATACGACGGCATGCATACGCTGACGAGTGGGGCGGCGGGCATGAATTTTTGCGCTCTCCCTCAAAATCCGTTTAACAAGATTAACCCTTTTCCACAATCTCAGGTCACAAATTGCGGATCGTGTAACGGCCAGGCGGCCCGGATGATATGAGTTGACCAGCAATTCATTTCGGCAATTACAATTTGGCATATAATTTCGCAACCGGGAGTGGCGAATCATTCGCGCGGACCGGATCACAAGGAGCGTTTGAACCAAATCAACCTCTATGGCTGTTTCCTTCACACTGGATCGCAAGCTCAATGGGCATCGTCGACCATCGCCAAACGTCGCAAAACATTCTGACGAATCGTGCGCCAAGTATTCCATCGAGTTGGTGTCCAGAGAAGAAGAGTTTTGCGGCCTGGAGAATGCTTGGAACCAATTGAATGAAGCGTCCGATGTCCCGAACATTTTTGCCGGTTTCGATTGGTATCGCGCCTGGAATCTCCGATTCCTGCGGGTGGAAGGCACTTCGCGAAGGCAGTTGAACGTCTTAGTTATGAAGAAGGGCCACACCGTAACCGGGATCATCCCCCTGATACGCCGGCAAGTGGCACGACTAGGGCTTTCAATCCGAAAAATCGAGTTTACAGGGCCGCAGGCAGACTACAACGATTTGATTGTGGGCAGTAATTCGCGGGAACAATTCCAGGCAATTGCAGAATATCTCGCCAACACACAGGACCAGTGGGATCTGGTAGACCTGAGAGATTTGCACCACA
>JASHTY010000006.1 GCA_030040315.1 Terriglobia bacterium | reverse complement strand
CTAACGACGGGGCCGGTGATAGCGGCGCCGCCGGTTGGCGGGCCCGCCCATGCCGGCAACGCTTCCCTGCCCTCCTTTGAAGTGGTCTCCATCAAGCTCTGTAAATCACCGACCATACCGGGCCCGGGAATTGATGGTCGGGCGGCGCTCGGAATTCCCCATGTACCAGGAATGCACCTTTTCAACGGCCGCTTCAGTGCCACCGCGTCCGCACTGAGTTTGGTCCATCTTGCCTACGGGCAGGCGGGTCACGGCCTCGGTCCCGATCAAATTACCGGCGCCGAGGGTTGGGTGGGCTCCGACCTGTATGACATCGAAGCGAAGGTGGATGACTCACTCGTGGAAGGCGCGTGGAAAAATCTACCGTTTGATCAGAAGTGGAATCAGGTCAGCCTGATGGTTCGAACGATGCTCATTGACCGGTTCGATTTGGAAATTCGGCACGTCACCCGCGTGCGGTCCGTTTACGAGCTGGTGCTGGCCAAGAACGGCCCGAAGTTCAAGGAGGATCATTCCCATCCCGAGCTCAACGGGCTGATTGCACATGGCCGGGGAAAATTTGAGATGACATGCGCAAAATTCTCTCTGTTCGCCGGCCTGCTTTCGTTCCTGCCGGAACTGGATGGGCGCGTGGTGCTGGACAAGACCGGCTTGACCGGTACCTACAGCTTTAATTTTGAGTGGAAAGCGGAACTGCCGGGCGCAATGGGCAGCCCGCCCGCTGACGGCGCGCCTTCCGAGTCCTCTGTCCCATCGCTTTTCACCGCGCTTCAAGAAGAACTGGGGTTGAAGCTCGTGCCCACAAGAGCTCCCATCGATATCATCGTGATCGACCACATCGAGCGCCCGACGGAAAACTGACGTAGGGGCGCCCCATCGGAGTGCGACCGCGAAGCTGTCGCCTTCGCCCTACCGTGCTTGTGCATCGTGAATCCCAAGGTGACAGCTTCGCGGTCACACTCCGAAGGCCGACAGCAGAATGCTACCTGATGATATGATGCCCCCGCCATGGACAAAACCAAGACCATTCAAACCACCACCGTGGGCTCCTATCCAATTCCTGAGTGGCTGACCGCCGCACCCAGCCGGCAGGCACGCCTGGATGCCACTCGCGTGGTCTTCAACATTCAGCGCCAGGCGGGCATCGACCTGCCCACCGACGGCGAGCTCTATCGCTTTGACATCAATCATCCGGACACCAACGGCATGATCGAGTATTTCGTCCGGCCGATGACGGGCATGGAATCGCGCCTGGGCCGCGCCGACCATGACGCGTTTTTCCAGATGGAGGGCATGAGCTTCCGCAGCCAGCCGGCGGGGAAAGTGATCGGTGACCTGGGCGGCGGCGCGCTGAACCTGATGGCAGACTGCGCGTCCGCGGCGGAGGTGGCCGGCGGGCCGTTCAAGTTCACGCTCACCAGTCCCTACATGCTGGCGCGCACCATCCTGGATCAGCACTACTACAACTTCACTGCCCTTACACTGGCCATTGCCAGTGTTCTTGCGGATCAGGTGGCCGGATTGCCCTGCCAGTGCCTGCAAGTGGATGAAGCCAGCCTGGTGGAATACCCCGAAGATGGACAGCTCGCCGCGCAGGCCATCAATCTGATTCTGGACCGCTTTGGGGGCCAGCGCGCCGTGCACCTCTGCTTCGGCAATTACGGCGGGCAGACCGTTCGCAAGGGCCACTGGTCATCTCTGATCGAGTTCTTCAATGCGCTGCACGCCGACCATCTGGTGCTCGAGCTCGCGCACCGCCCGGCGGAGGATTTGCAGGCGCTCAAGGAAATCGACCACCACATCAAAATAGGAATCGGAGTGGTGGACGTGAAAATCAACGCTATCGAAACGCCGGACGAAATCGCCCATCGAATCGAAACCGCGGAAAAAGTTCTGGGCCACGGGCGCGTGGCGTTCGTTCATCCCGACTGCGGATTGTGGATGCTGAAGCGATCAATTGCGGACAGGAAAATCGCCGCGCTGGTCAAAGGGCGGGACGTGTACGTGGGGAATTCGTAGCCCAGACCACCGGTTTTGTGGTCTGCGGCTTTTCGCTGCGTTCCGGATCAAGCCAGTCAAAAGTCAAGCCGCAAAAGGCAAAACTGAATCAACGCCAAATTTCCGGATCAATTTTCTCAGAGTCTTCTTCAATCAACCTGTCAATGCGCTCGGTATCCTTGTGCAAGTGCTTGAGCTTTCCCACGAGCCTCAGCCACGGCTTCTTGTCGGCACGCGCGCTCGCTTCTGAGTTTTGCCTTTTGACCTTTGACTTTTGAATTTTGAATTATCCTTACCTGCTTTCGACGACGGAGCTGGTCACCAGGCTTTCAACCGGAACAAACGCTTCCCGCGTTTGCGGCGAGCGCCAATTATCCAGCATGGCGATCTGCTGCACGCAGGAAATGGTGCAGCGCGGGGCGCAAGTCTTCGCGGTGTGGTACTCGTGGGCAAGGTGGTCGCGGGTGTACTTTTCGAGCGGAATGGCCGGGAAGCCACGCTGCTGCGAGCAGTAGTGCACCAGGCCGTCCTCGCAGATGTAGAGGTAGCGGCTGCCCGCGCGGCATCGCCAGTCATTGGGCAGGCCCTGCGAGATGTTCTTCTGGAAATCATTCACCCGCGCGTAGGAGCGCTTGCCCATCTGCATGATTTGAGCGTACAGCTCGCGCTGATGGCCGCCGAGGGGCTGAAGCTGGCCATCGTGGTCGTGCAGAATCCCCACCGTGCTTGTGAATCCGAGTTCGAGAGCGCGGCGCGCCACCACCAGCGCGTCATCGGGCTTGCGTACCGGGCTGCCCAGCACGGAGTTGATGTTCACCTGGAAAATCGCATACTCGGAAAGCATCTTGAGCTTCGCGTCCAGCACCTTCAGGCTTTTCTTTGAAACCTCGTCGGGCAGCACGTTGTCGATGGAAATCTGTAGGTGGTCCAGGCCCGCCTGGTTCAGCAACTCGATGCGCTGCGGCGTGAGCAGATAGCCGTTGGTAATGAGGCCCGCCAGAATGCCGTGGCCGCGGACCCGCTTAATGATTTTTTCGAGCTCGGGGTGCATCAACGGCTCGCCTCCGCTGATGGTGATGATGGTGGTGCCGAGCGCAGACAGGCGATCGACGCGGCGGAACATTTCCTCGAGCGCGACGGGCTTCGAGAAACTGTCAAACTCGTTGCAGTAGGTGCAGGAAAGATTGCAGCGGCGGATAGGAATCAGGTGCGCGAGAACCGGATGGCGCTTGGAGGCAAGGCCCTTCAGAATCATGCGCCACTCGCGCAATCGCGTGTTCCAGAATCGAAGTGTGCGCCGGAGGGTGAGGTTCATATCGGAGTCCATCGGACTAAGCCGAAAGGGCTCAGTAGGTTAAAGGTAAGGCAAGAATGGCGGAGACGCAACGGGCCAGGCGCGAACTGCCGAAAATCCAAGCCGAAGTGCAATTTCTGCATGGTCAGCGCATGCGAAAAGAAGATCCCCCCATACCATATTCCGGCCGCGGAAGAAGTGAGGGGGTTTGACTTTTGCCTTTTGACCTTTGAATTTTGACTTGGTCTTCTAAACATCCACCGGCACTTTCATCCCCTCATTGAAGCGGTTCGTCAGGTTGGCCGTGGAAATAGCCAAAACCAGCTCCTCAATCTGCTCAACGTTGAAAAATTTGCCGAGGGTTTCAAGGTCGGCGGGTTGAATGGCCGCCGGCCAGGCGGTGAGCTGCTCGGCAAACTGGAGCGCGGCGCGCTCCGCGTCGGTAAAGATATCGCGTGTGGAGCCGCCCGGCTCCTTCAGCGCCTGCACTTGTTCATCGGTAACTCCGCGTTTCTTGGCGGAGGCGGTGTGCGCGCGGCTGCAGTACGTGCAGCCATTCATGAGGGAGGTGCGCAGGTAAGCGAGTTCCTTGATCTTGGGATCCAGCGCGCCGGGCGCCCACACTTGCTTATAGAATTCCAAAAAAGCCGCCAAAACGTTGGGCTTGTGCGCCATCACTTTGTACATGTTGATGACGCGCCCGGATTTCTTTTCCATTCCCTCGAAAATGGGCCGGACGGATTCCGCCGCCTGTTCCTTCTCCAGCAGTTCGATTTTCATTTGCCCTCCTGCGTTGCGGATTGAATCGCGCCGATGTCAGGCGCAGATGTATTGTAGCAGTTGGACGTAAAGGGACCCAAGTGCGGCGCGGATGGGGCACGGGCATCTCTTGTCTCGCCCCGGCGGGATCATGGCCAGGATGGCCATGCCACCTCAAGCATTGATGGACATGCCGGTGTATGTAGACCCTTGTCCGTTACCTTGCCCACTAAAGTTCTGCATGAACTCCTGCAACGAGTTGAACGTTGTCTGAGCGCCCGTCAGGTTGCCCGATTGCAATTCCTGACCCAGTTGCTGGAACAGTTGAACGAACTGGTTCTGCTCTCCATTGCTCGCATCCTGCCGGTGATGATGGGCTCTGGAAGCGTCATTCTGAAAGTCCTGCTGAATGGTGGAATAGTCCTGCTGCGCGGCGGTCAAGTTGCCTGACTGAAGATTCTGGGCAAGCTGAGTGAAGGCTTCGGCGATGGGATTGGTGTTCTGCGTGGTGTTGGTAGACCCAATTTGCTGAAAGTCCTGCTGAAGCGCGGCAAAATCCGATTGAGCGGCGGAAAGGTTGCCCGCATTCAGGTCCTGGCCAAGCTGCTGGAATTCTTGCTGAACCTGCTCAAACTGGCTGAACATGCTGTTGGTAACACCGGAAGTCGACATGGGTGATCACCTCGCAATTCCGACACCGCCTCGTGCTTAATATCGGCACAATACGCCGCGGACTTTAGCTATGGCGCGCAGCATTGTGGATGCCTGGGTTTTGACCATTCCCGTTTCCGGCGCCATTTCCTACGCCTGCTTCCTGCTGATTCACATGTTCTTCCCGGCCGCGTAGTAGATTCTGCCTGCGGTCACTTCACACCGGCTGCCGCGGCAATCGCGATCGTCATGTCCTGCTCGCCAGAACCGCCGGAAACACCTACTCCACCCACCACTTCACCGTTGACTTGAATCGGAACTCCACCCTGGAATGCACAAACCTCCGGAAGTGAGAGCGCGTGCTGCGCCAATTGAGCAGGCAGCGTCTTCACGAACTCCGCCGTCAGGTGAGTGGCAATGCGGTATCGGGCTGCGCCTTTCGCCTTCATGATGGACGCTTCCACGGCTCCCGGGGGTGCATTGTCTTCAGTCTCGACGAGCAAAATCACTCCGGCGCGGTCCACCACCACAACCGACAAGGAAGCGCCCAGCTCCGCAGCATGCCGCAGGGCCACATCGCGCACCAGCTTGGCTCCGGCCAGGGTAAGGTTGTGACATGTCCGGGTAATTTCGCTCATCGTGGTCGCCTCAAGGCATTCAATTGAATTCGCGGTCGCTCCGGGGGTGTCGGCCGCCCGCGACTGAAGTTTTTTCTGCTCGCACGGGAAACTTCTTACCCCCCCACCGCAAATAAGTTCAGTCGGGTTAGGACCCGACGGGATCCCGTATCTTACGTGATTTCAATCAGAAAGGACCACTGCAAGGCACAGAAGGCTTTGGAATGCTGTTTGCTCAAGCCTGCTTCGGAGGCAGCCCCTTGATCGATCTCTTTTGCAGAATGTTCCTGCTCGCCCTGTTCGTATTCTACTCCGCGATGGTGGTGGCGCTTCTGAGCCAGGGGGTCCAATCGGTTCTCCGCCGCCGGCTGAACAAGCAAACTCGAAAGGCCACGACGCCCAAGGCGCTTCAGCCACTGGCATTCTCGCATCAAACCCAGCGAAACTGAAATTGAACCGCCCGCCCTGGGGATTGGGCATTTTGTACGAGGCAATCCGCCTGTACTTCAAGTGACCGGCACGCCCCCTTGCCGTGGGCGAGTTTCCTGCCTTATTCGTAACTTGGAATCTTCCTGAAACATCCAAAGAAAAGCCAGGTTGGGCTACGCTCTACGGGACTTCAAGTTGGGAACCTGTTCATGGGGCGCCATCGCTTATAATTGGTGATTGCTCTGGCAAGCTTCGGGTGCTCCTATGGTTCACATCCTGTCGACATATGGTTATCCCTTAATCTTTTTGACCGTGCTGGCGGAAAGCCTCGGCCTGCCCATACCCTCTTACGCGGTCATGCTCTTCACTGCGGCCCTCGCCGAAACCCTGCGCGTGCGGCTGACCGTGGAGTTTGTACTCTGCCTCTGCGCGGCGATGATTGGCGACGGACTGTGGTACCAGATTGGCCGAAAACGCGGGCGTCCCATTCTTCGGCGGCTCTGCTCACTGTCACTGTCGCCAGACTCCTGCGTCAACCGCACCGAGCACTTATTTCAAAGGTGGGGGTTGAAATCGCTGGCCATTGCCAAATTCGTCCCCGGCCTCAGCGCCGTCGCCTCACCCCTGGCGGGGATGCTCAAGGTGCCGTTCCTGCGCTTTTTGGCCCTGGATCTTGTTGGAATCATCGTCTGGGCGGGCTCGGCAATGGGCTTGGGCCGGGCCTTCCGCACCGAAGTCGACTGGCTCCTGGAGTGGTTGGCAGCCTTCGGGCGTACCGGCGGGCTGATCGTGGCAGTGCTCTTAGCGGGCTGGCTGCTGCTCAAAGCGGTCGAACGGCGGAGATTTTACCGCCTGCTCGAGCGCTCGCGCATTACTCCCGCCCAACTCAAGCAGCGCCTGGACCGCGGCGAAGAAATCGTGATCGTCGACTTGCGCTCCGACCTCAGCTATCACATCGACAGGGTCAAAATCACCGGCGCCATTTGGATTCCGCCGATGGATTTTGAGGAGCGATACCAGGAAATTCCGCGGGACCGCCCCGTGGTCATGTATTGCACTTGTCCGAATGAAGTTACCAGCGCCAGGATGGCGCGCTTACTCACCGAGAAAGGATATACCAAAGTATGGCCCCTGCTGGGAGGATTCGATGCCTGGCGGGAGCTCGCCTACCCCACCGAGCCGGTGCCCATCGCCGCATCCGCACTTAGTTCCATTACGCCGGCAAGGTCCCAGTGAAATCCGGCTCTGCCGGTTCGCGGCCGCAAGCAGCGGCGAGCGTGATAACCCTTGATTCGAAGTCGCGTCAAGTCTTAAGGAGACTCCCAATCGTCAGCGGGTTTTAGGCTGCCTGTGCTTTGGGCTGTAGTGCCGGGTTTTTTCCGCCCGCCCGTGGAGGCCTTTGCGGCCTTGGATTCAGCGGGCAAGATCCCGGCCACGGCGCCACAGTGGCCGCAATAGACCATCCAGGCTTGCAGCGCCGCGTTCTTGGAGCGAAGAAAGCGCGTTTTGGAGCATTTTGGACAGCAGGGTGTGGCCATAAGTCTCCTTCCGGCAAGAGTGGCGCCCGCCTCGGGTGGTCGATAACCTTACCAAGCATCACAAATCACTGACGGCCAGACGGCGCCGGGTGTCTGACTCCGGGCGTTGAATGGGACTTGAAAATTATTGGACCCGCCCTAAGCGACAAAATACTGCGAAACGCCCCGGAAAGCAATGGTCGCGCCGGGACCCGGGATCATGTGTAACGACTTGCTCAATTCTCCGTCGGCCCGCCCCCGGCGATACAGCATTGCGTCGTGATCGATTCAGTTGCGCCCACTGCATGATAATATAGCGCCCGTGGAAGACAGGCTCCGCCGCCTATCGGCTGGTTCGCCTGCTTTGGGCTGGCGCAGAGTGAAATTCAGCAATCTGGCGATCGAAAAGCAACCGAGCACAACCGCAACCGCAGAGCTTTGCCCTGCGCCAGCCCGCCACTAGCCGGCCTCAAAGCCACAAGCGATAAGCAGTGCGCTGCGCACTTCGGCCCATCTGGACTCCAGCAGGTGGCAGATCACGGCGCCGATCCGGTCGCGCTGGGCGAGAGATATAGGGTCAAAGTTGAGGGCGCAGGTCACAGGCATGCCATCTTCCGGCGAGAGGATCACTTCTGTTGATAGTCACCGGATGGTGCGCGTTGCGGGCACGACAATGATTTCATTGATTTGATCGATGACATCGTTTCGGGTCTGGATCAAAACTGGACGACGTTTGTCCGGCGGGCGAAAGGTGTACCAACGAATCTCGCCGCGGTTCAACCGATATTCTCCCAACCGTCAGCGTCCCAGGCTAGCGCGTCCGTGTCGCTTGAGAACTCTCCGTTGCCGGGCGGAACTGCGCGGTAGGCGTCGCGATCGCTGCCAGACGGCCGCAAGCTGATCAGCCTCAGCAGGCGCAGCCGCTCGTGCGGCGAAAGGCGGTCCACCAGGGGAACCAAGTCTTCGGCGCTCAGTGGCTTTTCCATGAGCGTATTCTACCAGACCGGCGGCGCAGAGCGAAACTCTGCGACTGGTAATCGAGGGGCATTCAGACGCGAACTGCAAGCGCAGAGTTTTGCTCTGCGCCAGGTGAGTTTCACTACGAAGCTAAAGCTTTCCGTAACCCTCCCGACCACAGTTTTGGCAGGACTGCAGGGGGCGTGCGCCGGGCGCACGATTCCGGATGCTTGATTACTAATTGCGGAGATTGAGAATTAGGAATCAGGAGCCAGAAATTGGCGAACCTCAGGCTCATGCGGAACGAATGCGGCGGGTGATTTTGGGCAGGCGGTTGGCGCTGCGGCGGCGGGCAACGAGGCGGGCGCGGAGTTTGCCCCCGACGCTGGCGGGCAGAGTCTCAAGCTGATCCTGAATCAGCACCGTGCTGTGATTCTGGTACCAGTTGGCAACCTCATCCTCAGACCTGAAATCCGGGATTTCGGCGGCGGACTTGACGTACACCAGCTTCTTAGCGGCGCGGCGGTGATTATTTTTTGCGGCAAAACCTTTTTTCATTGTCATCCATGTCGCGAGCCGTAATGGGCCAAGCCCGATTATGACCCAGGTACCGGAATATTACCAGCAGGTATCGTCCCGCATCGGTTTGTCCCCAGGCTTCATATACTCCGCCCCTGCCACGCTTGAAGATCGGCGCGGAGCCTAAGACTTCTTCGACTTCTTCCGGCGATACATCGTGTTGGGCGATGTGGTCAACCCGATCAATGGTCCATTCGAGCTCGTCGATTCTCATACGGGGCCGCGGCCTGGCGGAACATACCTACTTCGCTTCCTTCCAATTCTTCCCCACGCCCAAGTCCACCTTCAGGGGCACGCGCATGGGGAAGACGCCTTCCATTTCCGCGCGGACGATTTCTTGCGCGCGAGACAATTCTGATTCCGGCGATTCAAATACCAGCTCGTCGTGGACGGTCAGGGTCATGCGCGTGCGCAGCTTTTCGCGCTTCAACCGCAACTGGGTTTTGACCATGGCCAGCTTCATCAAGTCGGCGGCGGTTCCTTGCAGGGGGGTGTTCATAGCTTCGCGTTCGGCGCGATTGCGGGCCTGCACGTCGCCGCTCTTGATTTCCGGAATCGGGCGCAAGCGTCCAAACGCCGTGCGCACCCGGCCCGTGGAGCGCGCCTGCTCAACGATTCCCTCCAGATATTCGTTCACTTTGCTGTAGCGGCGGAAATAGGTGTCAATGTAGGCCTGCGATTCCGTGCGACTGGACCCCGTGCGCGCCGCCAGGCCAAACGCGCTGAGGCCGTAAATGACTCCGTAATTGATCGCCTTGGCCATGCGCCGGTGCTCGTGGTTCTGAAGCTCGGGCGGCACGCCAAAGATTTCCTGCGCCGTCACCGAATGAATGTCCTCATCGCGCGTGAAGGCTTCGATCAGCAGCGGATCGCCGGACAGGTGGGCGAGAACGCGCAGCTCAATCTGCGAATAGTCGGCGGAAATCAGCACGCACCCGGGGTCCGCAACGAACGCCGCGCGAATCCGCACGCCGAATTCGTCGTCAATCGGAATATTCTGGAGATTAGGATTTGATGAAGAAAGCCGCCCGGTTCGCGCCCCGGCTTGATTGAACGAAGTGTGCACTCGGCCCGTTCCCGCCTGCACGAATTTCGGCAGGGCGTCGATGTACGTGGACTTGAGCTTGGCGCGCGTCCGATAGTCAAGAATGCGGCGTGGCAGCTGGTGAGCTTCGGCGAGTGTTTCCAAGACCGCAGCGTCGGTCGAGTACTGTCCGCTCTTCTTCAACCGCTTCCCGCCGGGTAACTTGAGTTTTTCAAACAGCACGTCACCAAGCTGCTTTGGCGAATCGATGTCAAAGGCTCCGCCCGCCAGGGTGTAGATTTCCTGCGTCAGCACCGTCAGCTCGCGGTCGAATTCGCCGGACATCTTCGCCAGAATCACGGTGTCGACGAGCACGCCCGCGGTTTCAATTTCCGCCAGAACCCCGGCCAACGGCAACTCGATTTCGTCGTAGAGCTTTTGCAGGTCTTCGCGCGCGATTTCCGGGCGCAGCGCGCCGGCCAGCTCGAGTGTGCGCTGCGCGGCTTCAACAATCGAAGGCGAGATTTTGCGCCCCTGCCGCCGCAAGACCACATCGGCAAGCGCATGGCTTGATGCCAGCGGCTCCAGCAGGTAGGAGTAAAGCATCGTGTCATCCGCGACGCCCGCCAGGGCAATTCCCTGT
>JASHTY010000416.1 GCA_030040315.1 Terriglobia bacterium | reverse complement strand
CAGCATTCCTTGATCTTTTTCAGTCTTCCACTGGTTCACGGGGTCAAGAGGCTTATCCGGTGGAATCGGAACACGCGTCCAGCCTTTCAAGGACTTTCGCGGCGTGACATCCACCCATCCGGAGGGATCGGAAGTGAGCAGATTGGTTTTGGGCTGGTCGGGCTTCGCTGAAACCAAAGTGAATTTCGCCGCCCCGGCCACCACAATGCCATTCGCACGATTCGTCAATTCAAGATCCACAGGGTCGTGGAACCTGCCGAGAAGATTCCATTGCCCCTGCTTGACCGTCTCGTCCACGGGAAAAGCGAGGCTTCCTCCGCGGAAGTGAACGACGTAGTTGGCGTCCGTGGCCAGAGGCCGATCCGTCTGTCCCACGCTCCCGTACCAAACCGATATCTCATAGTCACCGGTGAGCGGAGTATCGGTTCGCCACACGACGCGAGCCGTGTCCGGCCCCGGCGGCGCCCACAGGCATTCATCGCGGCAATTTGTCGGGCCCTTGGTCAGCGCCCACAGCCGGCCGCTCACCTGCACGTGCGCGCCACCGGCCGACGCGTTGCTGCCGAGCTCGACTGGCGCGGAATACTGCAAGGGCTTCGAGTCGCGTCCCTCGATCACCGCCAGGCTCTGATTATTCTCCCAATCGGAATACGACTTTGCCTTCGCTACCATGTACTGAAGGTGCGTGTCGAGCGCCTGCTTCAATTCCGCCGCCACGTCCGGCAGAGTGTCGCAAACGTCCTCAGTTTCTCCCGGGTCGGTCAGCAGGTCGAAGCACTGGATTCCCCCCGTGCGTATGGTTTCAATAAGTTTGTAGCGCGCGCTGCGGATGGAATACTGTGGCTCGAGCAGCGAGTCTTCTCCGTAGACGTAGCGATTCACGTCCGCCGCGCTGCCATCGAGGATGGGCTTCAGGCTTTTGCCATCCACTTGTTTGGGTATGGGCAGGCCTTCCAGGTCAAAGATCGTGGGCAGCAAATCATACTGTGCGGCCAGCGCCTGCACACGGCGGCCTGCCGAAATGTTCGGCGCCCAGATAATCAGCGGAACGCGCTGAACCATGTCGTACACCGAACGATGGTCAGCCATATTGAAGTCCGACGAATGCGAGTACATCAGCTCGCCGTGATCGGAAACAAGCATAATAATGGTGTTCTTCATCAGGTCGAGCGACTTGAGCGTATTGAAAACCTCGCCGAGGTAGTGGTCCACGTAGAGGATTTTCCCGGCATAGAGCTGCCGCAGGCGGTTGATGGCGTGCGCGTCACCCAGCAGGGCACGCGTATTCAGCTCGTGCATGTCGCGGGGATTGTCGTGATAGAGGTTCGGGTAATCGTCCGGATTCTTGAACTGATCGTACTCGTGCGGTGGATTGTAAGGCGAGTGTGGCTCCATGAAGTGCAGCCAGAAGAAGAATCGCTGATCGCGGTGCGCCGTGAGCCATTGCTGCGCCCAGGCGAATGTGCGCGGCGCCGTCAGATAATGCGGATCGGTGGGGTTGGGAACCCCCGGGTCTTTGAATTGATTCACGGTGAAAAGCTTAATCTCGTCCCAATCGCGCGACGCCACGTCCCACACGGCCCAGCAGTTGGCGAGATCAACAGCCGTCGCAAATCCAAGAGGTTTCAGAAGCTGAGGCAAGACGAGCTTCTGGGGTGAAAGCACCATGTAATCCGGCAGGGATGGAACCTTGCCATCAAGAAGGGAGGCGGTAATCGCCCCGCCACAACTGTTCGGCGGCGGCAGCGTCATGCCGTGAACCGTTGGAAACATGCCCGTGAGGATTGAGCCAAACGAAGGCGTGGTCCAACTTCCCGCCGAGTACCCGTGCACGAAAACCACACCCTCGCGTGCCGCCTCATCCAGGTTGGGAGTGTCCAGAAACGGATAGCCGTAGAGGTGCATGAAATCCGCGCCCATCTGATCGGGTGTGAGCAACAGGACATTGTAGGGCGCAGCCGCGGATGATTGACCGAAACCGCGCGCCGCGAGCGTGAAGATTATAGTAAGAAGGACGAGGATCCCTTTTAAAGAAGAGAGAATGGTTTTCATTTCTGTGCCCCCCAAATGGCGGCTCAAGCGGGCAGAGCCGCAAACTTTCCTGCAAAGTACTACCGCGCCTCGCGGGAAAAGGGAAGGGGATTTAATGGGCGCACTATAGCGGTGTCCCCTCACGATCAGGAATGGGGAGATAATTTCGCTCAATCCGGCCCTATTTGAGTCAAGACGCGGGTGGGGAGACCCGCGCTACAACTTCACCGTGGCGGTTCCTGAGCGATGGCGGGTCCAGCCTTCGGTGTTTGGAAGAGCAGGTCGGTGTAAGAGGGCGGAGACAATATGCGCGCCCACACGTAGCCTTCAAAGCCGCTGATTCTAACGTCGGTGGCGGATTGGCTTTCCGCGTGGTCAAAGATTGAGCTGGCCATCTCCTGCGGGTCGGCAACCTCGCCGGCCAGGACTTCCATCGGGCGCGGCTGTTCGCGCAGCGTGTCCCGCAGCTCGGCGAGCACCCGCTGCACGAGCGATTTCACTGCCAGGCACGCCTCCGTGCGGCAGGGCAGCATTTTTTCCAGGGCATAAAGCGCCGAGTGGTTGATGCGCTCGGCAAAGGCAATGTAGAGATGCCGGCTTGCGGGCAGGTGATGGACGGGAACCATTTCCGCCGCTTCCATCAGATGAAATGGCACCATGCGGGCGCATTCGAGGTATCGACGGCTGCGTTCGAGCGGAAAAACTGCGGCGGAGGACTGCAACCCGAGAATCTGCGTTACCTGCTCCTCACTCACCGCGCCGATATGGCGAAGCCATTCGCCCACGCGCCCGCCGCCGGAATCCTTCTGGGCCTGCAGGGCCCTTTTGAGCTGCTCCTGATCCACCATGCCGCGAGAGAGCATCAGGAGTCCGAGCGGAACGCGGTGCGCCTTGGCCCGCGGTTTGGCCATGCCGGCAAGGATTTTGTGAATTGCCAGTGAGGCGGCGTTCTCAAAGCATTCGGGAGTGCAGTACCAGCGGGCCTCAAGCGTGTACCCGTGCTGGGGTTCGAGCAAGGACCGCCACAGCCTGCGGCGATTGGGGCAGTCGGGGGATTCGCAATTGCGGACGAAGATTTCGGGTTTAATCATTCCTGGTGTTCTGCCGTGGCACGGGCTTCCAGCCTATGCGCACGAGCAAGATGCCCGTGCCTCTGTCGTAGGGGCAACCCTCGCGGTTGTCCCGCCAAGGCGGGAGCGGCCGCGTGGGCAGTCCTACGGCGGCTTACGCAGAGCGCAGATCCGCGGTTCATTTACACCCCGCTCTCCGCCTGTCGGTAGATTTGACTGACCTCTCCGTCGAGATCGGATCACATCCGATAAGTGGCAGAGCTGAGCTCGCTCTGCGCCAGCCGGAGAATGATTACTTCCCTCCGTGCTGAACCACTTAACTTTTCAGCGACTCAATCCTTTCCATCGGGCTGATAATTTCCGTGACTCGCAGCCCGTAGTTCCCATCCACTACCACCACCTGCCCGCGCGCCACCACTTTTTCGCCCACCATCAGCTCAACCGGGTCCTGGACGTTTTGATCGAGCTCCACCACGGAGCCGGCGCTCAGGTCCAGAATTTCGCGCAGTGCCATTTGCCGCTCGCCGAATCGCAAGGCTACTTCCAGCTCCACATCCATCAGGAGATCGAGTTTGGGATCGCGCACGGGCGATGCATACGCCTGCGAACGCGTAGGGGTTGGCAGGTCAAGCGGCGGTGCGGGCGCAGACGCGGCAGGCGGGCTGAGTGCCGCGAGCAGCGCCGGGTTGATTTGCGCGACCATGCTCAAAGGCGTTTTTCCCGCGCAAGTCCACTGCATGCCGATCTGGGCGGCGGGCTCATCCTTCAGCGGCTCCATTCCCACCCATCTGAAACTGACTTCACCGCCCGCCAATTCTTGCAGGGCGGATGTGGCGGCGCCCGCAAACTGGCGGAACAATTCCCCCGCCGCATCTCGGTGCACGTCCTTCATTTCCGCATTCTCGTTTTCCGGCTCCCCGAGCAGCAATTGCGCCAATCGCACCGCATCTTTCCTTGACACCAGGAATCCCTGCAATCCCGTCAGCCTTTTCGTCGCCTCAAACTGAACTGAAACACGGTCTGCGGCGGGCAGGGCAAGCAGCGCCCGCGTCGCTTCCGCTGGGAGTTCGGCGAAGGCGTGCGGCGTTCCCGCAACGTCGTGCAGGATGCGGCTGATGCTCGCACCCCAGGCCCGCATGTACTCCTGCAATTTGAGATCTTCCGGGTTCGCTGTGCTCATACGGCCTCCTTATGAACCGTGTCCAGGGATCGCACCCGGTCTTCCACCTGCGCGGCCCGGCGGAGCTGCGTGCGAACGGGCCGGGCGGTGAACAGGGGTTTGCCGCTGACCAGCAGTTGCGCTGCCACTCCCAGGGAAGATTGCAGGTCCAGCACGTCTCCCGGCTTCAAGGACAGGACTTGGGATATGTGTACGCCCCGCCCCTCCAGAACCAACTGAACGGGAAACTGGCAGTGGTCAAGCCGCCTGCGCAGTTGCGAAGTGCTGTCGGTTGATCCGCGCTGTTTGCGATAGGAAGCCTGCTGAGTCAGCTTTCGCAGCAGGGCGTTGGCGACCGCGGCGGGCAGGGCGACATTCAGCATTCCACGCGCTTCCGGCATGCGAATCTCAAAGCTCAGGCAGAGGATTTTCTCCGTGGGCGGCATCAGGCGGGCGATGTCCGCCTGCCGCAGCCGTTGATCAAAGGTGAATTGGGTTTCCAGGATGGGTTGCCAGGTGTTCTCCATTTCGCGGCCGATGATTTTCACCACGCTTTCCAGAATCTGCTCCTCAATCTCCGTGATTTCGCGAACTTCCGCTTCCGACCGCCCCGGCCCGCCCAGCAGAACGTCGATGACCGGAAATGCCAGGGAAAGATCGATCTCAATCGCCGTCGAAACTTCCATGGGGTGGAGCGACATGGAGACAAGATAAGTAACCTCCGGAATGCGCTGAAGAAATTCGCCGTAGGTGAGCTGCTCGGCGCAGACCAGATTTACTTCAAAGGCCAATCGCAGATAGGCCCCCAGCGAGTGACTGAGATTGCGCGCGAAAAGCTCGTGCAACTGGCTGACCGAGCGGAGCTGTTCCTTGGAGATGCGCGCCGACTGGCGGAAATTGCAAGCCGTCAGTGTGGGCTCAGGGGCAGCGGGCGCCGAAGCGGGACCAACACTGGGATTGGAACCTGGACCAGGCTTCGCCACCGCGCGCGTCTGCGCCGCCCTGAACAGCGCGTCAATATCCTCCTGGCTTAGTATCTTCTCCATGCGGTCTCCGTCTGGCCGGTCCGGGCGGACGGCATGCCGGTTATCTGAGCGGGCGCGCCATCCAGCAGGCTGCGCATTCGGGCGCGCAGGCGGACGAGCGCCGCCGAGTGAATTTGCGAGACGCGCGCCTCACCCACGCCCAGCACCGCCCCTACTTCCTTCATCGTCAATTCTTCGAAGTAGTAAAGTGACAGCACCTGGCGCTCACGCGGCTGAAGCTCATTGAGCGCGCGCCCCAGAAGCTGGCGCAATTCGCCTTCCAGGCATTTTGTGTAGGGTTCCTGGTCGGGCTTCTGGGCGCTGACGGCATAGGGCTCGCGCTCCTGCCCGGAATCACTGAACTCATCGTGCAGGCTGCCCAGATCAAGTCCGCGAAGGTCGCCCAGCAGGCGCTGCAGTTCCTTCAATTCCAGGCCCAACTCGATGGCCAGTTCCGGCTCGGTGGCCGGACGGCCGTAGCGCGCTCGCAGGCGCTGGTGGGCTTGCTCGAGCTGGCGGGCCTTTTTGCGCAGCGGGCGCGGGCTCCAGTCCAGGTCGCGCAGGCTGTCAAGAATTGCCCCCTGGATGCGGTGCTTGGCATAAGTTTTGAGCTCCACATTCTTGGAGGGATCGAATTTGTGCAGCGCTTCAATGAGGCCCAAAATCCCCGCCTGCACCAGATCGTCGTAGAGAATGTGCGAGGGCAGGCGATCGTGAATCCGGCGGGCGATGTAGCGCACCTGCGGAAGCTGTTCGAGGAGCAGGCGCTCCTGGTCGGCGGCCTCCAGATTGGAGACGGATTCATAGGCTTTTTTGGCGTAGGTCATGGGCTCACCTTTTTCCTTTCGACGTGGCATGGCCATCCTGCCCCGCTTGGGCGGGAGCATGGGCTGGAAGCCCATGCCACAGCGGGCGTGCCGCCCGCGCCACACAATTCATGCTCAACCTTATTGCGCTCCTCACTGCACTACCCCCAGGGACTGGATCGACACCGCGGCGGGAATTTCCGCGGGAGACAGCACCACCACGCGCGGCAGGAAGGGCTCCATCAGCCGCCGCAGGTGGAAGCGCGTGGGACTACTGCACAGCACGATGGGCGAGGGAACGGACATAGGCTCACCCAGCAGGCGCTTCATTCCATCCACGACCTTCCGAATCACCGAGGGCTGCAAGGCGTTGGTGGAGCGCACGGCTGTCTGCGGGTCCAGCACTTGCGCCAGTTGTTCTTCCACCGTGCTGTCGAGCTGAATGACCGTCAGCTTGCCATCGTCGCCGAGCAGCGGCTGGACCAGAGCGCGGCTGAGCGCCTGGCGCGCCGCCTCGACCAACAGCACTGGATTCTTGTTTGTTCCCGCCGTATCCAGCAGAATTTCAAGAATTGTCACCAGATCGCGGATGGAAACCTGCTCGCGCAGCAATTGCTGAAGCACCTTCTGCACCTCGCCCAGGCTGAGGAGTTTGGGTACCAGTTCTTCAACCAGTTTGGGCTGCGATTCCGCGAGCGCGTCCAGCAGGCGCTTGCACTCCTGCCGGTTCAACAACTCGTGCGCGTGTTGCTTGATGATTTCGGCCAGATGTGTGGCCAGCACGGAGGTCTGGTCAACCACCGCGTAGCCGGAGGCCAGCGCCTTGTCGCGCAGGTTGGGCGCGATCCACTTGGCGGGTACGTTGAACGCCGGCTCACGCGTCTCGCGGCCTTCCAGTGGCTGCGCAACCGCTTCCGAACTGATGGCCAGCAGGTTTTCCTGCATCATCTCCCAGCGCGCGATTTCCACTCCCCGCAGGCGGATGACGTATTCCCGCGGATTAAGCTGCACGTTGTCGGTTATGTGGACGGGCGGAATGATGAAGCCGAGTTGCAGCGCCAGGTGGCGGCGCAGCGCTCGAATGCGCGCCAGCAGTTGCCCGCCCTGCGCCTGATCGACGATGGGCACCAGGCCGTAGCCGACCTCCAGACTCAAATCATCAAGGCGTAAGAGCGTTTCAAGCTGCTCTTGAGCTTTCTCCGGGGTGGCCGCGGTTTGGGGCGCAGCCGCCGCCGGTTTGGCCGTCGCTGCGAGCTGGGCGCGCCGGGCGAGGTAAGCGAGCAGCGCTGCCATCAGGAAGAACGGAATCTTGGGCAAGCCCGGAATCAGGCCAAGCGTGCCCATCACGCCTGCCACAATCCACAGGGGGTGGCTGCGGGGCAGCAGTTGTTTCGTGAGGTCAGCGCCCAGACTCGATTCGGAGGAAGCGCGCGTGGCCACCATCGCTCCCGCAACTGAAACCAGCAGCGAGGGAATCATGGTGACCAGCCCATCGCCCACGGTAAGAATCGTGTAGGTCTTAAGAGCTTCGCTAAGCTGCACGCCGTGGTAAAAGACGCCGATTAAGAATCCGGCAATAATGTTGATGGCGGTGATGAGCACGGTTGCCAGCGCGTCGCGCTGGCTGAAGCGCGCTGCGCCATCCATGGCCCCGTAGAATTCCGCTTCGCGGCTCACCAACTCGCGTCGTGCGCGCGCCTGCGCTTCGTCAATCAGCCCCGCCCCGAGGTCGGCATCAATGGCCATCTGCTTTCCGGGCATGGCATCGAGGGTGAAGCGCGCCGTCACCTCCGCGATACGCACCGCGCCGTGATTGATCACCAGGTATTGAATCGCGATCAAGGCCACAAACAGGACGAAGCCGACGATGTAGTTCCCGCCCACGACGAACTGGCCGAAGGCGCCGATGACGTGGCCTGCCGCCGCCGGACCTTCATTCCCGTGCAGAAGAATTCTCCGGCTGCTTGCGAGGCCCAGGGACAGGCGGAACAAAGTGAGCATCAGGAGCAAGGAAGGGAACACGGAAAATTGCACGGGCCGGGTGATGTACATCGCCACCAGCAGCACCAGCACGCTGGCGGTAAGGCTGGTGGAAAGCAGCAGGTCAAGAAGAAATGGCGGCAAGGGCACCAGCATTACAAAGACAAGGGCAACGGCTGCGAGCGGAATGGCCCAGTCAACGTAGCCGCTTTTGGCCGGGGCAGCGGCTGCGGGCGCAGCAATGGGTTTTGCGGTCTGTGTGGGTTTCATCATCTCTCGTGGCATGGGCTTCCAGCCCATGCGCACGGGCTGGAAGCCCGTGCCACAGCGAGCGCGACGCCCGACTTACTAACATCGCGGTCGCGCTAATCCCTAAGTGCCTCCAATCTCATCGCGCCCCCGCTTGACTCACCCTGACCGCCATCCGCTGCGCGCGGAAAATGAACGCCAGAATTTCCGCCACAGCCGTGTACAACTTTGCCGGGATGGCCTGGCCGATTTCCGTGGCGCGATAAAGGGCCTGGGCAAGCGGCGGATTCTCCACCAGCGGGATGCCATGCCATCGCGCCTCGCGCTTGATGCGCTGTGCCAGAAAATTCCGTCCCTTGGCAACCACCACGGGAGCGGCCATAGTCTCCGGTTTGTATTCGAGCGCCACGGCGTATTCATTGGGATTGGTGACCACTACGGTGGCGCGCGCCACATCACGCAGCATGCGGCGCCGGCGCATTTCGCGCTGCAGCCGCCGGATGCGTCCGCGCACCTGCGGATGGCCCTCGGTTTCCTTCGCGTCGTCGCGCACTTCCTGCCGGGTCATGCGGATCTGCCGCTCGTAATTCATGCGCGCGATCAGCACGTCAAAGCCCGACCACAGCGCGAACACCAGGCTGCCCTTCCAGGAGATTTCGAAAATGTGGGAGAGCATCCAGGCAAGTGACGGCCGCGCGCCCATGCGGCTGATTTGCATCAACTGGCCCCAATCGCGCGCGATCATGGCCACCACCAGATAGAGAACGCATGCGGACGGAATGAGGGATTTCAAAAGGCCCTGCATTCCGCCCAGGGAAAACAATCGCTGCAGATTGGTGGCCGGATTCAGCCTCTGCGGCTTGGGCGCGAGCGCTGCGGGAGCTACCACAACTCCTCCCAGTGCGAAGCTGCCGGCCAGCGCCACCAGCCATGCCAACGCCAGGGTGGGAGCCACCAACGCGCAGACTCGCCATGCGACCGTGCTGAGCAGCGGCGCGCCAGCCGCCAGATCACCGTGGATGCCGTAAGCCAGCGACTGTTCGAGCAATCCCCGCCACGCGTCCTTCCAGTTCTGGGGCCAGTTCTGAGGTTGCCACCAGAGAAACACCACTACGGCCATCAGCGTGAGCGAGGCGGGGAACTCGCGGCTGCGCGGAACGTCGCCCTCGCGGCGCGCCCGCTGCCGGCGGCGTGGTGTAGCTTGTTCGGTGCGACTTTCGTCGGCCATAAGAATCCATTTGCAGCGGCGGTCCGCCGAGGCGGGATCAACGCTACAATCTTCACTTCGCCAACCGCAGGAGGTGCTCCGTAATTCTCAGCGCCTGCCCGAAATACTTTTCAATCAACCCCGGCCAGAAGCGCAGCGTTCCCATAATCACCACGAAGGCCACGACGGTTTTGACGGAGATTCCGACGAGCATCACGGGAAGCTGCGGCGAAGCGCGGCCTACCAGGCCCAGGGCAATATCGATGAGCATGGTCACGAGCAGTGTGGGCAGGGCGATTTGCACTCCCATCACCAGCATGCCTCCCGCCGCGCGCCCCACCAGTTCGGCCATTTGCGGTGTCGCGGTCACGGCTCCGGGCGGGCAATATTCGAAGCTCTTTGCCAGACCCCGCAGCAGCCAGTGGTGGATATCCAATTGAAGAAAAATCAGCAGCGCGATCATCTGGTAGTAGTTGGCCAGCAGGGGCGTATCGACGTCGGAGAGGGGATTGATCAGGTTGGCGAGCGAGTGCCCCACCTGAAAGCCCGCAATCTGCCCCGCCAGTTCGACGCCCTCAAAGACGAATTGCAGAGCCATTCCCATGATCATGCCCACCACGAACTCGCCGCCCACCATTGGCAGCGCGCTCCCTCCCTCGACGCGCGGCAATTCCGGGGAAAGCACCGGATAAAGCAGCGCTGTGAGAATCACGGTGAAGCCCGCCTTGATGCGCGGAGAGATGCTGGCACTGCCCAAAAATGGGGCAAACACCATCAACGCGCTGATCCGCGCGCCCACCATCAACACCCGGCCGAGGATTGCGTGCAGACCCGAACCCACCCCTCACCCCTCGCGTCCTATCCCAGGCAGCGGTGAAAATCCCCAAAAAGCTGAATCGTGAAGTCCATCAATTTGCGCAACATCCACGGCAGCAGCAGGAGGATGCTTATTGCCATGACGGCAATGCGCGGAACCGTGGCCACTGTGTGCTCCTGAATCGAAGTCATCACCTGCGCGATGTTGATCAGCAGGCTCACCACCGTGGCGACAAGCAGAATCGGCGCCGCCAGCAGAAGGGCGGTGAGCATGGTCTCGCGCGCCAGGTGGACGATGAAGTCGGTGGTCATGTAAACCTCAATAAAAACTCTTCATCAGCGATCCCACCACCAGGTTCCATCCGTCGACCATGACGAAGAGCAGAATCTTCAGCGGCGTGGAGATCACGACGGGGGGTAATTGCATCATTCCGACCGAGGTGGTGACCGAAGCCACGACCAAGTCGATGACCAGGAATGGAAAAAACAGGATCGTCCCGATCTGGAACCCGGCCTTCAGCTCGGAGAGCACGTAGGCGGGAATAACTACCCGCATCGAGAGGTCTTCCGGCCGGCGGGGGCGCGGCTCCTTGGACAATTCCACGAAGAGCGATAAGTCCTTCTGCCGCGTGTAGCGCAGCATGAAGCGCCGCAAGGGTTCCGCGCCGCGGGAGATCGCTTCAGTGGATGAAATCTGGTGGCTCTCGAGCGGCACGACCGCCGTGCGATATATGTCCGCGCCCAGAGGCTGCATGATGAAATACGTGAGAAACAGCGCCAGGCCGATAAGCGTTTGATTGGTGGGCGCGCTCTGCGTTCCCAGCGCCTGACGCAAAAAATGGAACACCACCAGCAGGCGCACAAACGGCGTCATGGCGAGCAGAATGGCGGGCAGCAGGGTTAGAACGGTAAGCAGGACGATGATATCCATGGGCAACGACGATCCACCGCCGGTTGTGAGGCCCGGAATCGTCAATCCACTGGCCGCGGCCTGCGGCGCCGCGCACAATGAATGCGGGAATGCCATGATGGCGACGCCCATCGCCGTAACTCTTGCCGCGCGCTGGATTCTGCTCCGCTTCATGAGAAACTCAATGGCCCTGGAGGTTCGGGTTCGGTCGCCGCGACACAGATTCGGCGATGACCTTTCCACCGTCCAGCCGCGCCAGCAGCTCAAGTGAATTGCCGCACCCTGCAAGAAGAAATTCCTGCCGATCGAATTCAATGATTGCGAGAAACCGCCGGTCGCCGAGTGAAAGCGTTTCGCTGATGCGCAGGCGGCGGATGCGCCGATGCTTGACGGCCCCGCAGAGCCACTCCCAGACGGTCTTCAGGGCAGTGGCCCAGTTTGCCTGGGGCAACGAATCCGTGGAGCTCGACAGGTTAGCTTCCATAATCGCTAAATCCTTTAATCCGAATAATTTCCGATTCTGCTGGGCAGGCTTTGTGTCACTGCGCGGTGCCCTATTTGGTCAAACCATCTCCGTCAAACGCACCGCCAGTCGGCCGTCGAGTACATCGAACTCCGCCCACCCGACCATGACCCCATTCACTTTCACCGGAACGTGCGCCCCTTCCGTGCGGCGTGTATCCACCAGCGAGTTGACACGCAAGGAGAGCAAGTCGCGAATCGTGAAATGAGGAACCTCTAATGAAACGTTCAACCGGCATGGCAACTCGAGCGCCTCAGGCCAAATCTCCCGGGGAGCCAGCGCCGATTCCGCCATGCGGGCTGGAGGCTCATTTTCCATAGGTCATCGCTGCACAAGAAAATCGGTGAAATAGACTTCACGAACTGAAAGGTCCGGTACTCGCGCCTGAAGAGCTTTGACCAATTCGTCCTTCAGTTTCTCCTTGCCTTCGGGAGCCAGTAGCGCGTCCGAATGCCAGGTGGACAGTACGCCCAGAATGCAGTCGCGAATGCGTGCCGTTGGCACCGCGCCTTCGCCCTTGCCCTCTTTGGCAGGCGGAGGGCTTTCCAGCCCCAGGTCAACGCCGATCCGCAGAAAGCGGTTGTCCTCCTGGTCCGCCAGGTTCACCACGAACGGCTCCAGGTGCATGACGCTGGTAATTTTCGGATTCTTCGAATCCTTGCTTGCGGCTTCGGCACTTTGCCCTTTGTTGCATCCGAGCTGAACCGCGCCCATGAGCGCCACAAGTCCGACCAGCGACATCAGCGTGACCGCAGACAACTCTCCGCCCATTTTCCGTTCCATAGGCATGACCTCTCGATTGGGCAAGTGCTTGTGTAGCAAGTCACTATCCACAAGGCGGGGAATTCGGCGAAAAAGCTCTTAGGAAGCTGCAGGCGGGGAAAGGGCTTTATTTTCCTTGGGATACGCGACGACCGAGGCTCCCGTCGGCGCTTCAAAGAAGACGGTCAAGGATTCGGTTGGTTCCAAATTGGAAAGAACTAATGATGACTTTCCAAAGTGGGATGACGAGTGAACTGATGGCCTCTGCGCCGCGGCCTTGCTCTTCATCTCTTGTTGGCTCGCAATTCCGATTAGGTTAGGATGCTGGCTGTGAACTCGCGGGGCAAATCGCATCAATCGAACGGGAGGCTGGAATGATCCTGAAGGGACAAGTGGCATTGATAACGGGGGCTTCGAGCGGCATCGGCCGGGCGACGGCGGAACTCTTCGCGCGTGAGGGGGCGAAGGTTGCGGTGAACTACTTGAAGAACCAGAAGGGCGCCGAGGAAGCCGTCGCAGCCATTCAAAAAGTGGGCGGAGAAGCCATCGCCATTCGCGCCGACGTGACGCGCAATGCGGAGGTGAAATCCCTGGTCGCGGCTGTGCACAAAGCCTGGGGCAAAATAGACATTCTGATCAACAACGCCGGCGATTTGGTGGCGCGCCGCACGCTGAAGGATATGACGGAGGAATACTGGGACCAGCTCATGGACCTGAATCTGAAGAGCGCTTTCCTATGCACGCAAGCCGTGTGGCAGGAAATGGCCGACCGCAAGAGCGGATACATCGTGAACGTTACATCGATTGCCGGGCGTAACGGCGGAGGTCTGGGCGCAGCGGCCTATGCCGCGGCCAAGGGCGGATTGCTGACCTACACCAAAGGCATTTCCAAGGAACTGGCGCCGTACGGAATCCGTGTGAACGGCATCGCGCCGGGAGTGATCGCCACGCCCTATCACGAGCGCCACAGCCCGCCGGAGCTGATGGCTAAATTCGTTGCCAATATTCCCCTGGGCCGCGCGGGAACCTCCGAAGAAATTGCCGATGTGATTCTCTTTCTCGTTTCCCCCGCCGCGCGTTACATGGTGGGCGAGACCGTTGAGGTCAACGGGGGAATGCTGATGGATTGAAGCACATGGAAACGCGCTGGATGTAAACTATATTGATTATCACTGATGGAGTTTAACCGACGCCGATGAAGAATCCCCCGCACCCCGGCGGGTTTGTGCTGCGCCAATGCATTCAACCTCTCGGCTTGAGCATCAGCGCAGCCGCAGCCGCACTGGGAGTGACCCGCACGACCCTCTCCGAGCTGGTCAATGGAAAGCGTGGCATTTCTCCGGAAATGGCTGTCCGCCTGTCCAAAGTTTTCGGCGGAAGCGCGGAAAGCTGGATCACCCAGCAAGCCCTCCATGAACTTGCCCAAGTCAGGACGGGGGGAGTCAAGGTCAAGCGGCTCCAAGTTGCTTGAAAAGGCCGCGATCACTTCAAATCGCCTCCTCAAACATCCAGTGTTACAATACCCCACAAGGCAAGCGCGAATTTCCCGAACCGAGGTGCGTGTGCCGCGTCGAGCCCTCATTGTTGTGTTTAGCCTTATCGCCGTTTGCTATACGCTCGCCGGGCAAGCTCAGCAAATCCCCAGGCCCTTTACACAGACCCAAATCGAGACCAAGGTCCGCGAAGGCCTTGCGGATGAACCCGGCGCCAAGGCCTCGCTCTCGCCGCAGGACATAAGAGCCACCGACCATCACTTTGGGGAGCCGGCTATCAACATGTTCCTGCTCATGAGGCACGAATCGTTAAAGAACACCACGCTTGATAAGACGTTTGCTTTAGCACCCGGAGTGCGCGGCTATCAAGTCGCTTCCTCCGCATGCAATGGTATGCTATCGCGGTTAACGGGTCACCCCAAGCAGGACTCTAAACTGGAATTAGCACAAGAAGCGTGCAATTCCGAAGTTGTCATCGCGCACGCGGCGGGAGTCGGCGCCAGTTACTTCTTCAGCGGCGCGCAAGGCATCGTCACCGCGTACCCCTTCATTGTCGATCGGACCATTCAGGGGAACCTTAGCGCTGGAAGCACTGTGACCGCCGTGGCCCTCGGGGGCACGATACAAGAGGACGGCATAACTTATAAAGTCATAGTGAGTGGGGCGATACAGTACAAGAGTGGGGAGAAGTATTTGCTATTCCTTTCTAAGGATGCGGACGAACCTTCGGACGCGTTCTTTGTCTATAGCACCATTAGCTGTCAATTAGAAGGCAACGTTATTATTCCGTCCGCTGGCCTGGACCTGCCTCCCCTGACTCCGAATTACATTCACAAGGGTGAGACAGTGGATGCGTTTGCGAAGGAGTTAGCTATGGCGAAACAGTTTGCGGAAGGTCAGCCGTTGTGGGGCCCGTGCCATGGGCACGCATTTGACCACTGGCCCCCAACGCACTAATCGGGCTCGTTCAGCCCAACAAATAAAGTGAAGAGAAGCGTTGAGTCAACGAGCGCCGCGCTGGGATTTCGGGCGCATTCGGGGTGGGCGGCGATGGTGGCCATTTCCGGACCGGTGCGTGCTCCGGTAGTGATTGAGCGGGGGCGTATCGAGCTTGCGCCTCCTGAAGTCCCGCGGCCTGTGCAGCCTTATCATGCTGCCCAGAAGTTAAGCCTGGCGGAGGCGGAGGAATACGTCCGATATTTCACGCAGCAGGCGCAGCATTTGGCCACGCAGGCTTTGCGCGAGGTCATTGGCCGGTTTGCGGCCGAGGGTAATGAAGTTTTGGCTTGCGGAATTCCCTTGGGCGCGGGTCGACCGGTGCCTAGCCTGGAAGCTGCGCTTGCCTCGCACACAATGCTCCATACTGCAGAGGGTGAGTTGTTCCGCCGCGCGCTGATTACCGCTGGCGAGAAAAACGGTCTGCACGTTTTGGGAATTCGCGAGCGGGATTTGGTTGAAAGTGGCGCCGACCAGCTCGGCATTCCCCAAAAAACTCTTCCCCGCCGTCTTCTCCAATTAGGGCAAGGATTGGGCCCACCCTGGGGTCAGGACCAAAAAGTGGCGGCACTGGCCGCTTGGCTGTCGCTGGCAAGCGCCACTGGCCATTCGAAACCTCATGTAAAATGAACTTACCCGTTCCGGCACTTCGCGCATGGGTCTGCGTACTCGAATGGAAAATCCATTCAACAAGCCGGTTTCCCCACCTCGCGAGCCTGCCAAGTCAGACCTTCCGGCCAATTGGCGCCCTCGGAAACCGCCACGGGATTGGGGGCCGGTGTTCGTATTTCTTGCGGCAGCTTTGGCCTTGGTTGCCTGGTGGAGATTCAAAAACTCCAACAACTTTTCGACCGCGACATTGAAAGTAAATCCTTCCAGCGTCATTCAATTGGGTCACAGCGCAGTGACCACCTCGGGGGCATCTGCCGATGATTCAAGCCCCGCCGCCGTGAAGTCGCACGAAATCACGGCACAGGACTCGGGCAAGCCCGGCGATCCCACCCTTGACGACGAATATCGCGACATCAACCAGCAGTTTTATGGCGGCAAATTGCCCACCGTTCCCGTCTTATGGGAGGAGCGGCTCGCAGAAATCGGTCCACTCATCGCCGAGGGCTTCATCGAAAAGGGGCTTTGGACCTCGCGGGACAACCACGAGTTCATTCTGCTGAACACTTCGCTGAGCCCGGACGCGGCAGATACGCGGCGAGTGCTCTGCCATGAAATCGTGCACGAATACATGTTCAGCATCGGCGAAAAATACGAGGGGCACGGACCGAAGTTTCAGGCTGAATTGCTGCGCCTGTCGCAGGCGGGCGCGTTCGAAGGCATTCCCGCCGCCGAAGGCGAGAAGGCCGGCCTGAAAGCCTGGCTCGATAATGAGTCTGTGCGCCTCGAAGGCGAGTCCGCGCAGCTCAACAATGAAAGGTTCGATCTCGAGCAGGAACGAGGGGCCGTCGATCGCGAAGGGGAGGAGCTGAACCAGGAAGTGCGCGAGCTTAATCAGCGAATGTCCACCGCCAATGCGCAGCAGAGTGGATGGCCCAGCGATCAGGAAATCGCCGCCTCGAAAGCACGCAGCCGCGCCCACGACCAGAAGGCCGCGGAATTCAACCAGCACTTGACGAATTTCAACGCGCGCATTGCCAACTACGACTCGGCCCTGGGAAACTACAATCGCAGCGTGGCCCGATACAATTTGATGATCGCCTTTCCTGACGGGCTTGACGAGGCGAATGCGGCGCACGCCAAACAACCCGTGGTGCAGTGAGCGTTTGGTGCGCGTTTGATCGCAGGTTTGGCCACATTCATTGCTGCCAGGAGCGGAATTGCATATGCCCGGCCAAATTTCAACCAGCTCATTCGACCACCGCTGGCTTCGGCTCACTCGTCTCGCCACCCTCGGTCCCATCGCCCTGGCAATTGCCTATTCCTTCTGGTCGAGCTCCCCCGCGCTGCGCCGGGGCTGCTCGGAAGACCGCAGTTTCGCTAACTGGGTTTTGTGGATCATCACCCCCACGGCAATTTTCAGCCTTATTCATTTATTCAGGAAGTCTGCCTCGGCTCGGAAGAAAGGTTTGGCGTGGGCGGTCGTTACGGGCGCAGCGTGGGGAATTCTTGGCCTGGTGGTCTTGGGCCTGATGCTCGCGGACAAATCATTTCGCGGGGCGGTGCTGCCCTTCATTGCCAGCGCCGTTCAAATAGTACTTGCCGGTTGCGCCATCAGAGCCTATTACTCCGGAACTCGCGAGAAGCAGGACGCCGGGATTCTCTTCAAGCGGGTTGGACTGTACGTGGTCTATTTTGTCTTCGCCGCGTCCGTAATCATTGCCCTGCCGGATCTTTGGGCCACGCGGCGAAACAACCGCGCAGATGCCGCAGTGGAGGCGCTGCGAAAAATCAAGGCAGCTGAGGATTCTTACGCTCAGAAGTATGGCAAAGGATTCGGCGCGTCGCTCGCGGCGCTGGGACCACCCCCCGCCGGGGCCGGACCGTCGGAATCGGCCGCCGCACTGATTGGCTCCGGCCTCGCGCGCGGGAGCGTGAGCGAGTATGTCATCAATTTCACGCCTGGGGCGCCCGTCGCCGATGGCAGAATCACCACTTACGTCTTGACGGCTCAGCCCGTCGAGCCGGAGTGCACCTTTTGGAAGCGCTTCTTCACCGACCAGTCCGGAGCCATTCATGTAAACAGCAATGGGCGGCCTGCCTCGGCAGCCGATCCTGCCATGTGATGCCGAGCTTACTCCTTTCCGCTACATGGTTGTAGAATGAACTTCCGCAGCGTGCCCTGTTTCAGCGCCGCTGGTATGTGGAGATCATTCATGCGCCTTTGGTTTCGACCCGCAATTCTTCTAATTTTTCTGCTGACTGCAATTCCGCAAGCATTCCCGGGACAGGAACCTGCCAAGCATGAGCCGCTGACTGAGGGCGGAATCATCCGGCTGCTGCAAGGTGGAGTCGCGCCGGAACGCGTGGAATCCCTGGCCCGGCAGTACGGAGTCTCGTTCAAGATGAATGCGCAGGTGGAGAGCGACCTGCGCGATGCCGGCGCTCCGGACGCGCTGCTGCAAGCCTTGCGCGAAATTGCCTCGCAGCCCGCGCCTCAGCCTGCGCCGGCCGCCCCGGCGGCGCCCACGCTGCTGGTGATTCAATCCGAGCCTGGTGAAGCGCAGGTTTACGTGGACGACATCTTTAGCGGCAAGACAAGCGCCGAGGGCGTGCTGAAGATTCCCAACCTCACGCCCGGCTCGCACCACCTGCGCCTGACGTTGGAAGGCCATGACGACCTGGAAAAAACCATCGACCTGCCCGGGGGCGCGACCACGCCGCTTTCCTTCACGCTGGTGGCGTCGAAGTCTGCGGCGCCCGCTGCTCCCGCTGGGCCCTCGAGATCGACCGTTGTGCATTTCACTCTTGACCGCACGCTGAAGGCGCCGGTGCAACCGATTCGCGGCTTGGATTTTGGCGGCAACCCACCGGTGTTGGCCGCGCTGGGCGGTGATGGTTCGGTGCGCGTCTGGAAGCCCGCCACCGCAGATAACCTTACTGAAATCCCACGCGCCGAGCATCCCAAGGGAGTCACCTGCATCGATGTCAGCCCCGACGGCAAGTGGATTGTCGTAGGGGA
>JASHTY010000415.1 GCA_030040315.1 Terriglobia bacterium | reverse complement strand
CAACAGTACCCGCTTGACGACAAAGATCGTGGATACCGCGCCACGCCGCTCTCCACCTCGTTACTCGGGGAGCAGCGGCCCGCCTTGCGAATGCTGCTGGGCGCGGTGGGATTTGTGCTGCTGATTGCCTGCGCCAACATCGCCAACCTGCAACTGGCGCGTGCGCGCGGCCGGCAGAAGGAAATTGCGGTGCGCGCCGCGCTGGGAGCCTCCCCGCGGCGCATCGTGCGTCAACTTCTCTCCGAAAGTCTCTCGCTGGGATTGGCCAGTGGGGCCGTGGGAGTTCTGCTCGCCTACTGGAGTGTGTCATTAATCGCAGCGCACGGCCCCGCGCGAATTCCCCGGCTTGACCAGGCGGCCGTTGACACCCGGACCCTGGTATTTGCTTTCGTGGTCACGCTGTTCTCAAGCTTTCTGTTCGGACTTGCCCCCGCGCTGCGCTCCGCTTCCACCCACCTGAGCGAGGCGTTTGCGGAGAGCGGCGCCACCGCGCGCGGCAGCCGCGACCCCATCCGCGCCGTGCTGGTGGTTGGGGAAGTGGCGCTCGCCCTGATGCTGATGGCCGGCGCCGGACTGTTGATCCGCAGCGCGCTGGCGGTGTCGCACCTCGACCCGGGCTTTGACGCTTCCAACCTGGTCGTAGGGCGCGTGGGGCTGCAGTACTCGGGTTACCATGATCCGGCGGTGGCGCAACAGACATTCGAGCGCATGATTCAAGCAGCCGCAGCGCTGCCCGGCGCCGAGTCGGCGGGAGTGGTTTCGCGCGCGCCACTAACCATGGGATGGAGCAGCAACGGCTTGATTCCGGAAGGCAAGACGTTCGACATCACCAACGTGGTGGATTCCCAGTTGCAAATCGTCTCTCCCGGCTATCTCACGACGGCGCGCATCCCGCTGAAGGCGGGACGTGAGTTCACCGGCCTCGATACGCGCCAGACAGGCCTGGTGGCCATCATTAACGAAACCCTGGCGCGCACCATGTGGCCGGGTGAGAACCCCATCGGCAAACGTTTCGCTTGCTGCGAAGACGGGCCCAAGGGCCGCCTGGACCCTGTGTGGCATGAGGTGGTAGGTGTGGTGGGCAACGTGCGCGCCTGGGGCCTGGACCGCCAGGTCCAGCCGGAGTTTTACCTTCCCATGGCCCAGATGCCTCCCGCGGCGTGGGACTGGATCGGGCGAACCATGGACCTGATGGTTCGCACCCACGGTGGAGTGTTCCCCGCCGGCGATTTAAGAACCACCGTGGCGTCGATTGCTCCCGGCGTGCCAATCTACAATCTTTCCACCGAGCGCGAGAAAATTTCGAGCACTCTCGAGGAATCGCACTTCGATACGTTTCTGCTTTCCGTTTTCGCTGTGCTTGCGTTGCTGCTTTCGTCGGTGGGAATTTACGGTGTTCTTTCTTATGTCGTGGCGCAGCGCACGCGGCACATCGGGATTCGCATGGCGCTGGGCGCGACGCCGGCGACGGTCCTTCGCGATGTTCTCGCGTACGGCATGCGGCTGGCAGCGTTGGGGTTGGCGCTCGGGCTTGCCGGAGCGGCCCTGGGCACACGCCTGCTCTCGTCTTTGCTCTACGGCATCAAGCCCTCCGACCCTTTGACCTTCGTCCTGATTTCACTTCTGTTGATTGCCGTGGCGCTGCTTGCCTGCTACGTTCCTGCCCGCCGGGCAACCCAAATCGACCCCATGGAAGCGCTGCGGTACGAATAAGGAGCAAGCATGAACACGCTGCTTCAGGACTTTCGTTTCGGGCTGCGAATACTCGCCAAGAACCCCGGCTTCACAATCGTGGCCGTGCTGACGCTGGCGCTGGGGATCGGCGCCAATACGGCGATTTTCAACGTGCTGGACGCAGTGCTCCTCCGTGTGCTGCCCGTGAAGTCGCCAAACCAACTGGTGCTTTTGACGGACCCCGACTCCCATGGCCGTTCCTACGGCGAAGACTACGGAGGCAACCGCTCACTTCTAACGTTTACGGAGTTCCAATACCTGCACGACCACAACGACGTCTTCTCCGGCATATTCGCCGCTGACAGTGAGTCGCCAAAACAGGCAGTCATGATCGGCAATTCTCCGGGCGCCAGTGCCGACGCATCGGAGACCGAGCGTGTGCAGCTCGTAAGCGGCGATTACTTTTCCACGCTGGGAGTGGGCGCGGCGATCGGCAGGACATTCACCAGCGAGGTGGACCGTGCTCGTGGGGCGTCGCCCGTGGCCGTAATCAGCCACGCCTATTGGAGAGAGCGTTTCGACCTTGACCCTGCAATTCTGGGCAAGTCCATCCGCATCCACCAGACCTCATTTGAAATCATAGGTGTGGCCGCGCCGGGATTCAATGGCATAACCGTGGGTGAGTCACCTGCCATCTGGATTCCGTTGATGATGCAGGACGCAGTTTATCCAGGACTGGATATGCTGACGGCCGCGCCTGCATTGGCGAATCAGTACATGTGGCTCCACGTCATGGCGCGCTTGAAGCCGGGAATGACTGTTTCGCAGTCTCGCGCAGCCATCAACGTCGCTTTCCGGAATTATCTGACCGGCTCGCTTGGCTCATCCGGATCTCCGAAGGACCGCAGCGATTATCTCAACCAGCAGATCAACGTTGTACCCGGCAGCCGGGGCTCTTCCCTTCTTCACGAAGTGTTCGGGAACCCGCTGAAAGTCTTAATGGGCATTGCCGCTTTTGTGCTCCTGATTGCCTGCGCCAACGTGGCGAATCTGCTGCTTGCTCGAGGCACGGCGCGACAGAAGGAATTTGCGGTTCGCATGGCGGTGGGCGCCGGACGCAGGCGGTTGGCGCGGCAGCTACTGATGGAAAGCTTTCTTCTGGCCACGGGAGGGGCGGCATTGGGCGTGGTCGTAGCTCAATGGGTGGACCGGCTTCTGGCAAGGCAGATCGGCGGGTTCGATCTTGGAACGGAGTCGGCCCAGCTTGCCGTCGGCGTGGACGCGCGAACCCTGGCATTTACCCTGGCCATCGCCGCTCTCACCACCGCGCTGTTCGGAGTGATTCCCGCCCTGCGGGGCACGTATCTGGAGGTTTCGCCGGTTTTGAAGTCCGCCTCCGACGCCCGCACCGGGGGAGCTTCGCGCCACTTCCTCTCAACCGGCAAGTCGCTGGTGATTGCGCAGGTGGCCATCTCCATGGTGCTTCTGGTGGCGGCGGGGCTATTCATTCACAGCCTGGAGAGACTGAGCGAATCGGGCCTCGGGTTCAATCGCGATCGGCTTCTGCTCTTCCGTCTGGACGCCGCGCCCGGTGGGTACAACGGTGCCGCCTTCATTCGGATGGGCCAGGATTTGCTGGCAAGAATCTCCGCCATCCCGGGCGTGCGCTCCGCCACTCTTTCCAGCAACGGCTTGTTTCAGAACTCCGATTCCGGAGATCCCATCGCCGTCGAAGGCTACACGGTTAAGGCCGGAGATGAACTCCACTCACGAATGGACCACATCGGCCCCGGCTATTTTTCCACTGTGGGGATTCCCCTGCTGCGGGGGCGTGAAATCGGCTTGCAGGACAGCACCCCTGCCCTGCGCACCGCCGTGGTCAACACGGCATTTGTGCGCCAATACTTCCCCCGCACCGATCCATTGGGAAAGCACCTGTGGGACACGTTCCCGGGCAATCCCGGTGAAATGCAAATCGTGGGCGTGGTTGGAGACTCGAAATTTCACAGCCTGCGCGAAACAATCCGGCCTCGCATTTTCATCCCCATCTTCAACCCACTTTGGGACCATCAGACAGTCTCGTTTGAAATTCGCGCAGGGGGTGACGCGGAGAGCATCAGCAAGTCGCTGCGCAGAATCGTGCAGGAGACCAATCCAGCTTTTTCACCGATTGAAATCTCAACCATGTCGGGACTGGTGGATCGCTCCCTGGGTATGGACCGTTTGATTACGGCTCTGGCGAGTTGTTTTGGCGGATTGGCGCTGCTGCTTGCCGCTGTCGGCCTTTACGGCGTCATGTCGTATGCCGTGGGGCGGCGGACAAGTGAAATCGGGCTCCGCATGGCGCTCGGAGCACAACGGCGCGATGTGCTGCGCCTGGTTCTGGGACATGGATCCGCGCTGGTCCTGACCGGCGTCGGAATCGGCATGCTGGGGGCTCTGGTGCTCATTCGGTTTATCTCCAGCATGCTGTTCGGCGTGAAAGCCCTGGACCCGGTGACCTACTTCGTGGTCTCCATGATCCTCGTGGCCGTTGCCCTGGTGGCCAGCTTCATTCCGGCGCGCCGGGCAATGAAAGTTGATCCCATCATCGCGCTCCGCTATGAGTGAGGCAAACGATGAACGCCTTTTTTCATGATTGGCGCTACGGCCTGCGCATGCTGGCCAAGAATCCGGGCTTCACAACCGTGGCCGTTTTGACACTGATGCTTGGCATCGGGGCCAGCACGGCCGTCTTCAGCGTCGTCCATGCTGTCCTTTTAAAGCCGCTGCCTTACCTCGATGCCAGCCGGCTGGTAATGGTCTGGGAGCAGAATCCCGAGCGCGGGTGGTTCCGCAATATTGTTTCGGCAGCCAATTTTCTCGACTGGCGCCGCCAAAACATTGTTTTCACCGATATGGCGGCCATCGATCCGCAGAAGGCCATCAATCTCACGGGCACTCTCAAGCCCGAGCAAGTGTGGGGCGAGCAGGTCACAGCAAATCTCTTCTCACTTCTTGGCGTAAAGCCATACCTGGGGCGCGACTTTCTTCCCGAGGAGGACAAACCCGGGGGGCCGCACGTCGTGGTTCTGAGTTATGGTCTCTGGCAGCGGCGCTGCGGCGGAGACTCCGCGGTTGTCGGCAGGCAGATTTCCCTTAACGATGAAAGCTACACCATAGTGGGCGTGATGCCGCCGGGCTTTTACTTTCCCCCGTTTTGGCGTGAGTGGGGCGGTGAATTGTGGATGCCCGGCCTCGCTCTCTCCAATCCTTCGCGGACGAATCATCGTTACATTTCCATCGCGCGGTTGAAGCCCGGCATCAGCATTATCCAGGCGCAGGCAAATATGGATACCATCGCCCAGCGCATCGTCCAACAATTTCCGGAAGATAAAGGATGGGGCGTGGGCCTGGTCAGTCTGCCCGACCAGGCCGTGGGTGAGGCACGACGCCCGCTCGCCGTGCTGCTGGGCGCGGTAGGCTTCGTGCTTCTCATCGCCTGCGCCAACGTCGCCAATCTGATGCTGGCGCGCGCGGCAGGACGCGGCCGAGAAATCGCCATTCGCACGGCTTTGGGAGCGAACCGGGCTCGCTTGATCAGCCAGTTTCTGACGGAGAGTTCCATGCTGGCCCTGCTCGGCGGGGCTCTGGGTTTGCTCATCGCTCCGTGGGCGCTTCGAGTTCTGACTGCGCTTACGAGCTTCTCCGCCCTCGGCCTCTGGCAGGGCGCGGACCTCTCAAACGTTTCCATTAACAGTGGCGTGCTGGCCTTCACGCTTTTCATTACCGTCGCCACCGGGATTATTTCCGGCCTCGCGCCCGCGCTGGGGTTTTCCGCTCCCGATTTCAGCTGCTCGCTGAAAGAAGGCGGACGGGGCGCGGGAGATGGCCGTGGCCGCCATCGCGTTCGCAACGTTCTGGTGGTGACTGAATTCGCCCTGGCACTTGTGTTGCTGGTTGGCGCCGGACTGATGACCCGCACGCTGATCTCCATGGGTCGAGTTAATCTGGGATTCAATGAGCGCAATGTGCTGACTATGAGGATTCCGCTGCTGGGCGCTCAATATAATGATCAGCGAGTGCAGGCGGACTTCTTCACTGAGCTCCTGCGGCGTGTGGAAGCCCTCCCCGGCGTCCAATACGCCAGCGTCTCACGCGGCTTGCCGGTGGAAGGGTGGAGCGGCTGGGGTTTTGTAACCGAAGACAGTCCCTCTCCGCCCCCCAACAGCATTCCTGACGCCAACTATCAAGTCGTCGGGCCGGATTATTTCCGCACGATGGGGATTCCCCTGCGCGAGGGCCAGTTTTTCACTTCGCAGGACGGGCCGAAGTCATTGCGAGTTGCGATTGTGAACCAGGAGCTGGCGACCAACCAGTGGCCGGGCCAGAATCCCATCGGCAAGCGGCTGAAGATGTGGGGGGTCAACTATCCCTGGCTGACCGTGACTGGGGTGGTGGGAAACGTGCTGACGGAATGGCCCTCAGTAGAGCCTCGCCAGGAAATCTACCTGCCTTACACGCAATATCCGTGGGACCTCTCGCCGCGCCATCTGGTGGTGCGCACGGCCATGAGCCCCACGTCCGCGGCCGCGGCCATCCAGCGCGAAGTCATGGCGCTCGACAAGGATCTGCCCGTCTCCGACATTCGCACTCTTGACGATGTGGTGGCGGAGGCCCTCGGTCCGCAACGGTTCGCGATGATGTTGTTGGGGGTTTTTGCCGGTTTGGCGCTGGTCCTTGCGGCTGTGGGAATTTACGGCGTGATGGCCTACTCGGTTTCGCAACGCACCCGCGAGATTGGGATTCGAATGGCCCTCGGCGCCGAGCAAGGCAGCGTTTTGAGCATGGTGGTGGGGCAGGCGCTGAGACTGGCGGTGATCGGAACAGGGGTGGGACTGGCAGGCGCGCTGGGCCTGACTCATTTTCTGTCCAGTCTACTTTTCAGCGTTCGCCCGACCGACCCGCTTACATTTTCAGTAGTTGCATTCGTCCTGGTGGCGGTCTCGGCGCTCGCCAGCTTTCTCCCAGCGCGACGCGCGGCCAAAGTCGATCCCTTGGTGGCGCTGAGGTGGGAATAGTTCGACGGGCGGCAAAGGATAATCGGCGGAATTGGAACGCGCTGCCCGCCCTTTGCGTAAGCAGTGGTAGCCACGGTCAGTGCCTTTCTAACCGTGGTTTCTTCCTGGCGTCAAAAAGCCCACGGTCAGAAAAACGCTGACCGTGCCGACCGGCTGATCGCTGAGGTCGATTGATATGAACACGCTGCTCAAGGATTTTCGCTTCGGCCTGCGCATGCTGACCAAGAATCCGGGCTTCACCACCGTCGCAGTGCTGACACTGGCACTGGGCATCGGGGCGACGGTCGCCATCTTCAGTGTGGTTTATGGCGTCGTTCTGCGGCCGTTGCCTTATTTCCAGCCCGACCGCCTGCTGGCTTTGAGCGAGGTGAACAGCCACGGCGGGCACATGAGTTTTGCCGACCCGAATTTCGAAGACGTGCGCGCGTCGAGCCAATCGCTGAACGGTGTGGCGGAATACGCCGCCTGGCTGCAATCGGTTGCGGGCGCTTCCGAGCCTACGCGCACCATGGTTGCCATGGTTTCACACGATTTCTTTCCCCTGCTGCACGTGCAGCCATCCATCGGCCGCGGATTCGCGCCGGAAGAACAGCGCTTTGGCGCGGCTCCAGTGGCGCTAATCAGTTACGGCTACTGGAAGCAATATCTCGGAAGCGCAACCGACCTTACACGCATCAAGCTGAACATTGAAAATCAGGACGTCACCGTCATCGGCGTGCTTCCGGCCAGTTTCCGTTTTCCGATGGACAGTGACATCTGGATGCCACGCGAATTGTATGCAAGATATCCGAGCCGTACCGCCCACAACTGGCACCTGTTGGCGCGATTGCGCGAAGGAGCGCAACTTTCCCAGGCGCACAGTGAGCTGACAGGAATCGCCCGCCGGCTGAAGCAGCAATTCGGCAAGGACACGATGATGGAGGATATCTCCGCACCGACCTTGCAGGATTTTCTGACCAAGGACGTGCGCAAACCGCTCTATATTCTGCTGGGCGCTGTCGGATTCCTGCTGCTTGTGGCTTGCGCCAACGTTGCGAACCTGCTGCTGGCGCGGGTGGCGGCGCGCGAGCGCGAGTTTGCCATTCGCGTGGCGCTGGGCGCAGGACGCCTTCGCCTGATGAGCCAGTTTCTTACTGAAGCGCTGCTGCTGGCTCTCGCCGGCGGCGCCCTGGGCGTACTGCTGGCGCAGTGGGGAACGGCGGCGCTTCTGGCCATCGCGCCTGCGGACCTCGCCCATCCCGAACATGTCTCCGTGAACTTGCCGATCTTGCTTTTTGCCGTGGCGATTGCGACGGGCGTGGCGATTAGCCTGGGACTTTTCGCCGCCTGGCGCGCCGCTTCCGGTAACACTGAACAAGCATTGGCTGAGCGCGGACAGGGCAACATGGGAACCGCGCAGGGTCATCGGCTGGGCCGCGCTGTTGCCGCCGGCCAATTGGCCATTACGCTCGTGCTGCTTGTGGGCGCGGGATTGCTCGGCCGCAGCCTGCTGCGCGTGCTTTCCGTCGATCCGGGTTTCCGCACTGACCATGTCCTGACCATGGATCTGGCTATGCCTTCAGCGGAGAAGGACTCCGAGAAGGTGCAGCGCGTGACCCTTCTCAATAGTCTCCTTGCTCAGTTGCGGGCGCTTCCCGGAGTCGATGAAGTCGGCGGCATCAACGAATTGCCCCTTGGTTCCGACCTGGCCGACGGAATCTTCGTGGTGATGAACCCTAGTGAACCGCTTCCGAGGATGGACCAGCTCGAAAAGCTGTTCCAAGATAATACGCGCAACGGCAGCGCGGATTTTGGCGTAGCGAGCGAGGGTTATTTCCACGCGTTGGGCATTCCCCTGCTTCGCGGACGGATGTTCAACGCCTCCGACACCCTGGATTCCCCGCACGTGGCTGTGATCAGCCAGGCTCTGGCTCGTGAGCGCTGGCCCAATCAGGACCCCATCGGCCAGACCGTGGAGTTCGGGAACATGGATGGCGACCTTCGCCTGCTCACCATCGTGGGCATCGTTGGCGACGTGCGCGTGGCCAGTCTGGAATCAAAACCTCCCGGAATTATTTACGTTGATTATCAACAACGCCCCGGCTCCCTGTACGATTTCACCGTGGTCATGCACACCAGCCTGCCACCGGCATCGCTGATTCCCGCCGCGCGCAGGGTTGTTGCCCAGCTAGCTCCCAACATTCCGCCGGACCTCAGCACCTTTACCAAGGTCTTTTCGGATTCGCTGAAGACGCGATATTTCAACCTGTTGCTTGTCGGTGTCTTCGCCGCCTGCGCGCTGCTGCTGGCCATGGCGGGAATCTACGGCGTGATGGCCTATTCCGTCGAACAGCGCACGCGTGAGTTCGGGGTGCGCATGGCATTGGGTGCGGAAGTGGGTGATGTGCTGCGGTTGGTGCTGCGGCAGGGGCTCATCATCGTGGCCGTGGGCGCCGCGCTGGGAATCGTGGGCTCGTTCGCGCTCACCCGCATCATGGCCACCATGCTCTTCGGCATCACCGCCACCGACCCGATTACCTTCGCCGCGGTCACAATTCTGTTGGTGCTCGTGGCGCTGGCAGCGAGTTATCTGCCTGCCCGCCGCGCAACAAAAGTCGATCCCATGGTGGCGCTGCGGTATGAATAGCCGGGTTTTCGGTGATCCGCG
>JASHTY010000049.1 GCA_030040315.1 Terriglobia bacterium | reverse complement strand
TGCTTGAACAATTTGAGCACATCGCCGCGCCCGCGGCGCGCAGCCATTTCCACCGCTGATTTCCCGTCGCGTGGATTCTTCACTGCCGGATTGGCGCCATGGTCGAGCAGCATTTCAATGGCAAACAGGGCATTGTCCCGGCGCAGTGCGTGGTGCAGCGCGTCGCCACCGAACTTGAGCATCAGGTTCGGGTCGCCGCCGTAATCGAGCACCATGCGCATTCCGTCAAAATCGTGCCAATCGGATTTGCGAAATAGCATCATGGCAAGGTTGGCGGGCTCCAATTTGCGGGCCTCCAGCACTATTCTCATCACTGTGTTGTCGTAACCCTCAGGGATGTGATACGGGGTCTCCTCATCGTTCGGGTCGGCCCCGCGTCCGAGCAGCAACCGCGTCAATTCAGCGTGGCGTGCGATGCCTGCGGCGCCGTAAATGGCGCTTTCAAATGTGGGGCGCGGGTTGGGATGGTCGATCATTTCCGTCCAGCCGGTTTTGGCGCTGGCGCCGGCGTCCAGCAACACTTGCGCCGTGCGGAGAAACGCCTGTGAGCGGGCCTTGTCAATTCGGAGATAGCGCGAGAAGCAAAGATGCGTCAGCGCGTCCCAGCCGTGCGGGCCGCCCTTAGCCGTGGCATTCGCCGGGTCAGCGGTTAAGAACCTAAGCACGGTTGCTTCGTCCGCCAGAATTGCCGCGATGTGGACGTTGCTGGTAGCCACATGGGGATAGCGCGCCAATATCATTTCCGCATATTCCAAAGTGCCGGAGCCGTGAAAGCCGTGCCGGGGGACGCAAGCCATTTCGATGAACGCGGAAACCGGATCATCGAGTGAAGCCAGCTCAAGAATCAGGCGGACCGTTTCAATGTGTTTTGAGAATTTCGGCCAGCTCTCGAAGCCGTGTTCGCGTGCGAGAACCAGTTGCGCATCGGTCAGGCTCACGCCCGTGCGCTGAATGTCCGCTTCCTTCATGGGGTTAAAGCGGGGATGGTGCCGTTTGAACCGGGCCAGAGCATTGGGATCGCCGGAGTTGGCATCCCGCACCAGTTCCTTGGCTTGCTTCCTGTACTGTTCCAGATTGGGGTGTTCGGGCAGGTGTCGATCAGACATACGAAGCTCCTTTCGTTAATCGCCCGGAGTCCGCACATGTCGGGCTGAAAGAAGTTTCGTGGAATTTGAAGTTCAACAGGTGGGCACGGCCCTTTCCGCGGACTGGATGCGCCCTGCGCGCTCAGAAAAAGCGTAAGGCAGTCAGGGCATAAAGTCAATTCTTGACTCCGCGCGCAACTAACCACACCTGTCCCGCACTGCGGGACGCCCCCTCCTAAATCAGGAGGGGAGCTTTTAGCGGCTCCCCTCCTCAGATGAGGAGGGGCAGACCCGCGAAGGGGGGCGGGGGTTGTCTGAATATGGAGTCGTGTGACTGGGGTTTTGCATTGAAGTTCCCCCAGCAGCGCTTATAATGACCACGAGATTTGTCCATCCTTCACATGAAACGCTATTTGCTTGTCCTAATGGTTGCCTTCCTGCCGGGCGTTTTACATGCCCAGGACCACCTGCACATCCAGCGGATCGGGCTGCAGGGGTATTTTGGTACGGAATTGCCCACGCCCGTGCGAGTTCACATTCCCCCCATCACGAATGCGCAGACCGTTCGGCTGGATTTCGTAATCCAATCGGGAAATGCCTATTCGCCCATTCAATGGCTTGAGACGGATAGATTTTCCAAATCACTCACCATGCGGGCCGGGGTTCCCGTGGACATCGACGCGCCGATTCTTTTCTCAGCATACGCACGTCACAGCTTGCGAGTCGTTGAGACCGACTCCCAGGGCCGCGAGGTGGGCGAGGACAGCCGGTTTATAGGCAGTCCAACGCAGACAGGGCGATATGACCAGCAATGGGTGGCGATCTACTGTACCGACGACACTCAATGTTTAGATGCGCAGTCACAAACCTACCCCATCAAGAGAGATGAGGACGACACCGCTCCCAGAAACGATTTGGGCTATATAAGGCTTAAGGAGCTTGAGAGCAGTTGGCTGACCTACCACGCCGCTTCGGTTGTCGTTATTGCCGGACCAATTGCCAAGATGCTGCCTGAGCAGGGCAAGGCGCTCGAATATTATTTGCGTAGTGGCGGCACCCTGGTGCTGGTTGAGAAAGAGGCAGGCAACGCCGATTTTCTTGCCCCCTACCGCCAGGGCGAAGCCACCCTTCAGCCGGTGCGCGTGGGTAGGGGCCGGATCTTCCGAATTCCAAGCCTTGAAAGCAACGGACTCGTCAAGCTCTTCGAAAAAATCCAATCGATAGGAACACGTAGGATTTTCGCGCCCAGTTCTGGTTATGGGTCGACGACAGAATCGGCGGAGAGGATTCTGACAGCTACCGGTACCACCTTTAGCTTTCCGCCTTTGCGCACGCTGCTGATTTGGATCGCCGTCTACATTCTGGTGATCGGCGTGTTGAATTTTGCTGTCCTGCGATGGCTGCGCAAGTTGGAGTGGGGATGGTTAACGGTCAGCGTCACTGCGCTGATCTTCGCCGGGGGACTTTATTTCAGCAGTTCAGCGGGCCGGCCGAGCCATTTCACTCTGGATACGGCCACAATTTACTGGATGGACCAGCACAGCCCCGTGGCCTCAGCGGAAATGGGATTCCGCATCACCGCGCCCGAACGCAAGCCCGTGGAGCTGAGCGTTGAAGACGGCGTTTCACTCCTGAACTCTCGTGGCCAGCATCACGAAAATACCTCCGGCGCGTACTTGGGTTCGGGAATCACTGGAAATAGTGAGGGCGTTGAGGGGTGGGACGTTCAAATTGCGCCTCCCCTCAGGATCCTGACTCCCATGCGACGATGGTCCCTCGAGGAATTCTATGCGGAAGGGTTTCATGAGTTTTCCGGAACGGTTCACTGGACCTCTCCGACAGTCTTGAAGAACGACACGGGCGTGAGATTCAAAGACGCCATGTACGTGGACTTGGTGGAGCGCAAGGTTGTTCCTATTCCCGATATGGCGCCGGGCCAGGAGGTTGATCTTGCGAGCATTCCCTCGAAACCCTTAAGGCCGCCGAACTCGGTATACAATGGCGCCTTTTCGGGAGTCGATGTCTTTATTCCCCAAAGAGCGCGTGAGCGTAGGACTTTTTCATTGCACGGATTCCTGATGTCCGGAATTTATCAACTTCCCACGCGGCGCTTCTTCGGCGGCGTGGTTGAGCAGCCGCAAAGCATCGCCGGGCTGGATGCCGCAGGAACCGACCAGCAGAACGTGGTGGTAGCCGTCGTCGCACTGGATCAGCCATGATTGTGATTGAGCAAGTTCGCAAGACCTACGGTGGCTCGCGTGGCCTGGATGGCTTCAGCCTGCGCGTGGAGCAGGGGGAAATCTGCGGCCTGGTGGGTCCAAACGGCGCGGGCAAAACCACGCTGATCAAGATTCTCTCAACCCTGATTCGTCCTGACAGCGGCCAGGCCCACGTGGCCGGGTGGGACGTCACGGTAAACCCGCGGGAAGTTAAGCGCTCGATTGGCTATATGCCCGACCAGCCGGGGCTTTACCAGGATATGCAAGTGGGTGAGCTGCTGGAGTTTTACTCGAACGCTTATCGCATTCCCCGCGAGCATCGCCGCAAAGCGGTGGACCAGGCACTCACACAGTCAGAGCTGGGGGCGCGCCGCGACGCCTTCGTGGAAGAGTTGTCATTCGGGCTGAAGCAGCGGCTTTTCCTGGCCCGCACGCTGCTGCATAATCCCAGGATTCTACTGCTCGATGAGCCTGCGACGGGTCTCGACCCGCTTGCCAGGATTGATCTGCGGCGCCAGCTCAAGGAATTGAACGCGCAGGGCATCACCATCCTGATCTCTTCGCACATTCTCGCCGACCTTGAGGACATCTGCACGCGAGTGGCACTGATCAGTGAGGGAAAGAACACCGCAGACGGCGACGGGAACGGTTTTATCGTCTTGCAGGCCGCCGCGCCGCCGCGCATGGTTTACGAACTTGAAGTGTTGGGAGATTCCTCAAAGGCGGCAGAGCGCGCCGGGCAGGTGGCGGGCGTGAAGGTCATCGAGCAGCGGGCCAATGAGATTGTGCTTGAAATCGCCGGCGATGCCGCCGACGCGGCCAAATTGCTGAAGCTCCTGGTGGCGGTTGACGTTGACGTGGTCAGGTTCAACCGGCGCGCCGTCACGCTCGAAGACCGGTATCAGCAGGCATTCGGAGGAAAGCCGCGATGAATCCCATGATCGGCAAGGAGCTCCGCCAGCGGATGCGCGAGCGGCGGGGATGGATTCTGCCCTCGCTGTATCTTGCCACGCTGGGTGCGGTGATCGTACTGGTCTACTACTTCATGACGCGAGATCGACAGCAGGGCTGGCAGATCGGTGTCGGGCTATTTTTCACGGTCGCCTACACGCAGCTTGCTCTGCTGCTCCTGATGGCTCCGATCTTCAGTGCCGCCGCCCTGACCATTGAGAAGGAACAGCGCACGATGGCCGGGCTTCTGACCACGCTGCTCGAACCGGTTCAGATCTGGTGGGGAAAATTCGCGGCCTCGCTGATGTATGTTCTTCTCTTGTTGGTGGCGGCGTTGCCTGTGCTCAGCGTGGTGTTCGCGTTTGGCGGCGTCGGGCCCTGGGAAGTGGGGATCATGACGCTTACCACCGTCGTCATTCTCGCGACGGTCAGCGCCATCAGCTTGTATTGGTCATCGCTCTTTCGCCGAAGCGTCCATGCCACAGCCGTCAGCTATGTATCAGTAGTCGTGCTTACCGCTGTGACCTTCATCATCTTCATGATCAGCATGTCGATCGCCCGCGAGCCTTCCTGGGATAAAATGTACTACGGCATCAAGGCGCCGCTATTCTTTAACCCGTTCTTCTTCCTCACCATGTCGTTTGTGCCCGCCAACCAACTGTATCCGGAGTGGGTGCAATGCCTGGCAGTATTTGTTTTCCTCGGAATCCTGAGCGCACTCCTGGCGCTGCGTAATATCCGGCGCGGCGGAGAATCGCTCTAGTCAGTGTCACGCCCAGCGGAAACGCCTACGGCTGCTTGCCGTTCGCCGCCTTGTCATGAATTTCCTGAATTGCGGCGTCGATCCACCAGCGCTGGTCGGGGTCTGCCTTCTCGCGTTGGGATTGAAGCATCGGAAGGGCGAGGTCGGGTTGGCGGGCAAGCGCGGCGACGGCTGCGTCGCGCTTGGCGTAGTCCGAATCTTTCAACTGCGCGATGAGTGCGGAGATTCGCGCTTGCGCAATCGGGTGAATAACCACCTCAGCCACTGCAGGGTGGGGATCGATTTGCAGGTGCTCGTCGAGAGCCGCCGCTTCGACCAGGTGCTTGCCTTCGGTCAGCCAATCCACGCTGGCTTCGGTTTTGGGACTCGGCGCGCTCCAATCGCCGTCGTCAATCCTCCAGGTGAACATCACCTTCGCGGCGGACGAACTCACGAATTCCAACGTAAGCGCGCCCACATCGTCCACGCTGGCTTGCAACTTTGTTTCCGGCAGCGGCCGTCGCGCATTCAGGATGACGTATTCGCCAAAGTTGGGGTTCCGGCGAAAATAGGTCTCCAGGAAGGCGTTCCCCTGCGGGTCGATGAGCACGCCCTTAAGAATCCGCGAATCGATGAAGGGTTGATGCTCATCGGGTGCAAACTGCGTAACGCAAAGACCGAAGACGGCGCGATAAAGTTGGCCTGCGGAGACGATCCAGTAGGTGCCCAGCCGATCCCGAATAACCGAGCGAGGATTGGGAAGATCGCACCCCGGCGGTGGCGTGAGTCGCTCGGGTTGCGTGCTCTGATCGCTTCCTGGAGATTGCTCATAAGTAGTCGTGTGCCAACCCTGAGCGGAGGAGTATTCCCACGTCCGTGCGCCCATGTTGACGGCGAAATTTCCTGCGTGGTCGAAAAAGGCCGCGCCTTCAAAACCCATGCGATGGGTCGTATCGATATCCTGCGCGCGCCATATTTGCCAATCGTGACCATCGAAGTAGCGCACCTGGCCGCAGCCGTCGTTGTAGCCGATTCTGCCGTCGCTGGAGAAGGCGGGAGCAGGGAAAAAGCGCTGGCCCTGAATGTGAAAGCCCGCGTCCTTCGCCAACTGCGCCTGAAATGCCGCGGGGAAGCCGGAATAATCCTCGACTTTTCCGGAAGCTGTGTCAAAGACGGCAATTGCCCCGCCGCAAAGGGCGCGCGTCATCCAGATGCGGTCCCGCGAATCCATCGCGTAACTCAAGGCGCTGGCGGGGGGAAGATCTTCGGGAATGCGATGGTCCGACCAGGTCTTTCCGTCCCACTCGCTAATGGCAGACGTATCGGCGGAAAGGAAGCCCCACAGGTGGTTGTTCCGATCTGCAAGGAGCCCGCGGCGCGGATGGAGAGTTTGAACGCGCGCAGGCGCGCGATACTCTGCAATCATTTCGCGCGGCTTGAAGACCGTCGTACCGGTGCGCTCCGCGACAACCAACAGCCTGCCGTCAGGAAGAGTGGCGACGCTCCCGGAATCGTCGAAGGGAAAGCCATATCTCCAATCAATGTGTAATGGCTCGCCGTAGCCTGCCGGAATGAACCACGGCCCGGTACCGAACGCTCCGAGCCACAACCCCGCGGGCGTCTGCGCAAACGAGCGTGAGGCATCAAACGTGGTGCGCGGGCGCATATCGATGCCGTTCAGCACGCGCTTCCATTCGCCATCTTTCAACTGCCACAGGGTTCCAAGCCGCCCGCCGCCTGCCGGATCGTCAACCGGCACCGAGCCTTCCACCGAGAGTACATAGGTTGCTCCCCCGGCGTGGAATATTGACTGCGCGAAACGCAGAACATTGCGCGCGGGTTCGGGAATCGCCTCAGCGCTCAGAGTTCGAAGCTCGACGCGATAGAGCTGGTCCGCCATCCCCGTGACCCACATGTGGTCCTGGACGTCGGCTTCGATGAGGTTGTAGCGTTTGGACGGAGGGCCGGGGAATTCCCGGTCGAGAAAAAACTTGCCTTCATCGCAAATCAGGACGCCATCGAGCGCCGGAACCCCGAACTCGCCTGACCAGAACCATACGCGGCCCAAACCGTCGGCGGTGGCGTGGATGGGCGCGAAATTCATGCGCGCGCCGCGAGGCTGATTCGCGTCATTGCGATGGTCATACTCGATGGTGTAAGCACAATCGGCCTTGCCATCAGGTGTGACCCGGTAAATGTGAATCCCGTGTTCGGTTATCCAGACAGTTCCGTGAGGATCAACAAAGATGCTCGGCGAGGGAGCAAGTTCGCCGAAGAAGTGCGCGAGCGTTTTGGATTCGCTTCCCTTGTGCCGGGTGACGGTCAGCCCTTCACCCGTCAGGTCAGATTCGCGGGAGGTCCAGAGGCAATAAACCGCGCCATCGGGGCCCGTGGCCAGCGCGGCGGGCCGGGAATCCGCGACGACGCCCTCGACCGGGGTGATTTTCCATTGATCGCTCTCCCAGCGATAAAGATCGCCCCTCGATGGGGAATCCACCCCCCAGACCTGGCCGGTGGAATCCTGCTCGATCCGGTTAATGGACGTCTTGTCGAGGATCAGCGGCGATTGCGCGGAGGCATTCGACGCAAGCAAAACCACAGCGAGGGCGAAGACGGCCAGAGTGCGCATGAGGTTTGAACTACCAGGTGTAGTGCGCCGTGTAGGTGATGGTCTTCTCCTCATCGGGCTGCACTTGAACCTGGAACTCGATGGTTTGCGCGTCGGTCTTGAGGAACGTGGAGGACTTTTCGGTAATTTCCCATGTGGAGCCGCGGTAGAGGTGCTCAACCACGCGCACGGCCACCGGATCCTTCTTGTGATTGCGCAGCTTGATTTCGAATGACTCGTCAATCATGCGCCGATTGACGTCGCTGCGGAAGTCGGTGCGCCGCCGTTCACCCTTGATATCGAAGGCGTCGCCGGTAAAGACGCGAATGGTTTCGTCGCGCGGGGTGTGCTTGATCTCATTTTCACCGGTGAATTCAAACTGGCCATCGCTGTCCTGCCGGTAGAAGCGCACGCGCCCGGCGGGCAAGGGCATTCCCAGGTGGTTGGACTCGGAGTTGGCAAATTCGCGCATCACCCAAACGTCCGGGTTCGACTGCGTTCCGTATTCGGCGTTGCTGCGGATGCTCTCAATGTTCCAGCCGCGATACATGTTCTGGTCGATTTTGGCTCCATCGTAAACGTAAATCCTCTCGGCCTTGATACCTGCGGCGCGCACGAACTCCACCTGCTTGCTTTCCTGATCGTGAATCGTGGCGGGGCGGTGGAGTTCGTAGAGGTGGTAGTCCTCGAAGGCTTTCTCGGAGACTTGGCCTGGGTACACAGCAGATGCCTGGTTGATTGCCATCGCTCCCCCAACAGTAAAGCCGTCTGCGTATCCCGGTTGAATCTTGTTCACAGTTCCCGCCATCAGTTTTATGTGGGCGTTTTCAAAAGTCTTTCCGGTGTGATTCTGGACTTCAACCCAGCCAATCATTTCGACCCGGTCGCCTTCCTCGGGCGCGATGAGGTTGTAGTCGGCGCTCCAATCCATTTGACCCGTCACGTAGCTGAACTCCGCCGTCACTTCGCCGGGCTTGTCCGTCACCAGAATCCAGTCGATCTCGGGTTTCAGAATGGATTCGTCGGTCAGAGAAGGGAACAACGGCATGCCGGGGAGCTGAAACTCCAGCTTTCCGCCCACTTCAATGATGGGCTGAAGGGCTGCGGGCTGGTTGTTGGTGTAGGAATTCCGATAAACCACGTACGCATTGTTTTGCCATGGCGGCGCATAACCGCTGCGAATGATTTTGCCCTGAACGATCTCCGTGTGGTCGAGGTGCTGCACCTGGAATTCAATGGTTTTGCCCTCGTAAAGCGAAAGCAGGCGCTGCTCGGATGCCGGGTCCGCGCGATAGCTTTGTTCGAGAACCTGGAGGACTCGCCCGCCTGTGGGGTCGCGGAGAATCACCGAATCGGGCTCGAGAAAAGCAGTGGTGTCACTGAACTTAATGTGATTCTCGCCCGCCGTGAGATGGAGAGGAATCAGCGCACGCACGACGGCGAAGTTTTGATTGTAGATGGTGAGCTGGGGATCGGCCGCGCGCGCGGGCAGAATCGCAAGGCACGCCACAACGGCAAGTCGCCCAGCCAGGCGAAGATTCATTTATCCACTCCTTTCGAGACTGCCGGTGTTTATGAAATTATAGACCACCGGTAGGCGTAACATGTTCCATTTAATTCTCAAGTGAAGAACGTTTGACCTGCGGCCAGCTTGCAAACTGTAGTGTGCTGCCTTGGTTTTGCAAAGTTACGAACTGGTTTAGGAGGTCCTTAATACAGAAAGGCGTACTGCCTCTATTCTTCGCTTTAGCTTTAGGCGCTGAGCCCATGTTCTTCGCGTGCGAATCGCTGGGTGACAATTTGGCCCGAAACCAAAAACCGGCCCGTTAGAATTCTCTTGACATCACATACCTGTATAGTAGACTCACAAACGGAGATAGTAGATGAAGCAACCCAAATTGGCCCGGCTGGAGCTTGAGATCATGGAGGCGCTGTGGACGTGCGGCCAGGCTTCCATTCGTGAAATTCAGGAGTCGTTTCCCGAAAAGCGCCGCCCCGCTTACACCACCATTCAGACCACCGTCTATCGGCTGGAAGGGAAGCGGGCGCTGCGGCGTGTAAAGAAGGTCGGAAACTTTCACATTTTCGAAGCGCTCATCAGTCGCGACGCTGCGCAGGGGCGACTGATCGACGACCTGCTGGCGCTTTTCGGCGGACGCACGCAACCGGTAATGTCGCGCCTGATTGAGTCGGGCAAGCTGACACTTGAGGATGTTGAGGAAGCGCGGGCGATGCTGCGCAAGCTGGAGCAGAAGTAGTGGGCGCTGTTGTTCGGTAGAGCAAATGGGTCTTCGGTCAGCTTTGCGGCTCGATCGAGCAGCCGCGCGAATGCACTCAGCATGATCCCGGCGGGCGGTTCCTGAAGCCGCATAGGACAGGGCATTTCGCACATGGCACATTACCTCTTCATGCTGTTTGCGGTGAGTTTTTCTCCTCTTGCCAACCACTTGTGGCAATCGACCGCCTGCCTGGCGATGGCAGGCTTGCTCACACTACTGATGCGCCGCGAACAGGCGCGGGTCCGCTATGGCATCTGGCTGGCCGCGTCCATCAAATTCCTGGTTCCAATGTCGCTGTTGATTATGCTGGGCGCGCGGCTTGCGCCACCGCGCGTGCAAGCTCATGCGGCTCGGGCCGACACCCTTTACTTCGACATTCGGCAAGCCAGCCAGCCCTTTACGCCTGTGCCCAAGGCCAGAGTGAGCGAGCAGCGCAGGCCTGCCCAACCGAATGGGCTCTGGTGGTGGACCGCGCCGATTTTGCCCCCGGCGATGGTTGTCATCTGGATGGGTGGCTTTCTGTTCGTGCTTGCAAGGTGGGGTGAACGCTGGTGGCGGGTTTCAAAGGACGTCAGAGCGGCGCGGCCATTGCAGGAGGGACGGGAACTGGAGGTGTTGCATCGAATCTCGCGCCTTGCCGGAGTGGCGAATCCGATCGAAATACGAGTGTCGCAGGCGTCGCTTGAACCCGGAATTTTCGGAATCTTCCGGCCGGTTCTGGTGTGGCCCGAGGAAATCTCCGGGCGTCTGGATGATGCCGAGCTTGAATCGATTCTTGCGCACGAAATCTGCCACGTGCGCCGGCGCGATAACCTGGCCGCGGCGCTCCACATGCTCGTCGAGGCGGCCTTCTGGTTTTATCCCCCCGTGTGGTGGCTCGGCGCGAGGATGATCAACGAACGCGAGCGGGCCTGCGACGAAGCCGTGGTGGGACTGGGCAGCGAACCGCGTGTCTACGCGGAAGGCATTCTGAAGGCCTGCGAGTTCTGCGTCGAATCGCCATGGGCGTGCGTCTCGGGCGTTACAGGTGCGGATTTGAAGGACCGAATTGTAGACATCATGACCAAGCGGCTGACGCGGGATCTCAGCCTGGGGAGAAAAGTTTTCTTGACCCTCGCCTGCGCCGCCGTGGCTTTTGGCCCCATGCTGTACGGCCTTCTGAGCGCTCCGATCATCCGCGCGCAATCCGCTCCCGGTGCGAGCGGTCCATTGCCATCCTTTGAGGTAGCATCCATCAAGCTGGACCGTTCAGGCGCGCTGGGCTCGCACGTTCATTATCGGTTAGGCAGGTACAGCGCGACCGGAGTGGCGGTCGAAAAGCTCATTCAAGATGCGTATGGCCTGCAAGGGTTCCAAGTCTCGGGCGCTCCGGGTTGGCTGCATTCGGAGAAGTATGATATTGAGGCGAAGGATTACGACTCGGTGGTCGAGAATCTTCCGAAACTTCCCCCGGAGGAACGCCGGGAGCATTATGAATTGTTGTTGCAATCGCTGCTAGCCGACCGCTTTAATCTTAAAGTGCGCCATGAGACCAGGGAGCTTCCCCTCTATGCCCTGGTGGTTGCAAAGAACGGACCCCGAATGAAAGTGGCGACGCCCGGCGACACTTACCCCAACGGTTACAAGGGGCCGGACGGCAAATCTCACCCTGGATTTGACAGCGAAGCAAGGGGTGAAGTGACTGCCCAGGCCGTGCGGATGGGCCAGTTTGCGCGTTACCTCACGGACCAGGTCGGGCGCACGGTCGTGAATCAAACCGGGCTAAAGGATAATTTCGATTTCACGCTGAGGTGGTCACCGGAGGAGAATCGTGCGGCCATGTCCGAAGGCGCGAGGTCTGAAGCCGTTCCGATCAACGATTCTTTCGGGCCGTCAATTTTCACGGCATTGCAGGAGCAGCTTGGCCTGAAATTGGAATCCACCAAGGGACCCGTTGAAGTCCTGGTCATCGAGCATATCGAGCGGCCTACGGAAAACTAGTGGCATGGCCATCCTGGCCATGTCACGGGCAAGATGCCCGTGCCACAAAACACGCGCGTGCCGCAAGAACTGTGTTTGGAGGCGGTTTTTGGCAAAAATGTCCAGGCTTGGTGAAATTCCTCGGCTAGTGAGAATGAGCATCGCCGCCGCAGGATTTGTTGCTATCAGCCTTGTGAGCGCCCCGCAAATCCACGCGCAATCGCCGCCTGCCGCCGATTCCGCTCCGCCCGCTTTTGAAGTTGCCACCATCAAGCCTATCCATGATTGCCACATCGCCACCAAAGTTTCCTGGAACCGGTTCGTAGGCACGTGCAAGTCCGCAAGCTTCCTGATTAACATTGCCTACGGTCCGGCGGACAGCCGGTTCACGTTTCCGCGCCTTGAAGAACAGGTGCAAGGCGGCCCGGGCTGGATGAAATCCAAGATGTATGACATTGATGCCAAGGTGGACGACGTGACGGCGGACCGCCTGCGGCATCACCCTGAGGAATTGGCGCCCCAGATGCGCCTGATGCTTCAAAGCCTGCTGGCAGACCGCTTCAAGCTGAAGGTCAGCCATGTGAACAAGGAGGTTTCTGCCTTCGCCCTGGTGGCGGGGAAGGGCGGGATGAAGTTCCTGAACGAGAAGTTGCCGCCGGGCGAGTCCATCACCCCCGTAAATGCCCAGGCTATGGTGATCAAGGGCCAACCTTGTGAGCCGAAAGCCGGGTGGGCGTGCATGTCGCACTACACCTCATTGGACGAATTGGCGATCATGCTCTCCGGGCTTCCGGACGTGAATCGCCCGGTCGTGAACCAGACCGGGCTGACGGACACCTACTACCTCCGGCTGGAATATGAACACATTCACCGCGCGCCAGCCATGTTCAATTCCGCAGAATCGCAGGACGCCGGCCCTGCGAACGCCCCGCCGCCACTTGCCATGACCGGGCCTTCGGTCTTTGAGGCGCTCCAGAAGCAGCTTGGGCTGACGCTCAAGGCGGGGAAGGAATCCGTGGACGTTCTGGTGATCGACCACATCGAGCCGCCGACGGAAAACTAATAAACAGGGTTAATACGGCAAAACTGAAAGGAGTGGCGAGGTTGAAATTGGCAGCGACATAGACTAAACTAACCGAACTTAGTTTATTGGAGGTAGCGTGCGCAAGGTCAACATCCATGAAGCGAAGACCCGGCTCTCCCGGCTGGTGGAAGAAGCGGCAAATGGGAAGCCATTTATCATAGCCAAAGCTGGCCGTCCCCGTGTCAAGGTTGTAGCTCTTGATGCTCCTACAGGACGGAAGGTCCGCCGGCTGGGTTTCTTGGCTGGGCAAATCATCGTCCCAGATGACTTTGACTCGATGGGCCGGGTGGAAATCGCTAAGCTCTTTGGCGGTGGGGATTGAAACTCCTGCTGGATACCCACTTGCTGCTTTGGGCTGCCGGTGAGCCTGGTCGGCTTTCGAGATCGGCCCATTCACTAATTGAAAATTCCGAAAATGAGTTGGTTTTCAGCGCGGCGAGCATCTGGGAAGTCTCTATCAAACGCGGCCTGGGTAGAGATGATTTCCAGGCTGATCCGCGGCTGCTTCGCCGAGGATTGCTCGAAAATGGCTATCTTGAATTGGCGGTGACCGGCGAGCACGCTTTGGCCTTGGACACCCTGCCAGCGATTCACAAGGACCCTTTCGACCGGATCCTGCTAGCCCAGGCGACGGTGGAAGGAATGATCTTGCTCTCGACCGACCACGTTGTAGCGCGATATCAGGGGCCGGTTCGAAAGGTTTGACCGCCCGGAGGTCGATATTAGCGCACTCGACGATTCCCGTCCTCGCCTGCCCGGAATTATCGCAAGAAAACGCACTGAAAGCCGTTCAAATATTCTGTTGACCAATTATTTGCTTGGCCGTCCTATGAAGAGATTGCATCAAAGGGGAAGCACAGGGGCATTGTCAAATCAGGTGAAAACTCGATGCGCGGAACATTCCCGCAAGGTGAATCAGCGCATATCCGACCCATCTAATATGATTCTGGACGCTTCCGGCTCAACTTCAGTGAGCGGCGTTCACAAAAAGGACGGTCAATCAACATGCCACACCTGGCAAAGTTTCGAACAGCCGCATTCGGCCTGATCGTGATTTCCGGATTCCTGGCCCTGAGTCTTGGAGAAACGGCGCGGATTCGGGCGCAGTCGCCCGCTTCGCCGGCCACTGATGCGCCGCTGGCCTTTGAGGTCTCATCGATCAAGGTGAATCATTCCGCGGACAATCGCGTGGGGATCAGATTTTCGCCCGGTAGGCTTACCGCCACCGGCGTACAACTGAAGTTTCTGATTTCCAACGCCTACAACGTTCGTCCTTTTCAGATTACAGGCGGGCCGAATTGGATCAACACTGAGAAGTACGATATCGACGCGAAGATGCCGGATGGGCTTGATGCAGAGATTCAAAAGCTCCCCATGGACCAGCGGCGCGCCAAGATGAGCCAGCTTATGCAGTCGCTGCTGACGGATCGATTCCAACTGAAGGTGAGTCATGAAACCAAGGAGGGATCGGTCTACAACCTGGTGGTTGCGAAAAACGGCCCGTTGATTCACGAAGCGAAGCCCCCGGTCGATAGTCCCGACGCACCGAAAGGCCCTGACGGCAAGCCTCTTCCACGGAATTTTATGCGCATGCTGCCAGGCGACCTTACGGGAACGTCGGTTCCCATGGAGTTTCTGGCGCAGCAGTTGTCCATGCAAACGGGGCGCAAAGTGATTGACCAGACGGGGCTGAAGGGCAGTTACGATTTTGAGCTGAAGTGGACCCCCGACGCAGGCCCAGGAGGCATGATGGGCGGCGGCCCTGCGGGTGGTGGTCCCGCAGGAGGCGGACCCCCGGGTGCAGGGCCTGGGGGGGACGCGCCGCCCCCGCCTGACACCTCCGGCCCCTCAATTTTTACTGCCTTGCAGGAGCAGCTTGGGCTGAAGCTTGACTCGGCAAAGGGGCCAGTCGATATGCTCGTCATCGAGCATGTCGAAAAGCCCACGGAGAACTAGGGTTCTGAGTCACGTTGTTCGCTCCATATTTTGTATCTGCGAAGATGCTAGCTATGAGCCCCGCAGGGGCGGAATACCATAGCCCAGGGCGTAAGCCCTGGGTTGGCGGCTATGGGCCGCAGGGCGGGGCGGGAGAGGGGATGGGGGAGAGGGTGTGCGTGGGCAACCCACGGCTTGTGCCGTGGGCTATGGTATGGCGCCCGCTCCACGGGCTGAGTTCTTAAGCGAAGTGCCAACTCAAGACACTAGCAGCGGGGCCTCCTTCGGCATTCATTGGAACTGAAGTGAGAATGAGACACGAAATGCTAAAAAAGCTCGAATTATTAATCCCGACGGTTATATGCTCGGCAGCAAGCGGAATCTGCCAGGCCAATCCGCCTGCCACGCCGCGGCTTGAATTCGAAGTCGCGTCGATCAAAGTGTCAAAATCGGGTGCGTTGGGCGGCGGCATCAAGCCCATGCCCAACGGCCAGGGGTACCTGGCTATCAATGTTCCCGTCAAGCTGATGATTTTGCTCATGTTCGACCTTAACCGAAACCAGGTTTCGGGCGGTCCCGGATGGCTGGACACCGATTTATACGACATTGAAGCCAAGGCGGAAGCGCCCCACAGTCGCGATGAATTGCACACCATGTTTCAGAATCTACTGGCCGACCGCTTCAAGCTGCAATTTCACATTGGGCAAAAGGTTCTGCCCGCCTACGAGCTGACGGTAGATAAGTCAGGCCCGAAGATGAAAGAGAATCCCAATCCGGAGACCTTCGGCATTCCCATCCAAGGGGGAGGGCGCGGAAAACTTATGGCGACGCACTCTTCCATGCCATACTTCGCATGGGTTATGTCGCAGCGGCTCGATCAGCCAGTAATTGACCACACAGGCCTCAGCAAGTTTTACGATTTCACCCTCGAATGGACGCCGGAGCCGCCCCCCGGAGTGGGCGCGGCGGGCGGCGGAGATGCAGGTTTGCCTGCCTTCAACGGTCCTGACCTTTTCACGGCCATAAGTGAGCAGCTGGGGCTGAAGCTTACATCCCACAAAGGGCCGGTGGATGTCATGGTGATCGACCACATCGAACGGCCATCGGAGAATTGATGGCGCCTCGCCGGTTGCAGGAATGCGAAAGGTGAAACTTTAGGCAGAGTTATTTCGTATTTCGGAGCAGCCCTACTGCGAAACAAAAGCGAAGTTGAGGAGTGGCGGAGTATCTAAATTATTTCTTTCGAATCTAACAGTATTCTTTTGAAAACACAGGGCAAATCAAAGGAGAGCAAGTTGAATATCCGATACGCAGTTCGACCACTATTTACGGTCTGGATGGTGCTGGCAACAATAACCGCCAGCGGACAGACTCCTGACCCAAAGCCCACTCCTGACCTCAGGCCGACGTTTGAAGTCGCCACGGTCAAGCCTTCGCCGCCCCTCGACGTAAACAAGTTACGCGATGAGATTCAAGCGGGCCGCATGCCGCGCTTCGGCGCGCACGTAGACGGCGCGCAGGCTTTGTACGTTTTTATGACGCTTCGCGACCTTATCGCCAACGCCTACGATGTGAAAAACTACCAGATCACCGGCCCTTCCTGGCTGGGCGGCCAGGGAATGGGATTCGGCGGCGGCGCGCAACATTTCGACATTGAGGCCAAGTTGCCCGATGGCGCTTCCAAGGATGACGCTCCCAAGATGTTGCAGGCGCTGCTGGAAGAAAGGTTCAAGCTGGCGGTTCATCGCGAGACGCAACAGCGCGACGTGCTGGCCCTGGTGGTCGCGAAGGACGGGCCGAAGTTGAAGGACTCGACTCTCGTCCTTGACCCGCTGAATGACAACGATCCGCCCAAGCCCGGCGAGATGCGGATCGACACGCCGGACGGCCCGGCTCGCATCACACGCAACCCTGACGGCACGATGGTCATCAACTTGGGATCGAAGGGAAGAATTACGACGAAATTCGACATGCAGTCGCAGACTTTGACCATGGACTCCGACGGCGTGACCATGGCGGGCTTCGCTGACTCGCTCTCAAGGTTTCTCCAGGGAAGCAACCGTCAAGTCGTGGACATGACGGGTCTGAAGGGCAATTACCTGGTGTCGGTGGAAGTTTCGCTTGCCGATCTCAGACCTCCAGGCGGAGGGATGGGAGGTGGCCCTCCCGGTGGACCCGGCGGCGGTCCCGGTGCGGGTGGCGCGACTGCAAACGCCTCGCCTGCGGCGGCGGCTTCGGACCCGGCCGGCGGAGCCGATTCAATTTTCGCCTCGGTAAAAAAACTCGGCCTCAAGCTGG
>JASHTY010000414.1 GCA_030040315.1 Terriglobia bacterium | reverse complement strand
CCAGGCGGCTCACATGCGAACCTCTACTTGGCTCGTGAGCACTTCAGGGAGTGGAGCGATTTCTTCACGACGTGCGGCTTTGAGGTAAACAGTAATGGCTTTGCGCACGTTTTTCAAGGCGGCCTCAACCGTTCTGCCCTGGGACATGCAGCCAGGTAGTTGCGGGACATCAGCCACGTAGCCGTTGTATTCAGGGTCGAAAATCAAGTTCACCAGAAATTGTCGGGTTCGATGCATAAGGTCATTGTACAACACATCTCCCGTCGCAGGGCAGGACAGTCCTGTGGGGACACGCATGAGTCAGCGGCACGGGAGAAAATGATACACGGTGGCTCCTTTGTATGAACAACGGCCACAAATCCGTGGGCATTCTCGCCATCCAGGGCGACTTTGCCATGCACGCCAAAATGCTGGATCGCCTGGGGGCGGCATGGATCCTCGTAAAGCACGCCGATGACTTGAATCAGGTTGGCGGGCTCATCATGCCGGGTGGCGAAAGCACGACCATGTTGAAACTTTTCGCTGCGGAAGGCGTCGGCGCAGCGATCAAGGATTTTGCCTCGAAAGGGAAACCCATCTACGGAACCTGCGCCGGAGCGATCCTGCTGGCGAAGGAGGTTACGAATCCGCCGCAGGAAAGGTTGGGACTAATTGACATCAGCATTGAGCGTAACGCCTATGGCCGGCAGATTGACAGCTCAGTGCAGACGGGTGAGTGCCCGGAGCTTTCCGATCATCCCCTGGAGATGGTCTTCATCCGCGCGCCGATCATCCGTCGAGTGGGCGAGAAAGTTCATGTTCTCGGCCGCTGTGCGAATCTGCCCGTGCTGGTGGAGCAGGCCAATATTCTCGCGGGCACGTTTCACCCGGAGTTAACGGACGACCCTACAATCCATCGATATTTTCTGGGAAAGCTGAACCGCAACTAGCACGCGGACCACGATATGCCGCTAGTAGACAATTCAGTTCCGATTTTCAAGGACCGAGTTTTGCTCATCTCCGCATAGGGCCATGACCGCGAGAAAAAAACCGCAAATCATGTTCGTGTGCTTTGGAAATGCCTGCCGAAGTCAAATGGCCGAGGCGTGGACAAAGCATCTGAGTAAAGGAAGAGTTCGTGCTCACAGCGCTGGATTATTTCCTTACGGATCGATTCCTGAAGACACATCCTTGGTGATGGACGAAATGGGAATTCAACTGAACGGGCAATTTTCGAAAGGCATCCACGAAATCCCCGTGGAGGAGATGGATCTGGTGGTTGAGATGGGGCCTGAAATTGAGGCGCCCCTGCCCAAGGATTTCAAAGGGCGGAGGATTCGGTGGGAAATCCCCGACCCCTTCGGCCGGGGGCTTACTGCATTCCGTAATTCGCGCGATTTGATTCAGATCAAAGTGATGGATTTGCTGGCTGAGCTTCTGCCCGTGGACTAAGTCCGATGAATGTGTGCGCGGAGTGCGGTCGAATAGTCATGATAAAATGCACTTCCACCGCCAACTGAGGTGAAGGAATCACGGGCCGATGTTCATGGCAAGAAAGGCACTGAAATTAAGGGTCGCACCAGGGAGGAAACTGTGAAGGAGAAACATCCAGACAATTACGACGCCGACCTCTTGTTGCGGCTTTACGAGTTGCGGCGCGAGGCAAAACTGCGGGAGGGCCGCGAATGGTTCGTGCGCGAGTTTTTCGCAAAGTCGCTTGACGACTTTCTCGCCCAGGCCCCGCCCGGCACGGAAAAGAATGCGCTGTTCCGCATGACCATCAGCTACTGGAACATGGCCGCTTCTCTGGTGAATCACGGGCTGATCAAAGAGGACCTGTTCTTCGAGAACAACAACGAATTCTGGGTGGTTTGGGAAAAGGTGCGCGGCTTTGCGCCGGTCTACCGTGAGAAGCAGAAGAACCCCATGGTTTGGAAGAACCTGGAAACCCTGGTGGAGAAATACGAGCAGTGGATGGCCAAGCGCGCTCCGGAGGCGCTCGACGCCATGCGGCAAAGGCTGGCCACCTTTGCGCCGAAAAAGCCCGAATGAGCGCGGAATCGGCGCCCGCGGCACGGCCAGAATTCCTTCCAAAGCCAATCGGGGCCAGCCGCTGTTGCGCGCGTGGCCCCGTCTTGAAATTCAAGATTCAAAATTCAAAATTCAAGATAACTTCAAGCGCTAATTGGGCAATTTCACGGTCACGGTTTTGACCTCCGTATACTGCTGAAGGCCGTATTCACCGAGCTCGCGCCCGATTCCCGATTGCTTGAAGCCTCCGAAGGGCGCCGCGGCGTCAAACACGTCGTAGCAGTTCACCCACACCGTCCCTGCCCGGACGCTATTGGCGATGGAATAGGCCTTGCCGATGTCGCGCGTCCACACGGCCGCGGCCAGTCCATAGTCGGTCCGATTTGAGCGTTCCACCACTTCGTCGATTTCCTTGAATTTCATGATGCTCATTACGGGCCCGAAGATTTCCTCTTGTGCGATCTTCATGCCGTCTTTGACGTCGGCGAACACGGTGGGCTCAATGAAAAACCCCTTGTTGCCCACGCGATTGCCGCCGGCGAGCAGGGACGCTCCATCCTTCTTGCCGGACTCGATGTAGCTCATCACTTTTTCGAATTGGATATCGTCCACCTGCGGACCCTGTTCGCTGGCGGGATCGAACGGGTCTCCCACCTTGCGCTGCTTGGCGCGCGCCACGCTCTTTTCCACAAATTCGTCGTAGGCTTTGGCTTCCACGAACAGGCGCGAACCGGCGCAGCAGCATTGGCCCTGGTTGAAGAACAGCGCGAAGTGGGCGCCTTCGATCGCGGCGTCCATATCCGCATCGGCAAAAACAATGTTGGGGCTCTTCCCACCGAGTTCAAGCGTCACGCGCTTCAGGTTGGATTTCGCTGCCGCCTCCATCACCAGGTGGCCGACTTCCGTCGAGCCGGTGAAGGCGACCTTGTCAATGCCATGGTGCCAGGCGATCGCGGCGCCGGCCGTTGGCCCGTAGCCCGGCAGGATGTTGACGACGCCGGCAGGAAATCCCGCTTCAATCAGCAACTCGCCCACCCGCAACGCGGTAAGAGGAGTCTGTTCGGCGGGCTTGAGCACCACCGTATTGCCCGCGGCCAGCGCCGGGCCCAGCTTCCAGGCCTGCATCAGCAGCGGGAAATTCCAGGGAATGATCTGTCCGACCACACCCACCGGCTCGTGCCGCGTGTAGCAGAAATAATCTCCGGCGATGGGAATGGTTTTGCCCTGGATTTTGTCCGCCCAGCCGGCGTAATACCGGTAGCAGGCGATGGTGAGTGGCAGGTCGGCGGCCTTGGCAACATTATAAGGCTTGCCGTTGTCGAGCGATTCCAGGCGCGCCAGCTCGTCGGCGTGTTCTTCGATCAGGTCGGCAAGCCGGTGGAGCAGGTTGCCGCGCTCCGCAGCCGATATCTTGCGCCAGGGGCCTTTTTCAAACGCCGCCCGCGCGGCATGAACAGCCTTATCCACATCCGCAGAATCAGCTTCCGCCACGCGGACGATTTCATCTCCCGTTGTGGGATTGACAGTGGGAAACGTTTTGCCCGAGGCACTATCCACCCATTGATTGTTAATCAAAAGCTTCGTCGCGCGGACGGAGGCTTTTGATTCTAAGGCAGCAGTTGTAGTCGCCATAAATTCCTCCTTAAAGTCTTGAATTGAAAATGCCGGAAAATCCCGTATTTATCTCGAGTAATAACTCAAACGGTCCAATACTAAAGTCCGTAATATTAGATTACTGAATCTTTCTCCTTAATTGTTCCCGGAAGTGAGCTTCAAGGCCCAGCGGCCGAAAACGTCCGCGGAAATTTCCTTCACAGCCGGCAAGCGGCGGGAAGTTTCCACCGTGATTTTTCCCGCGTCGCCACCGGCCTCGCGCAGCTCATCTCCAAAATCCCTGAGCATCTTGGCAATCTGTTCCGCGGTCACTTCCAGGTGGAACAAGATTCCGTAAGCGTTCTTCCCGAACCTGAACGCCTGGCAGGGAGTCGATTCCGAAGATGCCAGGCTGACGGCCTGCCGCGGCAGAGAAAATACATCACCGTGCCAATGGAACGGCCAAGTCTCGGGCCCCAAGCCGGCAAAGAGCGCGTCATGGCCGGCGCTTTCCGTGAGGGTGACGGCGTGCCAGCCCAGCTCCTTCTTCTTTCCCTTTCTCACTTCCGCACCCAGCGTGGCCGCCAGCAACTGGCTTCCCAGGCAGACTCCCATGACCGGTGAGCCCGCGGAGAGAGCCGATCCAATCAGGTGCATTTCATCGCGCAGGAAGGGAAATTGCACTTCTTCATACACCCCCATCGGCCCGCCCAACACGATCAGGCCCGCTTTGCCGGCCATTTCCTGCGGAACGCGCCTGCCCGCATAAGTTTCGATGTACTCAAATCCAATTCCGTGGCCTCGCAAGGCGTCTTCAATGGTTCCCAGATTCTCGCTGGGAGTGTGTTGCAGCACCCAGACACTTTGCAAAGCGCCAAACCTTTCGCCCCATATCTTACGGGACCTTTACCACCTCAATGCTTTCCACCATGCGAATCCATCGCGCCGGTTTCTTCTCCTGGGGAACCACAATGCGCAACGGGCCCGCGTTATCGGGCAGGGACTTGCCATCGACAGTGTCAGCCACGATGATGCGCTGCGAGGCGTCAGTGAAATCAGGATCGAGTTCGGGCAGCGCGAAGATCACGCGGTAACCGTCTTTCGCCGTGACCAGAACGTAAGTGGCCATGGCTTTGCCGCGCAGTTGTCCTCCCAGTGTGGCGCCGGCTTTCTGCAGGATTTCAGTCAGCGTCACGCCTTCAAAGGTTCCGCTCGTATTGTGCGCGCTTGCCGTCACCTTGGTCCGCGGCATCGCGGCAAGGTCAGGAAGTGTTAGGTTCAAGGGTGTGGTCACCGCTCCGCTGACCCGCAGAACTACGCCGGCAGAAGCCTGGGCGGGCGGCGCGGCAACGTGGAGCGCCAGAAGGACTAGTGCGTATGCCCCCATGGCCCTAAAACCTAGCACCATTCCCGGCTGATGACAACTCCTAAACCGGGAGTTGTGAATGGCAAACGCTACGCCGTTACTCATGATTCATTCAATCTGCGAGTACGTCAGAAGACGGATGCGCAGTTGCGGTCTGAGGCTGGAGGGCAGATCGTCCACCTGCTGTCCCCGTCGGGGTGGCCGAAACGGGGAAACCCACGGGATCTGCGCCAACGGTCGCAACTAATTCTCCGTTGGCCTCTCGATATGATCTATGACGAGGACATCTACGGGCCCTTTTGTGGATTCCAGCTTCAAACCTAGTTGTTCCTGGATTGCTGCAAAGATCGTAGGCCCAGAACTATCGGGCTGGCTGACATTGTCCGGTCCTGTCTTAACGTTAGCCGGGTCTTCGAGCATTCCAGCCGGAGATTCATCTGGCGTCCAGTGAAGCGCGATATCATATTTGCCACTGAGCCCGGTCTGATCCAGTACGGGACGGGCCAATTGGTCCGACAACAGGAACACAAGCGACATTCCTCTAGGGGCCGAGAGCGGAATTCCTTCACCCTTTAGCTGACCTCTCTCAATAGCGCCGAAGCCGGGATGCCCTCCGTTGGCGTATGTCTCGCCTGGTTTTGCCTCCTGAAGTTTGGAGCCGTTCTTTATGACAAGCAGCGCATAAACTGGAAGTTCTTTGGTTTCATGGCGGACCTGCAACTTGAAGCGCTCCGCAAGCAGCGATTGAATCATCAGATCTATTCTCTCCCGTCGCTGGTCAAAAGGAAGGTTCTGCAATTCTGCCACAAGTGAATCCGGGACTTTGCCATCAACTTGATAGGTTTCAGAGGCGATCCATCCCGGCCCCCCTGAAATCCGAAAGTCCATCGTGTTATACGCAAATGCAATGAGCCGTTTAATTGGCGAGCTTGTTGTGAATTTCGCCGGGGTAAACCAAACGAAGTAGTGTTCATCGCCGGGGCGATTCGGCTTGATTGACGCCACTTCGAAGGATAGCAACGCCGTGCCGGCCCCTTGCGTCGTTTGTGCACGGATTTTCGGAGCACTCATGAGGCCCAAGAATACTGGGGCGGCAACTGCCGCCGCGGCCGTAGCAGTCAACAGCAACTTTCCGCCGAAACTGAGCTTGTTCGCGATGCGATGCCTCCAGCTTCAGACATACCTCTTGTTTCCCAGCTTACCACCATCCCGCCGTCGGTTCACTCGCCTCGGTCAGTAATAGGTCCTGCTTAGTCGCCTGGCCTTTATGTATGAACCTGCGGTCCCAAACCCGCCACATAGCATTGCAGCGCTCGAATACTAATCATCCCGCGAGCACCCTAAAGCGGGAATCGAGCCGCATCTACGATTGACTGCACCGTCGCGCCGGGAATAAGATGGCCGCCGAGGTGAAACCGAATGAGCCGCCAGGAAGCTACGGAAAAGATTCTGCATGCGAAAAGTACCCGCAACATTTCATTCGAAGAAATCGCCCGCGCCGTGGGCCGAAACATCGTCTGGACCACGGCCGCCCTGCTGGGCCAGGCAGCGATGAACAAGGAAGAGGCGGAAAAGGTGACCGCCTGCCTGGGGCTTCCCGCATCGGTCGCGGAGGCGCTGCAGACCATTCCCACCAAGGGATCGCTCGACACGACCGTCCCCGTTGATCCCCTGATCTACCGCTTCCATGAGATCACCCAGGTTACGGCACGACCATCAAGGCGATCATTCACGAGATGTTCGGCGACGGCATCATGAGCGCCATCGACTTCACTATGGAAATCGAGCGCGTCCCGGACCCGCATGGCGACAGGGTGAAAGTCACTTACAACGGGAAATTCCTCCCTTATAAGAAGTGGTGATTTAACCTACGCCTTGGCCAGATAAGT
>JASHTY010000413.1 GCA_030040315.1 Terriglobia bacterium | reverse complement strand
GGGCTGATTGAGAACATCGCTGATGCCACGATCTACGCCAATATGGCAGCCAATTCCTCACTGAAGCAGAGCCTGGGAATTTCCGGCCACCCGAACACCAGCGGAAACGACGGCACCATCACCAAGTTCGGCTGGAAGGCCCAGAACAAGTCACTCGAAGTGTTTGCGGGCGAAGCCTACAACGTGGAAATAGGCGTCACCAACGAGCTTTTCACGAATGAGCGAGGTCTTCCGCCCGCGTCGTGCCTGTTCAATCCCACACCCGAGGACACCATCAATTTCACCGCTTCCGGCTCCGCCATTCTTAGTGACGTCGTGGCTTTTGCTGCGTTCATGCGCTTCCTCGCTCCGCCGGCGCCATCCGCCCAGGGCATTCCGGGGAATCCATCACCACAATCCATCGCTGCGGGACAGGCGATCTTCACGCAGATTCACTGCGACATGTGCCACACGCCTTCGATGCAAACCTCCCCCTCCGCCTTCACCCCCGCGTTGAGTAATCAAACCGCGGCGTTGTTCTCGGACCTGCTTGTGCACCATATGGGTTCAGGGCTCGCCGACAATGTCTCCCAGGGTTCGGCCGGACCGGATGAATTCCGCACCGCACCCCTCTGGGGGCTTGGCCAGCGCCTGTTCTTCCTTCACGATGGCCGCGCGACTCCCTCGAATGGAGGGCTGCTGACGGCCATTCAGGCACACTCCAGCTCAGACTCTGAGGCTAATGCCGTTATTAGTCTGTTCAACCAATTGAGCAACCAGCAGAAGCAGGAGTTGTTGGATTTTCTCAGGACACTGTGACCGGGTAACCGTAGCGCGGACCGCCGGCTTCGCGGTCCGCGTCTTTACGGTAAACTTCTCTAAGTGGTTGGTAGAGACTGTGCGTGCAAGGAAGAGACGCTGACCGCACAGGCGGCGGTCCGGCCTACTTACTTCTTATTCAAAACTCCGGTAATTACGCCGGCTGGTGGAGACTCCACGAGGCGTGGAGTCTGCGGCCTGCCGATTGCCAATTTTCCAATCCAAGATGCAGAGATGGAAGTTCATCTCTGCACCCGCAGGTGATTCAAAACCCGCGATCAAGTCTGCGGAAATCATGCCAGGTCGAACCGGTCGAGGTTCATCACCTTGCCCCACGCGGCTACGAAGTCCTTCACGAACGCCTTTTTGGCATCCTCGGCGCCGTAGACTTCGGCGATGGCGCGGAGCTGCGAGTTCGACCCGAAGACCAGGTCAACCCGGGTCGCGGTCCACTTCAGGTTGCCCGTCTTGCGGTCGTGCCCTTCGAACACGCCTTCCAATGTCGGCGACGCCTGCCACTTGGTATTCATATCGAGCAGGTGTACGAAGAAATCGTTGGTCAGCGTGCCGGGGTGTTTGGTGAAGACGCCGTGTTTGGTGCCGCCGAAGTTGGCGTTCATGGCGCGCAGGCCGCCGATGAGTACCGTCATTTCGGGCGCCGTCAGGTTCAGCAACTGGGCGCGGTCCACGAGGCGTTCTTCCGCAGGGCGGCCGTCGCCGTTGCTGTGCAGGTAATTGCGGAAACCATCGGCGCTGGGCTCGAGCACGGCGAAGGACTCCACATCCGTCTGCGCTTGCGTGGCGTCCGTGCGTCCGGGGGAAAAGGGAACGGTGACGTTCTGCCCGGCCTTTTTGGCGGCTTCTTCCACGCCGACGCAGCCGCCTAGCACGATTAGGTCTGCCAGCGAGACCATTTTCCCGCCCTTCAAGGATTTGTTGAATTCTTTCTGAATAGCCGCAAGCTTCTTCAGGACTTTCGCAAGCGACGCCGGCTGGTTAATCGCCCAATCCTTTTGCGGTGCCAGGCGAATGCGCGCGCCATTGGCCCCGCCGCGCTTATCGGAGCCGCGGAACGTTGAAGCCGACGCCCACGCCGTCGTCACCAGTTCGCTAATCGACAGTCCGGATTTCAGGATTTTGGCCTTAAGGGCCTGGATATCCTTCGCGCCGATCTGTCTGTGGTCCACTGCTGGAACCGGGTCCTGCCAAATCTGGGGCTCCTTGGGAACCAGCGGGCCAAGGTAGCGCGTGATCGGTCCCATATCGCGATGCGTCAACTTGAACCAGGCTTTGGCGAACGCGTCGGCGAACTCTTTGGGATTCTCAAGAAAATGCCGTGAGATCGGCTCGTAAATTGGATCCACGCGCAGCGATAGATCCGTAGTGAACATGATCGGCTGGTGCTTTTTCGAGGCGTCGTGGGCATCGGGAACCGTATCCGCGCCAGCCCCGTTCTTCGGGTACCACTGGTAAGCGCCAGCGGGACTCTTGCCGAGCTCCCATTCATACTTGAAGAGGTTTTCGAGGTAGTTGTTATCCCATCTGGTCGGGCTGGTGGTCCAGGCGCCCTCCAGCCCGCTGCCGATGGCGTGAGCGCCGCCGCCGGTTTTATAGGCGCTGGTCCAGCCGAGGCCTTGCTCCTCAATGCCCGCGCCCTCGGGCTCAGGGCCGTTATATTTCTTCGGGTCGGCCGCGCCATGCGCCTTGCCGAACGTGTGCCCGCCGGCGATCAACGCTACGGTCTCATAATCGTTCATCGCCATGCGGCGGAAAGTCTCGCGAATGTCGCGCGCCGCTGCCACCGGGTCCGGCTTGCCATTGGGCCCTTCGGGGTTAACGTAAATCAGGCCCATCTGAACCGCGCCCAGAGGGAAATCGAGCTGGCGTTCACCTTTGTAGCGCCTGTCGTCGAGCCACACGTCCTCCGGCCCCCAGAAAATGTCTTCTGGTGCCTCCCAAACGTCCTCCCGCCCGCCGCCAAAGCCGAAGGTCTTGAATCCCATTGATTCCAGCGCCACGTTGCCGGCCAGAATCATCAGGTCAGCCCAGGAGATTTTCTTCCCGTACTTCTGCTTGATGGGCCAGAGCAGGCGGCGAGCCTTGTCAAGGTTCACGTTGTCGGGCCAGCTATTCAGCGGAGCGAAGCGCTGCGTGCCGCTGCCCGCGCCGCCGCGCCCGTCGCCGATGCGATAGGTGCCGGCGCTATGCCACGCCATGCGGATGAAAAACGGCCCGTAATGACCGTAGTCCGCGGGCCACCACTCCTGCGATTCAGTCATCAGCGCATCGAGGTCCTTAATGACGGCATTCAAGTCGAGGGTCTTGAATTCCTTCGCGTAGTCGAACTTCTTCTCCATGGGATTGGTCAGGGAAGAGTTCTGGTGCAGGATTTTCAGGTTGAGCTGACTGGGCCACCACTCGGAGTTCGAGCGAACTCCGGCCGTGGTGTGAGAGTGGCCGACGACCGGGCACTTGCCCGCCGTCGGCGCGGTTTGATCGAGATGAGCGGGAACGCTTGCTCCCGGGATTGTCTGTTCACTCGCCATGATTGCTTCCTCCTTGGATTTGGTGTTGCTGTGATCCGATCTTGTTTGGCGTCTGTCTACCAGCGTCGGCTGGCGCAGAGATGAAGTTCAATCTCTGCGTTGGACATGGAGATGTTCTTCCACCGAAGACCGTAGACTCCGCACGCCCGAGTCTGCGCCAGACACCGCGCACTTCGCGCACAGCCCGCGAAAAATCACTTCACATTGCCGCAGGGTCCTCTTCCCCAGCGATCCCCGCGGCGGGCGGGGCACATCGTACCACTCCATATCCTCCACACAGCCGCACCGGTCACAGATAAAGTGGTGGTGCCGCAGACCCTTCACGTCAAAGCGCGCAGCACGGCCCTCCACGGCGACTTCACGCACCAGTCCCGCCTGAACCAGGTCCCGCAAATTGTTGTAAGTAGTTGCCCGCGAGCAGCGAGGGTCGGCCCGATTCACGGCTTCAAAAATTTCCGCCGCGGTGGGATGCCCGGGGCGTTCCATCAGGAAGGCCATCACCGCAAAACGCTGCGGAGTGCACCGCAGCCCGCTGCTTTCCAGCGATTTTCGGATCGTCCCGGGGTTCATGAGCAGGCTAGACTAAATCTAATGTGATATTAAGTCAAGACGTTCGAGCGCGCATACACGCGCTCCACCTGCGAACGCGGGGGCTATGATGTTTGCGGCGCAGGGTGCCTCACGGCGAGGAGCCAGTAGGTAAGGCCAAACAACAGACCGGCGAGGAAGTAGCTGAGGCCCTGGCGCTGAAGGCCGATTAAGAATCCTTCAAGGAACGTCTGATCTTCGATCCAGAACGGCTTGGGCGCTAACGAGGTCATCGCGCTACCCGTGATCAGAGTGACGATGGCGCCAGTCACCTCACAGCAGACTCGCCCTGACCAGCGCAGCTTATTGAATGCCCATAGAGCGGCGAACCATGGCAGCACCATCACGAACAAGGTCGCACAAAATCCGTCCATAAGCCAAAAGAAAACCGCGAAGCCAAGGCTGAGGCGAAAGCCGACGTGTGTGTCTGGTGGGCCTGAGAACAGAAAATCGACAACTCGCCAAGTTATGAAAAACACTGAGGCGGCCATCGCGCTCAGAGTATATCCGAGTACTGGTCTCATACCAAAATGACCTAAAGTATAACTTTAAGATCTGCCGTTAGGGCACTGATTCGTATAAAGCCCCATCTCGACAATACTTTCGACTTTCCCTCGTTGTCGTCGCGTCGACATTCCTCAAGCGTGTCGCGGGCATTGCCGTTAAGTCTTGATTCGCAGCAGCAGGTACGCTCCCGCCAATCCAAACAAAATATCCGGTGACCAGGCGGCCATGGCGGGTGGAAGCTGACTCAGATTCCCCATGGCTTCAAACAGGCTGGATGTCGACCAGTAGACGATGGCGATGCCGATGCTCAGGGCGATTCCGGTGAGCGCGCCTTTGCCTCCCATCGTAAACGAGAAGGGAATGCCGATGAGCGTCACCACGAAAGCGATAAGGGGGAAAGAAAACTTGCGGTAGAACTGCACGGAGAGGCGCACCACGTCAAATCCGCTCTGCTTCAGGTCGGCGATGTAGCGGCGGAGTTCGAAGGCGCTCATTTGCTCCGAGGGTTTGACTTCCTTCTTGAAATATGACGGCTCCTCCGTCAATTCTTTGAAAGTGGCGACCGAAAACTGATCGTATTGGGTCACTCGATCGCCGGAGAAATCCCGGGACCAGCCATTTTCGAGAATCCAACTGTGAACCGAGGGCTCCCAAATCGCACGCGCCGCCTGCAACCGCCGCGTCATGCGAAAAGTCACGGGGTCGAATTCAAATACTGAGAGGTTGGCGAACACGTTCTGGTCGGAATCGAAGAAGGTGTAGTTGTAAATGCGGCTGGAGGTGCCGAAAATCCACTGATGGTCGGGCCGGAAGAAAGTCTGCGCGGGCTTGCCCTTGATCTGATTGCGCAGGGCGTTCTGGCGCTGGTTGGTTTCCGGCAGAACGCGGTCGCCGAAGAAAAACATTCCCACGCTTAGCAAGGCAGTGAGGGCCAACACCGGCACGCACAGCCGATAAAGGCTGATTCCAGCAGACTTTACCGCCGTCACCTGATTGGTCTTGGTCAGGAGGCCGAAATTCACCAGCGTCGCAACCAGAATGCTCAGCGGCAGCATCAGGTAAACAACCTGGGGAAGCAGGAACCAGTAGTAGTCCACCACCACACGAAGCGGGACCTGATTGTGCACGATGTCGCCCAGAATCTGGAAGAAATCAAAAATCAGGTACACGCCCGTGAACGTGGTCAGAAGAACGGTGAAGTAAAAAATCCAGCCCTTGATGACATAGATGTCCATGATCTGCAGGAACCGCCCGGCAATTTTTGCGGGAGCGGGAAGGGCAAAGGGTGTGTTCCTGCGCCGGGCCCTCCATTGCTGCCAGCGCTTCAGCGCATCTTCAAACGCATCCTGAAGGCCCAGCATCCGGGTGCGAACCTGCTGCACGTTGGTGAGCATCACGATGCCCGTGGCGGCAAAAAGTGCGTTGGCGATCCAAAGGCCGATGATCGGCGAGACGCGCCCCTGCATGGCGAAGGTTCGCCCGAACGCCATCAGGATGTAGTACAAGAAGAACAGCAGCAGGCTGAGCATGATGCCCACGGACTTGCCGCCCTTGCGCGTGGAGATTCCCAGCGGAATACCTACCAGCGCCAGAACAATGGCCGCCGCGGGGAGAGCAAAGCGATAGTGCAATTCCACCAGCGCCGCCTGGCGGTCCTTAGGCTGATGAATGCGCTGCCAGAGTTGAGATAGGCTCAGGTAGGGCGGAGTGCCGGGCTCTGCCGCGCCCCCTTCGCCCTGGTCGGTATCAATGGGAGTTTCCGTGTCGTTGAAGGACACAACAGAGTATTCCTGCGGATGTTGCGGGTCGAATTCGTGGGTGGTGCCATGCTCCAGGTGCAGCACGAAGCGGTTGTGGTCAGGTTCGTTGACAAGCAATCCGCTTTCCGCTAACGTTACCTTGACTTGGTTGTGCTGCGTCATATCGGCGATGAACACGCCGCTCCAGCTTGCACGTGAGCTGGTTACATCCCTCAGGTAGAGCAGCAAGTTGGGGAATTGCTCAATGAAGACGCGCGGTTGAATTTCATAGGGAACCTGGCTGGCTTTCAGGCCGGTTTCCATGCGGATCAGCGTGCGAGCCGCCTGGGGGGCGAGGTAGAGAGCCATCCAAAGCGTAATCCCCCATCCTGCTACCGCCAGAAGCATCACAGGCCGCACAAACCACGCCATGCCGATTCCGGAAGCCCGCGCCGCGATCACTTCGCCGTCAGCGGACATTCGGCTCAGCCCGATCAGCGTTCCTACCATGACCGCCAGCGGAACGGTCAACATCAAAATGCTGGGTACCGGCAACAGAAACAGCGTCGCCATATCGGCTACGGGGACGTTGTGGCGAACCACCAGCTCAAGAAGATTGCTCAATTGGCGGATGAATATGATGAAGGTGAAAACCAGCAGCCCCAGCAGGGAGTGGGAAGAGATTTCTTTCAGAATGTAGCGGGTCAGGATCCGCATAGATTCACGCTTCAATCCTAGCATACCGGGAGACCAAGATCGAAACTCGAAACTCGAGACTCGAAACTCGCGGCTTATCGCATTCGACGAATTTCGATTTTCGAATTTCGATTTTCGCGCTTTAGAGCGATGCCGCAGACCTACCTCATGCTGCTCTGGCACATGCACCAGCCCTTTTACAAGGACCTGGCGGACGACGTCTACACCATGCCCTGGACGCGCATGCACACCCTGAAGGATTACTACGGCATGGTGGCGATTTTGCGCGATTTCCCGGCGTTTCATGCCACTTACAATCTGGTTCCGTCGCTCATTCTGCAAATCGAGGAGTACGCTCGCGACGTGGCGCATGAGCCCGCGTACGATCTGGCCTTCAAGCCTGCCGCTGAAATGACCAATGCCGACCGCGAAGCTTTGCTTGCTGCCGCCTTCCAAATCAATTTCGACAATCTGCTATTTCGCTATCCGCGTTTTCGCGAGCTGTGGGAGAAGAAGCAGAAGGCGGGAGCGGAATCGGCGCCTAAAGTCTTTACGCGCCAGGACGTGCTTGATCTTCAAGTGCTCTCGCAGATTGCCTGGTTTGACGAAATATTCCTCGAGAACGATCCCGAAACGGTCGCGCTCGTGCGCAAGGAGCGGGGTTACACAGAGGCTGACAAGGCCATTGTACGCAGGAAGGAAATCGAATTATTTAAAGTAACGCTTGATGAATATAAAGAGGCGGCAGAGCGCGGTCAGATTGAGATTTCCACCTCGCCTTTTTACCATCCGATTTTGCCGTTGCTGTGCGATACCAATGTAGCGCAGGAGTCGCACCCGGGCGTCAAGTTGCCGAACAAACGCTTTCGGCATCCCGAGGACGCGCGCGAACAGTTGCGCGACGCTCTCGATCTCCACGCGCGGGTATTTGGCCGCCGTCCGCAAGGACTTTGGCCAAGCGAAGGCAGCGTTTCCGACGAGGTTCTGCGCCTGGCTGCCGATGAGGGATTTATCTGGGCGGCGACGGACGAGGGAGTGCTGGGCCGGTCGAAGCAAATGGGATTTTACCGTCGTGGTGACGGCACCTTGCAAGGCGGGGATGAGCTTTACCGCCCGCAAACGCTGACCTCAGGCGGCAAATCCATTTCGATCTTCTTCCGCGACCATCAACTTTCCGACCTGGTTGGCTTCGTTTACTCCCACATGGATCCCCACGCGGCCGCGAGCGACCTTTACAATCGCATCAAGTCGGCGGGACGAATTGGCGGCGACCGTCCGGCGGTGGTTTCCGTGATTCTGGACGGCGAAAACGCCTGGGAGTATTACCCCCGCGGCGGACGCGAGTTCCTGAAGGCATTTTACGGCCGCGTGGCGGCTGATCCGGATCTGCGCGCGGTTACGGCGAGCGAGGCGCTCAAGCTGGTCGAGCCGGGTCAGCTCTCGCACGTTGTTCCCGGGTCGTGGATTAACGCCAATTTCGACGTCTGGATCGGCGCCGATGAGGACAATCGCGCCTGGGACCTGCTGAGCGAGGCGCGCGACTTCTACGCCCAACATTCCACTGACCCCAAGCTGAAGCCGGAGAACCACGCCCTGGCGCAGCAGGAATTGTGGGTGGCGGAGGGCAGCGACTGGAACTGGTGGTACGGCCCCGAGCACTCGACGTCCAACGATGACGAATTCGATCTGCTCTACCGCAAGCACCTGAGCAACATCTACCGCCTGCTGGGGGGCTCGCCCAGCGATGATTTGGCCGTGCCCATCAAGCATCCGCGCGTCCGGGCCCGCACCGTGGCTCCCAGCGCGCACATCGAGCCGGTTATCGACGGCAAGGTGACCAATTATTTCGAGTGGATGGGGGCGGGGCTCTGCCAGCCGGATTACCGCTCCGGCTCCATGCACGGTGTGGCGCAGTTGGTTGAGGTGCTTTACTACGGCTACAGCGAGAAAGCCGTCTTCCTGCGGGTTGACCTGACGGAGGAGTTTCTGAAAGATCATCCGGAATTTGAAATCCGCGTCAGCGTGGACGGCGAGAGCCGCATCCGCCTGCATACGTTCATCGCCGCGCAGGGCGTGAAGGCCGTGGAGTTCTGGAAGGCCGGCCAGTCGATTCCGGTGCCCAAAGGGACCGGAGATCAAGTCGAAGTGGCCTTCCAGCGAATCTTTGAGGTCCGGCTCGATTACAGCATCCTGGGCGTCGCTCCGCACGAACGCATGAGCCTGCAAGTTTCCGTCTGGGTGAACGGCCTGCCCCTGCAAGTCTTGCCCCAGGAAGGCTGGCTGCCGCTGGAATTGACCGAAGATCTAATGAGCTGGTAGGTCCGTCGAAGCATTTGCGAATGCGGTATACTAGCGCCATGGCCAGTGTGGACATTGCAAGTCTGAGTCTTGAGGAACGCTTGCGGCTTTTGGATGAGCTTTGGGAGAGTCTTTCGCACACACCGGAAGCGATTCCGGTGACGCGCGCGCAGCGGGAGGAACTCGATCGCCGGCTGGATGACTTGGACCGCGAAGGGCCCGTCGGCATCCCCTGGGACGTAGTCCTTCTCCGCATTCGAGCGCGCGCCAAGTAATGCAGATACTTGTTCGCTCCGCTGCCGCGGCCGACATCGACGAAGCGTTTGAGTGGTATGAACGGCAGCGCACCGGGCTGGGGGAAGAGTTTCTCGATGCCGTTAGCGCCAGAATGAACGACATCGTCACCCATCCCACTGCCTACCAAGTCGTTCACCGAGATGCCCGGAGGGCGCTTCTGCACCGGTTCCCATACGCTATCTTCTATCGAGTGAGCGGGGAAACCATTATTGTTGTGGCCTGCATGCACGGCCGACGCAACCCAACCCGCTGGAAGTCCCGAACGTAGATTCGCGAAATCTTGAGTTCACGGCCATTTTGGCAGCGGAATCCGCGCCCGATTCCAATGGAAGAGAGTTGATCGGTCAATCTCGGCTGGCGCAGACTCCTGGGGCAGGGAGTCTGCTGTACCTAAGGGACATTTATCTCGCAAGTTCCGACGCAGAGATTGAAAGGCATCTCTGCGCCAGCTAGCGGCTTTTAACGCAACTCATAGAAGGTGAAACTGGGAGGGCGAATGCGATTCTATTGGTCTTTGGCACTTCCCGTGCTGCTCGGCGGCCTATATCAGCTTGCAGCAGCGCAGTCCACCCCTCAGCGCAGTCTTCTTGCGCTCTCCAAGCACAATCACACCCTGGCCATCGTTGATCCCACCAATTTTCAAGTCATCGCGCGCCTGCCGGTCGGGCCCGACCCGCATGAGGTGATTGCCTCTTCCGACGGCACAAGGGCCTACGTCTCAATCTACGGCGGCGGACGTTACCACGCGCTGTCGGTTCTCGATTTGGTCGCGCAGAAGGCGCTGCCCGATATTGACACCGGCGCGTTGAACGGCCCGCATGGCCTTGCATTCATCGGCGGGAAGGTCTGGTTCACCGCCGAGGGCGCCAAAGCGATCGCCCGATTCGACCCGGCTACGAACACCATTGATTGGATCATGGGAACCGGCCAGAACCGCACGCACATGCTGTATGTCACGCCTGACATGAAGAAGATTTATACAACGAATGTGAGTTCGGCGACGGTTACCATTCTCGAGTTGGCCGAGCTGCCGCCGATGGGGCCTCCGCCGGGAGCGGGTCTTCCGCCGGGAGCACAGGCAGGTCCGCCGCCCGGTCCTCCGCAGCGCCGCATGGACTGGAATGAGATGGTGATTCCTGTGGGCAGAGGAGACGAGGGTTTTGACGTTTCCCCTGATGGTAGAGAACTTTGGACAGCAAACGCGCAGGACGGCACGCTCTCTATCATCGATCTTGCGGCGAAAAAAGTGACGGCAACGCTCGACGCGAAAATCCCCGGTTCGAACCGGCTCAAATTCATGACGGACGGCAAGTATGTGCTGATTTCCAGCCTGCGCCTCGGCGATTTGTTCATCTACGACGCAGATACGCGCCGGGAATTCAAGCGAGTGCCCATCGGCCACGGCGCGGCGGGGATTTTAATCGATCCAACGGAAACTCGCGCATTCGTGGCCTGCTCACCGGACAACTACGTCGCGGTTGTCGATCTGAGGACGTTTGAAGTCACCAGCCATATCGATGTCGGGGGCGAGCCAGACGGGCTGGCTTGGGCGGTTCGGGAGTAGCCCGCTGTCGTGGAGAAAACAGACGCTTGATGAATGAAGTTCACTGGTGTGCCCGGTGACCGATGCGCTACAGGTTCACGCGCCTAATTCCTATCTCCCAATCCATGCACTGCTCCGCAGACTTTGCACAGGGCGGGGGCTTCGGTATTATCCACGCGGTGCTTGACGGGCTTAAGCGTTCGTAGATAGGCGAACATGGCTTTCAAATCATCATCCGTCAGGTTGCGGTAGTGCCACCAACCCATGATTTGGTTGATCTCCCGGGCTTTCACGTAACCCGTGCGCATGGTCTTCAGGAACATCACCTCATCGTAGTAAGAAATCCCGGAAGCATCGGGTGTAATGTTGGCACTTGCCACTCTGCCCCACGGGCCCTCTAGGATGGTCCCGCCCGCGAACTCCAATCCCGGAATATCTTGGCCCTTTTTCTGAGGGGTGTGGCAGTCAGAGCAACCGGCGATGTTGACAAGGTATTTGCCCCGCTCCACCGGGTTTGAGAAATCAGGATTCGGAACCGGCGCCGTGACGGGTTCGGGAGCGCTGCGCATCAGATACTTCACTGGAAAGATGATTTTGGTGGGGGGAAGGACCCTGTGCACGGCCGGAATGGAGCGAATGTAAACGACGACCGAGGCAAGGTCTTCATCACTCATGGAGCGGTAATGCAAGTACGGCATGAGCGGAAAGAGCGCGCGTCCGTCGTGCCCGACGCCCTCGCGAATGGCGCGCGCGAGTTGGTCGTCCGTCCAATCACCCGCGCCAGTCTCGCGGTCCGGAGTGATGTTGGGAGGCACCACGCGGCCCGGCAAGCCCGCCAGTTGGAATTCGGCCGGGCCGGCTCCTTTGGTGCCCTCCACCAGTGGCGCGTCATGCTTCTTCCAATCGTGCTCCCCGTGACAATCGAAGCAGCCGAGGTTTTCCACGAGGTATTGACCGCGCGCCAGGCGCTCCGGGGTCGGCTCAAATTTGCGGTTGGTCAGCGGGCGGGCCTTGGGGCCGATAAAAGGCCGCCAGCCAATCGTCAGGGTGATGGCCACCCCGGCAAGGAGCGCAAGCCCCAGCAGAATCAGTCCAAGGGTCTTCAGTGCTCGTTGCATGGATCAGCCTCGCGACTGAGATTTCGTGAATCTGGCCTAACGACCCGGAAACGCACGACACCGTGCATGCGTATTTCCTGTGAACCGGCTGCCTTTGGGAACAGGGTTGCAGGTACATACGCGGGGCATCCTAACACCAGTCGGGTTATCCTGGTGAGCACAAAAAGCCGGACGCGAATCACTTGTCATCTGTGCTTCTTTCAGCGTATGCTCTCGACAAAGGCGGGCACGCATAGAAGTCGGGAGGAAATTATGATGAGAGCTCGATGGGCGATCATCGTTTTTCTGGCGGCGTGTACGTGCCGTGCGGCCTTGGCACATCCCACCAGCAAGCCGGTGACTCGCGATGACGTCCTGTATCTTCTGAACAATTACGTGCCCAGCCAGAGCGTCGCTGACCTGGTGAAGCAGAATGGTGTGGATTTCGATCCGCAGGAAGATTACCTGAAGAAAGTCCGCGCCGCCGGCGGCAAGGACGATCTCATCGGCGCTCTGAAGGCCGCGCATGGAACCGGCCCTCAGCCGGCCCCGGCGAGTGCCCCCACAGCCGATTCGGGGTTTCAGGAACACCTGTCACGCGCGTTGGAGCTTGAGAAACTCGAGTCCTATTCCGAAGCCGAAAAGGAATACAGAGCTGCTCTCGCCATTCAGCCGCAGAACAGCGCTCTGCACGTGGGCCTGGGACGCGCCCTCAGCAAGCAGCAGAAATGGGACGACGCTCTTGAGCAGTATCGCGAAGCGATTTACACCGACCCGAAATCGGAGGAGGCGCACGCCGCCTTGGGCCTTGCGCTCGCACTGCGCGGGCAGCCCACCGACGCCATCCAGGAGTTGCGTGCCGCCCTGCAACTGAATGCCCGCGATTTGCAGGCGCGGAACATTCTGGCCGCCTCGTATTACAACACTCACGATCTGGATAGCGCGCTGAAGGAACTGCATCAAACCGCCGAGCTGGCGCCCGACACAGCCATGGGCCACTACGCGAGCGCGCAGATTCTGCTGCTGGAGAAGAAGGATCCGGACGGCGCCATCGCCGAGTTTCGCCAGGCCATCGATCTCGATCCCTATACGTGGTTCCCCCACAATGATTACGCCAACGCCCTGGCCGCCAAGAACGACTGGGACGGGGGCATCTTCGAATATCACCAGGCGCTGCGCCTGCAGCCCGATTCCGTGGTGGCACACTCGAACCTTGGCCTGGCTCTTGCCGAGAAAGGTGACCTGGCGGGCAGCAATGAGCAGGTGGAGAGCGCTCTTCGAATTAACCCCAAGAATCCCCAACCGCACTTTGTGAAGGGACTTATCTTCATCCTGCAGAAAAAGAATCCCGAGGCGATCGATGAATTCCGCCAGACCGTTAGCCTGGATCCGAAGTTTACCTTGGCGCATGTTGAATTGGGGATTGCCCTCGCAACGAGCGGCGATTTGGCGGGGGCGGAGAGCGAAACGCGCGTCGCCGTGCAACAGGATCCTTCCAACCAGTACTCGCACAATCAGCTCGGTGTGTGGCTCTACCGGCAGGGAAAGCTTCAGGACTCGGAGGCGGAATATCGCGAGGCTGTGCGCCTGGACCCCAAGTATGCCATGGCGCACGCCAATCTCGGCTCCGTGCTGCTGGAAGAACACAACTATACCGAGGCCGTAAAGGAAATCTACACCGCCTACCAGCTCGATCCCAATAACCCGCAGATCAAGGCGCTCTATCAGAAGTACACCGGAGGGCTTTTCGGACCGTCAACGCCTGGACACTAAGTCCGCTGTAGCGCCGAGAGAATCAAAAACTGCGGCGAGTTCCTCGACAGAAAGTTGCTCGCCGCGGGAATTGCCCGGCTTGCCGGATTTCTGGAGCGCTTCCGTAACTTGCTTGCGTGAATACCGGCCCGCCAGATTGTTGAGCAGATTCTTTCGCTTCTGCGAGAAACAGCGCTTCACAAATCCCAGGAATTCCTCGTGGCGCCCTGCCGGCCAGTGCTCGAACTTCTTCACCATATGGAAAAGTACCAACGCCGATTGCACTTTGGGAGCAGGCGAGAACGCACCCGGCGGAACGGCCAGGGCGATTTCCGGCTGCGTGAAAGTTTGCGCGGCGACGGTCAGATACCCGTAGTCGCGCGTCCCTGGAGCAGCGGTCACTCGCTCCGCCACCTCAAGCTGCATCAGCAAGCCCATGGCGCAAATGGAATCGCGATGCGCCAACAGGTGATGCAGAATGGGTGAGGTGATGTAATACGGCAGGTTGCCGAAAACGAAGGCTTTCGAAACTCCTTCCCGGCGGCAAAGGCCGGCGAAATCGACGTTGAGCACATCAGCCGTAATGATTTCGATTTTTGGCACGTCGCGGAACTCCTCACGAAGCCCGTCCGCAAGCGCGCGATCAACCTCGATGGCAATAACCTTCCGCGCACGTCCGGCCAGCAGGGAAGTCATGGCGCCGCGGCCAGGGCCGATCTCGACCACGACGTCGTCCGGTTGGATGGCGAGCGCATCCAGAATGCGCGTTCGGTATTGCGGATCATGGAGAAAATGCTGCCCGAGCTTCGGGCGGCGCTTCTTCGCGTTGAGTCTTCGTGCTGGGATTTTGAATTCACCGTCCGTTTCTGGGTCGGATCATAGCATGAGCTGCGGCGGTGAAGTGCGCCACCAGTTCTTGACAACTCTCAGGGCATCTTCTAACGTAACGAAGTTTGGTTTCCTGAATCTCTGGACAGGAGTAGTGGGGTGAAAGTTGCGTTCGTTGCGTCGGAAGGCGTGCCGTTTTCGAAGACAGGCGGGCTTGGAGACGTGGTGGGCGCGCTTCCCAAGGCGCTCGCGGCGCTGGGTCACGAGCTGGAAGTCATTTTGCCGCGATATCGCTCGACGCCGGCGGGCACGGCCGTTCCCTACGCGCGCAGCCTGACCCTGCCGCTCGGCATCGGATACAAATTCGCCGCCGTGCAGGATGCCGGCCGCACCCACGGGGTACAGACTTTCCTGATCGACTGCCCCGAGTATTTCGATCGCGACGGCCTTTACCAGCAGCAGGGCGCGGACTATGCGGACAACGCGCATCGTTTCGCAGCATTTTCGATGGCGGCGCTAGAGTTTCTGAAGCGCGAGTCCGCCCCGCCCGACATCGTTCATTGCCACGACTGGCAGACCGCGCTGGTTCCGATCTACCTGCAAACGCTCTACGTGGGCGACAAGTTCTTTGCCAACACCTCCACCGTCTTCACGATCCACAACATCGGTTACCAGGGTATTTTCCCTCCCCACATCCTGCCCCAGCTTGCCTTGCACGCCGGCCTGTTCACTATTGACGGCTTGGAATATTATGGAAACATTAACCTCCTGAAAGGTGGTATTATCTTTTCGGATTCCATCACGACCGTCAGCCGCGAGTATGCCCAGGAGATCCAAACGCCTGAATTCGGCTTCGGTCTTGATGGCGTGATCCGGTCGCGTGCCAGTCGCTTGCAGGGGATTCTGAACGGCGTCGATTATGAGGAGTGGGATCCGGCAACCGACAAGCGGCTCGCGGCCAACTATTCGCCCGGCAATTTGGCGGGAAAGGAAGCCTGCAAGAAAGCTTTGCTAGAAAAAATGGGAGTTGCCGCGCCCATACTGAGCCGGCCGGTGATTGGAATCATCTCGCGCTTTGCCACTCAAAAGGGCTTTGATCTGATCGCGGCCATCGCCGAGCAACTGGCTGCGCTTGACGTCTATCTTGTGGTATTGGGGTCCGGCGAGCAGAAGTTTGAAAGTCTGTTCCGGACTCTGGCAGCAAAATACCCGGAGAAGTATCTCGTAAAGATTGCCTACGACAATGCGCTGGCGCACCAGATCGAGGCAGGGTCCGACATGTTTCTGATGCCGTCGCGATATGAGCCCTGTGGCCTGAATCAGATTTACAGCCTGAAGTACGGCGCCGTGCCCATCGTGCGCGCCACCGGCGGCCTGGACGACACCATTGAGCCCTTTGACGGCAAAGCCGGCACCGGATTCAAGTTTCGCGATTATTCCGCTCAGGCTCTGCTGGCGGCGATTTATGCCGCTCTGGAGGCGTACAAGACCGGCAAGGCGTGGCGCAACCTGATCCTGAACGGCATGAAGAAGGATTTCTCATGGACAACTTCAGCAAAGGCCTATGCGCGTATTTATGAAAGTTTGCGCATACCGGCGGCTCAAACGGCCGGCAAGGCCTGACGATTCCCGCAAACCTTGGAGGTTTTTGAAAATGGCAGGTAGCCATACCCTGGAATTTACCGACAAGAATTTTGAGCAGGATGTGCTGAAGTCCGCTGAGCCCGTACTGGTGGACTTCTGGGCCACGTGGTGCGGGCCATGCCGCATGATGTCGCCCACCGTGGACGCGCTTGCCGAAGAGTATTCGGGCCGCGCCAAGGTGGGGAAGTTGAATGTGGATGACAACATTGAGTCGGCCGGGCGTTTTGGAATCCGCAGCATCCCCACCCTCATACTTTTCAAGGCGGGGCAGGTCATTGAGCAGGTAGTGGGCAGCACGTCGAAAGAAGCGCTGAAGCAGCTGCTGGATAAACATCTCGAATAGGGAAGACGCGCGGCATGCCAAAAAATGTAGTGGTGGTGGGAGTTCAGTGGGGCGACGAAGGCAAGGGTAAAGTGGTGGACACCCTGGCGGGGCACTTTAGCATCGTCGCCCGGTACCAGGGAGGCGCCAACGCCGGCCACACCGTTCTGGTGGGCGAGAGGAAGTATGTGCTTCAACTGTTGCCGACCGGAATTGTTCGGCCCGATAAGACGGCGGTGATCGGGAACGGCGTGGTGATTGACCCCGAGGCATTGCGCCAGGAAATCCGAAAGCTGCGGGACGCGGGCACAAGCGTCGACGGCAGATTGCTGGTGAGCGACCGCGCGCACCTGATTCTACCCTACCATCGCGCACACGAAGCGGCGGCGGAAAATGCCCGCGGCGATGGGAAGATCGGCACCACGCGCAAGGGCATCGGGCCGAGTTATGAGGACAAGGCCGGGCGGCGCGGCCTGCGCACGTCGGATTTGCGCAATCCGGCAAAGTTCCGGGAAAAGTGCAAGGCGCTGGTGGCGGAGAAAAACCGCATTGACGCGGCCTTGTACTCAGCGCCCCCGCTCGACGCCGAAGAGCTGACGGAGAAATTCCTGCAACTGGCCGAAGGGATGCTGCCCTATCTTACGGACGTTTCGGTTTATCTGAACACGGAGATGGACCGCGGCAAGCGCGTGCTGTTTGAGGGGGCGCAGGGAACGCTGCTGGACCTGGACCATGGCACGTATCCGTACGTCACTTGTTCCAGCGCCGCGGCCGGCGGAGCCTGCACGGGCACAGGTGTGGGGCCGACACGAATCAACGCCGCGATCGGGGTTTCAAAAGCCTATGCTACGCGCGTAGGCAGCGGGCCGTTTCCAACTGAAGCACTGGGCGCCGAGGGCGAAAAGATTCGCGAGCGCGGCGGTGAATACGGCGCCGTCACCGGCCGTCCGCGCCGTTGCGGCTGGTTTGACGTTCCGCTGGCCCGGTACAGCGCGCGGGTAAATGGTTTGAGCTCGATGATTATCACCAAGCTCGATATCCTCGACACCCTGGCGGAAGTTCCCGTGGGCGCGGAATATGAAATCAAGGGCAAGCGGTTCAAGGATTTTCCAGCGGAGATTGAATGCCTGGAGCAGTTGAAGGTGCATTACCGGACTGCCCCTGGCTGGCAGAAGGATACTTTCGGCACGCGTGAGGTCTCGCAATTACCACAGCGGGCGCGCGATTACCTTAATCTCTTGTCCGACCAGGTGGGCGTGAAAATCGCCATGGTCTCCACCGGCCCCGAGCGTGAGCAGTGCGTGTGGATGGATGAGGCGGTTCTTTGTCCGTAGCGGGTCCGTCCCGTCCGTCGACTGGCGGAAATCCTGCTCACGCCGCAGGCGGGAGCGAGGGGCGCCCGGCACTCCTTAGAAGATACTCGGCTATGCAGGGCCGAACCTGTGATTCTGGAATGACCGCCGGCGACTGAAAACCGATGCCTGAGTTCCCGAACAAGACAATTTCATACGAGTCAGCCCTGACGTTGGTCCGGCAGAAGCTGACGGAAGCCAGGGTACGACCGCGCAGAGTGGTGGTGCCTCTCAAGACTGCGGCCGGACGGGTTCTGGCGGAAGATATTGCTGCGGACCGCTATTACCCCCCCTTTCATCGCTCGACTCGCGATGGATTCGCAGTGCGCGCTGCGGACGTGATGTCGCTGCCGGCGGAATTACGGCTGCGGGGTGAGGTCCGCGCGGGCGGGCACTTTGGGGGACTGATTAAACCCGGGGAATGCGTCTCCATCATGACCGGAGCGCCCCTGCCCATAGGCGCCGATGCTGTGGTGATGGTTGAATACACCGTCTCGCTCGGTGATAAGGTCAGAATCCAGCGTAACGCGCGAGTTTATGAAAATGTTGTTCGGCTGGGTTGCGAAGCGGTCAAGGGCACGACGGTTCTGCCCCGCGGCAAGCGACTGGGCGCCGCGGAAATTGGCCTGCTGGCCATGGTGGGGAAGTCGCGCGTGCCGGTTTTTGCGCGCCCCACAGTAGCGATTATTCCCACGGGTGACGAGTTGGTGCCGGTTGAACAAGACCCCGATTGGTTTCAGATTCGCAACAGCAACGCCATGGCGCTTTCCGCGCAGGTGGCTGCGGCCGGGGGAATTCCAAATCCGCTTAAGATTGCACGCGACCAAGCTGACGATTTGCGAGTACTGATCGAGGAAGGCCTGGAGGCCGACCTGTTGCTCGTGACGGGAGGCGTTTCAGCAGGGAAATACGACCTGGTCGAACAGGTCCTTTCGAGGCTTGGCGCGGAATTCTACTTTCAGGCTGTGGCGCTGCGGCCGGGGAAGCCGGTGGTATTTGGACGCGTTCGAGACAAATTCTTCTTCGGCCTGCCGGGCAATCCTGTCTCCACCTATGTGACCTACGCGTTGTTCGCGCGCCCGGCGCTGGAGGTTCTGGGCGGAGGGGAATTTGCGCCGCCTCTGTTCTTGCGCGCCCGCCTGGCAAAGCCTTTTGAGCACAAAAGCGGTCTGACGATGTTCATGCCGGCACGCCTGGAGCGCTCCTCGGAGGACCCGGTGGTCAGCAGGGTAACGTGGCAGGGCTCCGGGGATGTGGCGGGAGTTGCAGCAGCCGATTGCTTCCTGGTGGTCCATCCCCACCAGACCAGCCTGGCGGCGGGCGATTGGGTGGATGT
>JASHTY010000412.1 GCA_030040315.1 Terriglobia bacterium | reverse complement strand
CAGGCCGCCCTGACCGCCGCGCTCGACCATTGCTCAGGTGACGCCGTGGTGGTGATGGACGCCGACCTTCAGGACGTTCCAGAAGCGATTCCTCTTTTTGTGGAGAAATTCCAGCAAGGCTACGACGTGGTGTACGCAACGCGCGCCAGCCGAAAGGAAGCGTGGTGGCTGAGGCTCTCCTATTTCCTTTTCTATCGGGTTCTGGCAATGCTCTCGGAAATGAGGTTGCCTCTCGATGCGGGCGATTTCGCCTTGTTATCCCGCCGCGTTGTCGAACAGCTCCGGCGCCTGCCCGAACACCACCGCTATTTGCGCGGCCTGCGCAGTTGGGTGGGCTTCCGTCAGGTCGGCATCCCCGTCGACCGGGCCGAGCGGCATTCCGGAAAGAGCAAGTACAGCCTTCGGAAGCTGATCAAGCTGGCCTCCGACGGGATTTTCGCCTTTTCCATCGTGCCCCTGCGCGCCGCCATTCTCACGGGCGCAGTGGCCACAGCTCTCTCTGTTTTATTCGCCATCTATGCGGTGTATGCCCGCCTGTTTCTAAAACGATCCCCTCAAGGTTTCACGGCTCTGGTTCTGCTCATCACTTTCCTCTCGGGCATTTTGCTGTTCTTCATGGGGATCATCGGTGAATACGTCGGGCGGCTGTACGAAGAGGTGAAAGCGCGGCCGCTCTATATCGTCGGCAAAACCGTCGGTTGGCCTCCTTCCCGCGCGCACGCCTTGCCCACCACCGAGTTTGCCACTGGGCCGATGGAAGCGTCCGGAAGCGCAACCCAGGTTAAGAACAAGATCCGATAGGCAGCCGGAATTCCACGTGCGTGACGACTACCTTGAAGGCTATCGCGACCTTTACCAGCGCCATTGGTGGTGGCGAGCTCGCGAGAAGTGGATACTGAAAACTCTGCGCGCTCAACAGCCTCCCGGAGGATGGAAATCTATTCTCGATGTCGGCTGCGGCGACGGTCTGTTTTTCGATCAGCTACTGCGCTTTGGAGAGGTGGAAGGCGTGGAGCCTTCCGCAGTGTTGCTCAACGAACGCGGTCCCCACCGCTCGCGCATCCACGTCTGCCCATTTGACGAGAATTTCCAGCCGCACAAGGAGTTCCGGCTCATTCTCATGCTCGATGTATTGGAGCATCTATCGGATCCGGTCGCCGCCCTTCGTCGCGCCCTGGCACTCCTTGCTGCCGATGGAATGCTGCTCATTACCGTGCCCGCTTTCAAAGCCCTGTGGACGAATCATGATGTCGTAAACGGCCACGTTACGCGATACACACGCAAGACGTTTCGCGAGTTGGCTCGGCAAGCGGGCCTGTCCATCCGGGCGGAGCGGTACTTTTTCCAATGGCTTTCTCCACTTAAGCTCGCCACAGGAATAATGGAACGTGCTTTGGGCACCTCGCCTCAACCCGCAAAAGTTCCCCCCCCGTGGCTCAACAAGCCGCCCTATTGGCTCTCCCGGCTTGAGCAGTACACCTGGGGCGCCCTTCCCTGGCCCTTCGGCAGTTCACTGATGGTGTGGGGAAGCAAGCCCGCCAACGGCGAGCGAATTGCAAATTCCTAAATTCCAATTTGCGTGCACGCCGCGGACCAGTGGCGCATGTTCTTCGCGGTTGCTCGAAGGAAGGCGGCAATTTCCGGCGGGCACCAGGCGGGCAGATGCGCGATTGGGTCAGCCTCAAGAAATTCCGCGAGTTCCAGCACCCTTTCGGTCATTTGTCTGCTCGTGGGTTTGAACGACGTGCGAAGAATCTCCAGCAACCAGTCGGTAAGAATCATTCCCCAGAATTCGTACCGCAGATCGTCCACATAGTCATGGGGGTTTCGCCGGTGTTGGACCAGCGGACGGCCGAACGCCGCGTGGAATTTCGTGCCGCGCATCAGTGCGAGCAGGAAGTATCCGCCCCAGATGTCGCCGTAGCGGTCCAGCTTGCCTCCCGGCACAGGCCACGCCATGGTTGCAAATACAAACGCCGCAATCAGCTCGCGCCGCACGCTGGTGTTTTGAGTGTTCACGGGCGACCAGGTGGATTGGTCTAGCACCACATTTTCGGGCCCGTGGTAATTCACCCCGCTGACCTTCCCATTCAGCCAGGTCGTGGCATCGACGTCCGGTTCGTCCAGCCACAGGCCTTCCCGTACTCCTATAGCCGCACCTGTCGGTGGCGCAACCATCGCCGGCTCATTGACCTTGCCGCGCAGGCGGAAGGGATAACCCCGCGGAAACACCTGCCGCTGCGGCTGGAAATCCAAATACTCGCAGACGTTGTGAAATCCCTTCTCCTCACGCAGCACCGGCTTCGCCCATTCCTCTCCGGTCTTCAGGTGGCTGCCCACGAAGTCGTCTGCGGTTGGGAAATTGTCGTCATCCATGGAGATCATGACTTTGCAGCCATCCTCCAACGCCTTCAAGTAACCGAACACTCTACGGCCGTCGGTGTTGTAAGGAATCATCGGGTAGAGAGTGAATTGCTTGCCCCATTCATCCTGTTCGTCAATTCCGAAGTAGACGGTCTCAAGCCCGCGCGCTGAAACCTCCGCTGCCAGGTCGCGCGCGCTGGGAGGAGTTTTCCTGTCGCCAACCACCCACACCTTGACCTCATCCAAATGCTCGTGGCGGCTTACGTTTTCACACAGGTCCCGCAGAATGTTCGGGGGATGAATCGTGGTAAAGACAATGTGGCAAGGTTTGTTCACGCAGCCGCTCCCGGAGCTGACTTTGCGGCGCGCACGGGCGTAAATAATGTCTTGAACCCCATCTTGACGTAGCGAAAATTCTTGAAGAAGGTGTTGACGCTGCGCCCTTCTTTTCGCCCGACCCAAACGGTCGGCACCTGCTCAAGGCGATAGCCCTTCTTTAGGGGCTTCACGGTGGTTTCAATGCAGATTTCGTGCATTGTGCCTTCCCAATCCAGCGCCTGGGCAATTTCCTTGCTCAGGAGTTTAAGCCCGAAGGTAAAGTCGCCGATGCGAGTCCAGAACAGCACGCGAAGCATCTTCTGAAAAACCCAATTCAGGACGAGCTTCAAGGGGTCGTAGTTTGTGAAACCGCCTCCCGCCAGCCAGCGATTGGCAATGACCGCGTCACAGCCGGTTTCCTGCAGTTTCCTCACCATGCGATCCACGGCGGCGGGCTCCGTTTCCAGGTCCGCGGCCATCAACGCCACATAGTTTCCCGTAGCCGCCTGCATCCCTTCGCGATAGGCCCAGCCGATGCCCGGGTTGTTCTTCTGCACCAGCAGTTTGACGCGCGCGTCCTGGTCAACCCACTTCCGGCAAATCGCAAACGTCTCCGCTGAGGCTTTGGGCGAAGTAACCAGGAGAACCTCCTGAATGTACCCGCGGTCGTTGCCCAGCAGGATTCTTATTGTCTCATCAATCGAAAACGTCTCCGTGTACACGGTGACCACGATGGAAAGTCGAACGTCGGGTTTCGTCACCTCTTGGGCAGCCATGGGGTTAAGTCTTAAGTCCTGCGGCGGTGCGTCGCGGCGCCTTGCACCGGCCTGCTCCCGCCTATTATCCACTTGCAGGCGTTGACGGGGAAGTGGGAAGCCGTTAAAATCATGCTTCGGGCTCTTGCGGGAAAGGACCTCCATCCTGTTTTAAGCCCCACGCTCAACTTAGTGAAGGATCAGATATGAATGCAAATGATCTCCGCCCCGGAATGATCATCCGGCACAACAACGACCTGTTCACGATTTATAAAGCCGAGCACCGCACGCCCGGCAATCTGCGCGCCTTCGTGCAGGCCAAGATGCGCAACCTGCGCACCGGCTCCATGATCGACCACCGCTTCCGGTCGGAAGACCAGGTGGAGAAAGCGATGATCGACGAAGTCGAGATGCAGTACCTCTACGCCGACGGCGATTCCTTCTATTTCATGAACACCGGGAACTATGAGCAGATTCACCTTTCCAAGGAAAGCGTGGGCGACCGCGCGGCGTACCTCGTTCCGGACGTTTTACTGAAGGTGGCGTTCTTCGAAGGCAATCCCGTGGATATCGAGCTT
>JASHTY010000411.1 GCA_030040315.1 Terriglobia bacterium | reverse complement strand
ATTTGTCTCCAAGGATACAGGTGCGGACCGCAGCTATCGGCTTGGAGACTGTCCCGTGGCGGAAGCGGCGTTCGAGCGCTGGATTACCATGGACATCCTCGAGAACTTTGTGGAAACCGACGTCGAGGAGATCGCCTTGGGAATTGGCAAGGTGGCTCACCACTTTGCCGCACGGCGGAACAAAACCAGGGCAATTGGCTCAGCATGACCATTGAAATCCCAAGGGCAGGCTTGATTATGCGCGCCCGTACGAGGAGAGCCTCTAACCCCGAGGCAACTGTGCTGGCCTTCCGGGCATAGGAGCGAAAAGCATGTCTCATTCATACTCTCGCTCATGCCCGAGCACGCAGGTTACGTACCCGGCTGAGTACCATGAGCCGCTCCATTCCTCCGCCAGGGCGTAGTGGCCGGCGCAGTAAACTCGATGGCAGGACGGGCAAAACGCAGGGCAATGAGCGCCATTCGGCGAGGCGAAGTAATCCAGCAGGGCATGGGTATCCCCCGCTGCCAGAATTTCGCCCAGCCGCTTGCCCGCATCTCCATCCCAGCAGATCGTCTTGTTGACGTTCGAAATGTTGCGGGCGCAGAATCCGGAATTGCTCGGTCGAAAGGTCACGGCGCTTTCAACGCAGGCTGCGCAGGCGAGCACGTAGCCTTCCTCCCGTCGCACAATCGGGTCCACGGGCTTGGCCGCGAGCAGCCGTAAGATCTCGCTTACCAGCGGCGCCACGTCCTTCAGTAAGGCTGCGTTCACCTGGGCGCCAACTTGTGCGGCAGCACCCGAGGCAGCGAGGTATTTGCGCCACTCGGGACCGGTAAGACGGCGGCCCTCAACAATTTTTCGCGCGGCAGCGTTGAGTCCGCTCGCGCCATCGCGCGCCAGGGCTGTGTGCGCATCGGTGACCAATGCTGCCAAATCGTTGATCCTCGTTTTGATGTTTATTAAGATTTCAGATGTTGGCGATTTGACCGTATTTTCTAATAATAACTCATTTAGAGATAGCGCCGGCATAGCGAGAGATGTCTTGGAATGCTGCAAATCGGCCGAAGCGGCTTCGTGGGACTCGAGTGTGCTCGGCGCGCGGCCCAGACCGGCAGCCCGCCTGAGCAGGAATCTGGCGGCTTTAAATCCCACGACCAGCAGAATCCCAGTAATCGCCACGCTGGCAATAATTGTCAAAGCCAGCGCGATGACGTTCACGCTACTTGATTCGACGATGAGAGCCATGGGACCAGACTTTGCGCCTTTCGACTGCCGGAGAATGCACTCAGCATAGGGCAAAATCGTCCCTGAGGCGTCCTTAAATTCTGTTGGATTGAAGGTGCTGCGGGATGCAGTTATTCGTCTCGCAAAGCCACCATGGGATCGACCTTCGTCGCTCGTCGACCGGGCAGGTAACCTGCGACAAGGGCAACGATGGACAGTGCCACCACTGCCGCCACCATGGTCATTGTGTCGCGTGGACCGAGCCCGAATAACAGTCGCTGGAGGAGCCTGGTGGCTGCTAATGACAAGGCTGTGCCTGCAAGGAGACCGACAGCGACAATGGAAAAGACGTCGCGCATAACCAACCGGAGAATTGAACCCGGATTCGCCCCCAGTGCTATGCGAATTCCAAACTCTTTCTGCCTCTCAGCCACAAGATAGTTGGACGTACCGTAAAAACCAATCAATGCCAGCAATAACGCCAGCGAGCCAAAGAAGCCCGAAATCTGGGCGAGCAGGCGCTCCTGGACCATCGAGTCGTTTACCTGCTCTGCCAGCGTATGAAATTCGAGGGAAATCTCGGAGTTCACAGAGGCCACGACCGCCTGGACCGACGAGATGAGCGCCGTAGGTCGTCCGGCAGTGCGCAACTCGAACGCATCCGGCATCACGAGGTCATGGGGCTGAGTGGCGGGGAAAAAGACCGTGGGATGAATCTCCTCCCGCAGTGACGCGTACTTGGCATCCCGAACGACACCCACAACCTCGATCGGAAGACCGGACTGCCCAGGAACGCCACCAACCCAGAACGTCCTGCCAATGGGATTCAGGCCTGGAAAGAACCGGCGTGCCGCTGTCTGATCAATGATCGCCACCATGGGAGAGGTGGCGGTGTCGCCCCCATTGAAGTCGCGGCCCGCCACGAATTGCATTCGCAACGTTCCAAAATATCCAGGGGAGACATTGTTGGATAGAGACAGAGACTGCGTATCTGTGAAGCCTTTTGACCACTCCGAGTGAATGGTAGTTTGCCAATAGCTTACTTCGGCAGGTGTAACTGCTGAGCGGCTCCCAGAAAGCACGCCCGGAAGTGCCCGCAGCCGCATCTCGATTTGGTCGAGTGCGGCGGGATACCGATCATCACCTATTCTCGCCTGCCACGAGCTGGCATAGACGATCAGCACATTATTGCTATCAAACCCGGGATTGAGCGTCGCCAGCTTCGCGAAACTTCGCAACAACAACCCCGCTGCCACCAACAGCACCAGCGAAACCGCTACCTGCGACGCCACGATTAACCTGCGGCCGCCGAACCGAGCCGGACGG
>JASHTY010000410.1 GCA_030040315.1 Terriglobia bacterium | reverse complement strand
CAAATCCGCCAGAATATATTTCCGCCCAAGCCGGGATTTGTGTGCAAGTATTGCGACTACGCGCCCCTGTGCCCCGCACATGAAGAAGCGTTTTGATCTTGATTTGTAAGGTGGCAGCAGCATGCGGCGCAACGCGTATTTGCGGTGCATTTTATGGTCTCAATCCTTCTAGTCCTGCTAGGTATCGTGCTGGGCGGTGCGGTCGGCTGGCTCCTGGCTTCCGCGCGAACGCGGGACGAATTTCAGCAGCAGATTCGCAGCGAAAGCGAGCAGAAGATCAAAGCGCAGGCGGAACTTGCCAGCGCCCGGGCCGCCGGATTGGAATCGGTGCAATTGCACGAGCGCCTTGAATCCGAGGTTGGACGGCGCGCCGAAGCGGAAACCAAATGGCGCGAGGCCCAGACAAATCTGGCGGAGCAGAAAAAGGTGCTGGAGGAAGCAAGGAAAGGTTTGACCGAGACATTTCAGGCGCTTTCCGCCGAAGCGTTGAAGAGCAATAACCAGGCCTTCATCGCTCTGGCGCGCAGTCAGTTTGAAACCTTGCAGGCTCAGGCCAAGGGCGATCTGGAAACACGGCAGAAATCCATCGATGGGCTCATCAACCCGCTCAAGGAATCGCTGGGGCGTTACGAGCACCAGATCCTTGAGATGGAAAAAGCCCGGCAGAAGGCATATGGGACGCTGGACGAACAATTGCGCAGTCTGGCCGAGGCCAACAAGCGACTGGAGGATGAGACCAAGCATCTTGCCAGCGCTTTAAGTTCACCCTTGAAAGCTCGCGGCCGCTGGGGTGAGCTGACTTTGCGGCGAGTCGTTGAGCTGGCTGGAATGTCCGCGCATTGTGACTTCACGGAGCAGGAAACAATCACCACGGAGTCGGGCCGTCAGCGGCCGGATATGATCGTGAACCTCCCCGGCAACCGCCGCATTGCGGTTGACGCCAAGGTGCCGTTGCAGGCATTCCTTGACGCGATCGATCCTGAAAAATCTGATGAAGAAAAAGCCGCCGCCCTGGCGGCCCACGGCGAGTTGGTGAGGGGGCACATGAACCAACTTGCCGAACGGAAGTATTGGGAGCAAGTGGGCCCTGAGCTGGAGTTGGTGGTCTTGTTCCTGCCGGGCGAATCGTTTTTCAGTGCCGCTCTGGAGCAGGACCGGCAACTGATTGACGATGGCATGCAGAGGAAGGTGGTGCTGGCAACTCCCACGACGCTCATTGCCCTGTTGCGCTCGGCGGCCTACCTGTGGCAGCAGGAAAAGATAACCCAAAACGCAAATGTGATCAGCGACCTCGGCAAGCAGCTTTACGACCGCATCGGTACGCTGCTGGAGCATTTTGAGGACGTGGGAAGATCACTGAGTGGAGCTGTGAAGTCCTATAACAAAGCTGCGGGCTCCATGGAATCGCGTTTGCTGGTCGCGGCGCGGAAGTTCAAGGAGTTGGGCGCGGCAACGGGCGATGAGATTCCGCCGCTCGAGCCCGTGGAAGAAACTCCTCGTGCACCGGCTGAGCCGGAGAAGGAACCCAAAGGCCAGGAATTACCCGGGAAGTAGGGAAGCGGAACTCCACGAGAAACCGCCGGTTTGCATCCCGTGCCCCTGAATTCCTGTTCGTGATTTCTGCCCTAAAAAACTTTGGGGGTGCATCGCTGCACCCCCGAAGTTCATTTCATGTTTTGAATAAAGCTTACTTCTTTTTCTTGGCTTTCTTCTTCGCTGCCATTCTATTCTCCTCCGAGCGTATTAGATTTTCGCGCCAGTGTTACTGGCGGAGCGCGTATTCAATCATCATGTATAGAGTCACCGAATTATCTTGTCAAGAGGAAAGTGATCGGTGAAGAGGAAAAAAGTGAAGTGCTGGAAGAGATGAAGTGCGACAAAAAGATGAACTCTCCGGATTTTTCCAGGATCGCGCGCAGCCTCATTACCGATGGAACTGAATCCGCGAAGGTTCTCCGGCTTCGCAGTTTGAATTAGGATAAACTGAATTGGCTTTTGATTTGATATCCGGGCGTTTCCCTTGGGTCAGACAATCTTTAATTACGATCAAGTCGAAAGTCTGGATGTTTTCCGGAGGGCAACCATGTATAGTGCGCAGGCATCTCCTTCACATCAGCAGAAAACGATGCGCAGAACACTCTCCCTTACGATCATCCTCCTTTCCGCCGTGATGATTGCGGGTGCGCAAGATCAACCGCAAGCGCCTGCCACGGGCGGTACGCTGAAAGTCACCACCGAAGTCGTGAGCGTCTATACGGTGGTCAGGCAGAAAAACGGCCGTTTGCTTCCGGACCTGAACAAGCAAGATTTTACGCTGGATGAGGACGGGCAGCAGCAGGAGATCAAATACTTCTCGCGTGAAACCGACACTCCCTTAACTATGGGAATCCTGGTGGACACCAGCCCCAGCCAGGGGCGCGTGCTCGACGTGGAGAAGAGCGAAGCTGAATCGTTCCTTGAGCAAACCATGCGGCCCAAGGACCTTACCTTCGTCATGCACTTCGACGTTGAGGTGGAGTTGCTCCAGGACTTCACCGCAGATCTTAAAATGCTCAATCGGGCCATTGACGAAACTGAGATCAACGGGGGAGGGGCGCGCACGGTTGGAACATTTCCCTCAGGCGATGCGGCGGGTGCGACGCACCTCTACGACGCGGTCTACCTGGCATCGCGCGATGTGTTGAAGAACGAAGTGGGCCGCAAGGTCATCATACTGCTGACGGACGGCGAGGACCAGGGAAGCAAGGTGAAGATCGACGCGGCGCTTGAAGCGGCGCAAAAATCGGACGTCATCATCTATTCCATCGATATCAGTGACCGGGCGTTTTACATGCGTCAGGGCGTTGGATATAGCGGAGAGTCATACCTGCACAAGCTCTCGGATGAAACCGGCGGCCGGGTGATTAAGGCGAACAACGAGCGCGACACGGCCGATGCGTTTCAGCAGATTGGCCGCGAACTCCGCACGCAGTACCTGCTGGGGTATACGCCCACCAACACCAAGCATGACGGAACGTTTCGGAAGATTGAAGTGAAGGTAAACGTGGGGAACGTGAAAGTGGATGCGCGGCGCGGATACTACGCTCCCTCAAGCTGAGCCGGTCTTATTGATTGGGCGCGAAGTAACCCGTCTTGGCCCGAACGGTCAGGGTCTTGTCAGTGGGCACAACAGAAATGGCGCGATAGGTTCCGTCGTGCGCGGTGTTCGTGGAAACATAGTCAATCAGGAATTGCGTCCGCAGGTCGCGCCCAATCGCCCGAAAATCCTCCGCCAGGTCGCTCGCCTCAAATGGGAAGAACGCCCGCCCGCCGGTTTCCTGTGCCAGCCGTTTAAGCACCTTGTCGCCGCGCTCCTCTGCGCCGCTGCGATTGGTGCTGATGGCGAAGATCGTCACGCCGGCACGCTGCGCCATCGCCAGAGCCTCTTCGCGCGTATGCTCGCTGTGGTTATCATCACCATCGCTGATCAGGATCATCACTTTGCGCAGGTATGGCTCCGGCGGCGGGAAGAAGTAGAGCTTGTCGCGGCAGGCGAGGAAGATCGCGTCAAAGAGACTGGTGACACCACCCGGTTGCAGACCGCGAATTGCCGCTGAAAGCTTTTCGACGTTGTCCGTATAATCCTGCGTGATCAAGGGAGCTACGTCGAAGCCCAGAACGAACGCCTGATCCTTCCCCCTGCGAATCGTGTCGGTAAGAAAATCAATGGCCGCCTGTTGTTCGAAGCGAAAGCGATCGCGAATGCTGTTGCTCGTGTCGATGAGGATGCCGATGCGCATGGCCAGGTCAGTTTCGCGGCTGAAGTACGTAATGTCCTGAGGCTTGCCGTCTTCGAAAAGGTTGAAATCGTCCTTGGTCATCATAATGACCAGGCGGCCCTTCTTGTCGATCACAGTCAAAGGGACATCAACATAGTAGACTGGGACATGGAAGGTGGTAACCGTCGGCTGAGTGGAGTTGGAAGATGTGCTGGCTTGCGCGCCTCCAGTAGGCGTAGTTACGGCGGGCTGGCCGGTGGAAGGCGTGGCGGGCTTGGGCTCCTGCGCCTTCAGCAACGCGGGAAGCGTGCATAGCAAAATCGCGATGGCGAGATTTTTCCTCATCATTCGAATCTACCGCCTTGGGGAATTATAGGAACAGCTCCCGGAAGCGTCAACGGACATCACGATTGGATTTGGCGCAGACTCTCAATATCCTTAACGCCGGGGACTCATGCCGATAGGTTGGAAGCAGCATTATGGGCGGCTGGTTGCCCTTCCATCGAGTTCTTCTCGCGCCTGAGATTTTCGAACCGCCGGGGAGAATTCTCTCGCTGCGTCACTTCACCCCGTTCAAACTTGTATTCCGTACAGGCCGCGCCCTCCAACCCCATGCGAATGAGCGCGTCAATATTCAGCCGGCCCTCCGCTTCGTCCAGCTCCTGGGCGCGCGCGAAAATCGCCGGCGCGCGCGGCATGAATCGGGGGCAGCAGTCCTCAAAGGGCTCACACGAAATCTTGTAGGTTCCGATCTGCCGCGCCCAGCGGAGGATTTCCGACTTGTCATCGCCGGCCAGCGGGCGATACACGGGCAGGCCGATTCCCTGGTCGAGGGCGGCAAGATTGTGGAGCGTCTGCGAAGCCACCTGGGAAACGTTGTCACCCGTGACCATGCCGAGGGCTCGTTCCGTGCGGGCAATTTCCCTCGCAATGCGCGCCATCAAACGGCGATAGAGCAGGACGCGAAAACTCTGGTGCGCTCCTGCCACGATTTGGCGTTGGATCGCGTCAAAGGGAATGCGGTAGAGGCGTGAAGTAAATTGATAAGGCGTAAGCGCGCGGACAATCTCCTCCGCAACCCCTGCCGACGAACTGCGCCCGGGCGAAGGCGTGGCGAAGAAGTGCACGAAGGTGATGTGGCAGCCGCGACGCATCATTTTGTACGCAGCCACGGAGGAATCAAATCCTCCGGAAAGCAACGCCACCAGCCGTCCACTGGTAACCGCGGGCAAACCGCCCGGCCCTTCCACGCGCTGGGTATAGATCAGCGCCTTGCCGGGAACGATCTCCACCTGGCATGTCACTTCGGGATTCACCAGCTTGACGCGAACAGTCGCATCGCGCGCGCGGAGATGCTCCAGCACGCGGCGGCCCAACTCGCGCTCCATCTCCAGGGAATTCATGCCGTAATTGGAGTCCGCGATCTTCACGCGCACTGCAAAGTTGGCAGGATTCGCTTCTGCCATCATCGCGCAGGCCTCCGCGGCCAGCGGTTCGAGCGCACTTGGCACTTCGTGCGCCGGAGCAATATAAGCAAGTCCGAAGACGCGGCGCAGGCGCTCCACGATTTGTGGAAGTGCCGCGTCATCGCCCGGAGTCAGAATCAGGCGTTCGGAAACGCTGTGCAGCGACGCGACGGGCAGATCCTCCAGAGTCTGGCGGATGGCGGCGCGCAAGCGGCTGAGGAAATAGTTCTTGTTTTCACCCTTCAGCCAGATTTCGTGATAGTGAAGAATCAGGATGCGTTTCATGCAACGTTCACTCGGCCCGAATCCGCAGCGCATGCGAGATTCGGCAAATTCAGGATATCCAGTTTCACCACACGCCGCAAGGAAGATGGCTGCTTGACTCTGCTCCGGCCTGCCGGTACGATTTGCAGCAAGCACGGATCGTTTCCCACCGCGGAGGTGATGGAATGGCATCAATCAGCTTACGTCGAGTCGCCCTGGGAACACTGGCAGGCGGCGTGGTGTGGGCAATCTGGAGCACGGTCATCAACCTGGTCTTCCTGGAGCCGCGATACGCGGCCGCCCAGAGCGCAGGATGGCTCCTGGCCGCACCGCGCTATCCACTCTTTTTCGCATACTGGTATATTCTACTTTTCGTTCTGACCTATATCCTTACCTGGGCCTACGTTTCGGTGCGCAACGCCTTCGGGCCAGGGCCGGTCACCGCACTGCGCGTGGGATTCCTCTTGGGTTTCATGTGTGGATTTCCGCTTAGTCTTTCCATTGCCACGTGGGCGCCGTTCAGCCGCTCCATTCCGCTCGGCTGGATGCTGGACCTTTGGGGCGGCTCGATTCTGGCCACGTTCGTTTCAGCGTGGATTTATAAAGAGGGGTAATTAGGGAACCAGTCGCAGTAGCTCCAACCCGGAAAAGTAACCGGCAATAACATAAATGGCGCCGGGGAGAATCGCCAGGCAGGCACCGACCATGCCAATGATGCCTCCCCACTGGGATGTTCGGGGAATAGCTCTCATGCCTTGAATAACAAAGCCTATTCCAAAAAAGGCGCCGATCGTAGAGAACAAACCGAAGATTACCAAAGCTATGTTTCCGATGACCGTCGTTGAACCACTCGAACACATACCCAGGTCTATTAAGCATCCTCCCGCAGGTATCGAGAGAACCGCAATCCAACACAGCCAAAGACCCGTTTTGTACCGCCGAATTCTATTCTGCGCTTCCATTCTCGATTATCCTGAGCACGCTCTAGCTACGCTTCAATGCTTGCTTTCACGCCTCGCTAGAATTCACGAGCGGGTTCTCTATCAGGCCATATTCTCTCAACGCACGACCGAAAACTCCAGTTTGTTCCCCGCCTGATCGATGCGATCCAGCCGCACGCGCACTCGCTCGCCCAATCGGAATTCGTTTTGAGTGTATTTGCCGACGACGGCACGTTGCCTTTCTCGGTAGACGTATTCATCCTCGTCAAGCGTTGCAATCGGCACGAATCCCTCTACAAACAGATCGGTCAGCTCCACGAAAAAGCCAAACTTAATCAGGCTGATGATGAGCGCGTCGAACTCGTCGCCAACGTGTTGCGCCATGAAGGAGACTTTCTTCCACTCGATCAATTCGCGCTCAGCATCGGCGGCGCGTCGCTCCGACTCAGAGGTGGACAAGCCGAGGGCGTGCAGCTCCTGGGGAAGCACAAAGGCGCCACCAGGAAGGATCTGGTCGTTTCTTGCGCTTCTCGGACCAGATGAATCGATCGAAGACGTCGTGACGACGTGCCGTTTTCGCAGGCCCCCATGGGTTGCCGCTTTCGGTTCGAGTCCGTGGCGATCGCCTTCGATCACGCGCGCACCGCCGCCTTCCTGTCCGAGCGCCGCCTTGAGAATTCTATGCACGATCAAATCGGGATAGCGCCGGATCGGCGAGGTGAAATGGGTATAGGTGGCGGCGGCAAGGGCGAAATGGCCGACATTTTCCTCCGAATAGCGTGCCTGCTTAAGCGAGCGCAGCATCAGGTAGGAGAGAATGCGCTCCTCGGGCTTGCCCTCCAGGCGCTGGGTCAAGCGCTGGTAGTGACGCGGTGTGATTTCCAGATCGCCGGACTCCCTCCGCTCGAGAACGCGTGCGTGACGATCGCGCTCATCGCGCTTGCCGGGGCGGAAACGTCTGGCGGCGGGCAATTCCACACCCAGCGAGTACCCAAACGTGGCAGCGATCTCCTCAAACTCCAGCACCTTTTTCGCGTCCGGCTTTTCATGGATGCGGTAAAGCGAGGGAATCGCGCGGCGCTCAAGCCAACTCGCGACGGTTTCATTGGAGGCCAGCATGAATTCCTCAATCAGACGATGGGCGAAGTTCCGTTCTGAGCGAGTAATTCCCACCATGCGGCCGAACTCGTCGAATTCGATGTTGGGCTCGGGCAAGTCAAAATCGATGGAGCCGCGGCGCTCGCGCTGTTGAATGAGAATGCGGGCAAGCTCCTTCATCAGCTTGAAATTTGGAATCATCGCTTCATACCGCCGGCAGGCGGCGGGCTCGCCGGCCAGAATGTCGCGCACCGCCGTGTAGGTCATGCGCTCGGCGCTGCGAATTATGCCGGGGACGATTTCGTAGGCGACGATTCGCCCCTGCGCGTCAATTTCCATCAATGCGGACATCACAAGGCGATCGACGTGCGGATTCAGGCTGCAAATTCCGTTCGAGAGCTCGAGCGGCAGCATGGGAACGGCGCGATCCGGGAAGTAAACGGAGGTGCCACGCAGACGCGCTTCGCGGTCAAGTTCCGTGCCCGGGCGAACGTAGTGCGCGACGTCGGCGATGTGAACCTGCAACTGGTAATTGCCGTTGGCCTGGCGCTCCACCAGGACGGCATCGTCAAAGTCCTTGGCCGTTTCGCCGTCGATGGTGACGATGGGTAGCGCGCGGAAATCACGCCGGCCCTTGCGATCGCGCTCCGGAAT
>JASHTY010000409.1 GCA_030040315.1 Terriglobia bacterium | reverse complement strand
TCAGAAGCTCAAAGCCCAGATGGGGCCAGAGAGGAATAGCCCTTTGGGGCTGGTGAGACGGTGGGACCTGGCAGTGAGGTTTATCGGGGTAGAGGGAATTCACGTGCTAAATGATTTGAAGTTCAGTGGAATCGCGGGTCGGAGCGCGGGCGCCCCATCCGTTGGGGCACGGCCATCTTTGCCGTGTGCATGGGCTGGAGGCGTATGCCACAGCGGGGATGATGCCCACGATTCGGACGATTCAAATTTAGAGATCAATATATCCGCGCTTCACGGCGATTGTGACGGCGTGAGTCCGGTCGTCGGCATTGAGCTTGGAGAGAATATTTTTGAGGTGGTTTTTGACAGTATGTTCGGAAATGGCCAATTCATCCGCGATGATCTTGTTGGATTTTCCCTTCGCGACACAGCGGAGCACTTCGATCTCCCTTTCACTGAGGGCGTCTTCGCCGGAATGTTCTGCCATCTGCATCGCAATTTCGGGAGGAATTTTTCGTCCGCCGGCGTGAATCAGGCGAATTGTAGTCACAAGTTCCGACCTGAGGGTGTCTTTCAGCAAAAATCCGGCAGCGCCGCCCTGAAATGCACGAGCCGCCTGGATATCTCCGGCGGCGGTCGTCAGCACGATGATTCGAGCCTGGCGAAATTCCGCGCGAATTGCAATGAGGCAATCGATGCCGTTCATGCGAGGCATTTTGAGATCGAGGAGTGTGACATCCGGCCGGTGCGTTCGGAAGAGTTGGAGCGCCGTGTCGCCATCTTCGGCTTCCGCGACAACTTTCATGTCCCGCTGCGCATTGATTTCACCGGCGATGCCGGCGCGCATAAGCGGATGATCGTCAACAATCAGCACGGTGATGGTCCGATTTTGAGTCATAGCGTGCGGGGGCTGATTAGACGGCGTATCCAACGCCAACCCACATTCCTTTCGTTCCTGCGATAGGCGATCGCGGAAGGCATGCGAATTTCAATTTCCGTTCCAGCTCCAGGGCGGCTCCATAGGTCCATGTGCCCGCCGATTCGCGAAACTCGCTCGCGCATTCCCGGAAGGCCATAGTGTCCGGGGATGCTGCCCTCGCGAAGAACCCCGGGATCGATTCCCACACCGTCGTCCCGAAACCGAACACGGAATTCGAATATCCCGAAAATGATCTCGACCTCGATTTTGCCGGCTAGCGCATGGCGATAGGCATTGAACAAAGCTTCACGGCCGATTTTCTCGAGCTCCTCCTGCACGACGGTATCCAGATGGCAGTTTCTTCCGGTCACAATCACATTGAATTGTGCCGGGCCAAGCGAGCGGAACTCCTTTCCAGCCACGGCATAGACCTCCGCCAGACTTACCGGTTTTATGGTTGTGGTCCGAAGTCGCGAAAGTACACTCCTTCCCTCCAGCATTACGCCGTCAGACAGCCGCAAAGCCTCTTCGAACAACTGCCGGACAGGGTGGCTAGGTTCCAGCTTCTGGGTTCCTGTGTGAAATTGCAGGATCAGGCCCTGAACTCCCTGAAGAAAAGTGTCGTGCAGGTCACGGGCCACAGCCTCCCTTTCGATCTGCCGTTGCTCAATCATCATGCGGGCCTGCTTCACGACATGGCGAACCCGAAAAACGTAGACCAACACCAAAAGCAGGAGCGTCGCAACCATGACGCTCACCTGAAAAAGAGGGGTGGCGTAAAAGTACGGCTGTTGAACCACTTCATAGACGGTCTGCGGCGAACCCCACTCGCCGATGCTGTCTGTCACGCGAACCAAAAGCTGGTGCGTGCCCGAGGGGACATTTGTATAGACTGCCGTCCGTGAGGTTGTGGCGTCCAGCCAGTCGGAATCAACGCCCTGCAGGCAGTACTGCAGGCGGATCTTCTGTGGATTGGACACATTGATCGCGGCGAGGCTCAGTTCCACGCGATGCATTCCCGGGCGCAGCACCAGTTCCTGCCCGGCGGCGTAATTCCTGCCGTCGCTTGTGACCCCGCTGATGAAAACATTGGGCTGCCGGCCGAGTGAAGGCAGGCTCGTGGTATCAATCAACGCCAGGCCCTTCACCGTGGCGATCCACAACTTGCCGTCGGGCGTCATGCTGATATTGGGCGCGCCGCCGCTCGCCTGCGTGGTGATAAAGCCGTCAGCCCGGTTGAATTCTTCATAATCGAGTGGCGCATCGGAGCTCGAGGACTGCGCCAATGCTTGTTCCCTTATCCGCACCACTCCGTTCCGGCTGCTGAACCATAGACTGTGATCGGGCGCTTCCACCATTTCCGACAAATTCAGCATGCCGTTTACCGGTGTTCGCAGGCCATTCCGGATTTGACTAATGCCTTGCGGTGAATCCATCGTGTAAAGGTCGCCCGCCGAGTCTTCGGCGAACCTGCGCGCCAGCCTGGCTTCAGCCGTCGGCGCGGTGGGAACCGCCACAAATCGGCTGCCAACCAGCCGGTCCACGCCGGTTTGACTCGTAACCCAGATTGTTCCGGCGTGATCCTGATAAACATTGCGAATCTGCGCGCTCGAAAGGCCGTCTGCGGTCGAGTAATTGTGAATACCGCCCGCCTGCATGTGACTCACTCCATCGGGCGTCGCAACCCACAGGGAATCGTCTTTCGCCACAACGATCTGAATGACAATGCGGCTCGCTAATCCTTGTTCGCGCGTATACTGCGTAAATACGCCGTTCCGCAATTGAAAAAGGCCGCCACCGTACGTGCCTATCCACAAGCTGTGTTTGTGGTCTTCAGCCAATGACCATACGCACGTGTTCTTCAGGCCATCTCTTTCACTGTAGTTCCTGAAGCGGTTTCCGTCGAAAACCGAAAACCCACAATTCGAGCCAACCCAAAGACGGTTGTCCCGCGTGGGAAGCACGGTCATCACAACGTCGTTTTCAGGCAGGCCATCCGCTGAAGTGTACATGCGAACGAGGCGGCGATGCAGGTGAACCAGTCCCTTGCCATTCGTTCCGATCCATAAATCGCCGTCCTTACTTACCCAGAAGCTGCGCGCGTGCAGGTCGGGTGCCGGCGTCCACATGCTGCCATCCGCAACCCTGTAGAGCCCAATCCCAGTACTCACCCAGATTCCACCATCCGGCCCGGCATGGATACGGAACGCGGCGGTATTAGCCGGCTGATCGGGATGGAGAGAGATGGGACGTTCCGCCTCCAGCAGACGAATTCCTTTGAATGTGCCATACCACATTCTTCCTTCGGCGTCCTGAAACACATCAAATATCTGATCGTCATGAACCCCAAAACGAGTTTCAAGGCCGCGATGCTTGATGACGCTTGCGCCATCGTACTCAAGGAACCCGGCATCGGTAGTCAACAGCAGCCGGCCATTCAGAGCCTGGTTGATGCGGCTGATGAAAAGCGCTGGGAGGACACGCAGAAACCGGTTTCCATCAAATCGGTAAAGCCCATGATTTGTGCCCGCCCAAATGGTTCCATCGCGAGCCTTGAAGAGTACCTGCGCCACATCACTCTGCGCATCGCCCAAACGAAAAACCTTCGATTCGGTAAGGTAGGAGTCATTGAGGTCCCGCTTGGGAATCCGAACGACTCCAGGATGGACTCCAACCCAGAGATCGCCGTCAGGGCCCTCGACGAGCGAGTAGATATCGGGGGCCGAGGCCGGACTTGGAAACCCCAAACGAACCCGTGTGAACGTCCGCCCGTCGAAGGACGCCAAACCTGATCCGGTTCCCAGCCATAACAGACCATTCTCGGTCTGGATTACCGCGCTGACCACATTGTCCGGCAGTCCGTCTTCAATGGTGAAATCAGTCCGGATGAACTGGGAAGCAATTGAGGGAACGCCTGCCGGCTTCGCCCAGGTCGGAGACGAAATGAGCAGCAGGATGAAAGCCGGGCCTCTCCAGAGGCGGCAGCTACTCCGTGAGATGTGCGGGAATGCCAGGGGAGTTCGCATCGAAAGGTTCCCGGCGCCGGCTGGCCCTGAGCCATTCGCAACATATCCAGTTCAGGGTGCAGCTGCGCAACCCTGAGCGCACGCGCTGTCAGCATACCTCGCTTCATAACCTGAAATCACCTCGAAAGGGCTATTCGGCAATAGCTCAATGGAGATTGGCGGGTTGTTAATTGGCGGGCTTAAGCTGATGCCGTGCAAAGACTGTTTTCGATGTTCCCCACCGGGACGCCGGGAGTCGCTCTTCTCGTGTTGCGATGCTGCCTTGCCACTGCCCTGGCCGGCATCGCCCTTCCGGGCGGCGCGCCGCACCTGGCTTTTCTCGTCTTGCTCAGCTTGCTCTGCCTGGGTCTGCTCACGCCGGTGGTCTGTGCTTTGGCAGTGATCGCTGTTCTGCTGGAATTACCCTATCTTCGCGGAGTCGGCGCTGCTGATGTGGGAATCGTACTGCTATCCACGCTCGCATATGCCTTTCTGGGGCCGGGAGCTTACTCGATTGATGCAAGATTGTTCGGGCGGCGTGTGATTGTTTCGAACGAGGCGTCCCACACCACAAGAGATGACGAGGCATAGTTCGGTTTCGCACCGACGTGCGGCTTACGAGAGCACATGGCAAGAGCTTGCCTTGATCAGGAGATAAATCTTCACTCCCAAACCGAGGCCAAGGGCCTGGTACGCTTGAGCAGTTAAGCGGACTTTCAGGCTAACTCCGCACAAGGTTAAAAGGTTGATTTCCGGCCCGTCGCAAATTACGTTTGTGACGCTGCCCTCCAGCATATTCCTCGCGCTGGTCTGACCGATGGGTTCTCTTGAAACAATAATGTCGTCAGAGCGGATTCCAATGGTAATTGGAGCGTTCTTCGGCACGGAACAGAATGGGATGACAAGCTGGCAGGCACCACAATCTACGATGCTAATTCCCTCGCGCTCCCTGTGGTCTGTTACCTTCCCCATCAGAATGTTGTCGCTCCCGACAGCTCGAGAAACCGCTGAGCTTCGGGGAGCGTTGAAGACCTCCGACGGCTTGCCTTGCTGAATAACCTGGCCGGAATCGAGGATCATAGCCGAATCCCCGGCACGAACGGCGTCTGCTGGGCTGTGGGTGACGTAGATAAAAGGAATCGCCGATTTGCGCTGGACGTCTACGATTTCATCCAGCAATCGAAGGCGCGTCGATACGTCAAGGGCAGACAGCGGCTCGTCGAGCAATACGACCGCGGGGTCTGATGCCAGCGCGCGGGCTAGTGCCACCCTTTGTTGTTCACCCCCAGAAAGTTGCCGCGGGTAACGGTCCCCCAAGCCAGAAATTCCAATCATCTTCAT
>JASHTY010000408.1 GCA_030040315.1 Terriglobia bacterium | reverse complement strand
AAGTCGCGCGGCGCCCGAACCCCGCAGGGCAAGGAGCGGGCGCGGGCGGCCAACCTGCGCCACGGGTATTACTCCGACATCCGCGATGAGGCCATTGTGGCCCTGGGAGAGGATCCCGCCAAATTGCGCCGGCTTATCGATTCCGCCTACGAGGAGTGGCGGCCGCAGGGCGATTACCGGTCCGCGCTGGTCGAGCGCAGCGCCCGCCTGCTCTGGCGCATGGACCGCGCCGAGCGCATTCAGGAGAGCCTGGCCGTCGAACGCGTCGAGACCCTCAGCGAAATCAAGTCCGGGCTTACCGCGCACGCCCACGGGCGTTACCTCCAGATGGTCGACATGCTCGATCTGGTCTACCTGCTCGCCGGCCGCCCCGACTTCTACGCTACTCCCCATCAAGTGCGTGATTTCAACACGGCGATGGGGCAACCGATGGGCTCGCTCGTTCAGGACATGCTGAAATTGCTGCTGCAATTGCGCAAGCCGGCGAAATTTCCGGCGCGCGCAAAGACCCTGCCGGAGGATGAGCCTGTGGCCGACGACGAGGTTTGGCAGGACTATTTGGCCGAGGAAGCGCAGGAAGTAGTGACGGATTTGTCGCTGCCCGTGCCCGACCAGCCCATCGCGGAAGGTGAGGAGCGAGAGCCTCTGCGCCTGAACCTGCGGGCGCTGGCGAGGGAGTTGGCGCACGACTTCCGGCACGACCGCTCGATGCGCAAGGCGGCGGGAATCCTGTCGGACATGGACCGCGACGTCATGTGGGGAAAGGCACAACAGGATCGCGCCCTGATGCGCCGCGAAGAAGAGTCGTGCTTCCGCGAGTTCTGGCGGCTGACGAAAATCCTGACGGGAATGCAGGAGCGCAGGCCCGAATTGGGAGGTAATGAGCGGAATTCGGCAGCCGATTCGGGTTCGAAGATTGCGGATTCAGGGATTCCGGATTCGGCGGTCGGTGGCGGTCCGCCGCAGCGGCGAGCCTCCGGTTCGGCGGCTCCAAGATCGAAAAGCGCCGGAAAGTCCGCCAAGGCGCGCGCGGCGGGCGCAGAGCAACGCTCGGCCTCCAGGCAACGCACCGTTTCACCAGGCGCCAGCCGCCCTGCACAGATCAAAAATGCAGGTGCATCCGGGGATGTTGATGAAAACACAAGACAGGCATTTGGCTCGGCCGGCACAGAGTCGCAAGCGGAAGGGACAAAAGGCCGGTGATTATCGACCGCTTCCCCGAGCCGCGGGGTTACAAGCCGAAGAAGGAGGACTTGCTCGCTTAAATAACCGCTCTTTATCGCACTGCAGGGAAGCCCCTGCCACAACGCGGCCCGTTCGCGCGCGGCCCAGGTGAGCACGTGGCGTGAAGGTTTGCTCCCCAATCCGTTTTCTGGTGGTATAATGGCCCGCTCTGGACGCAGGGCTGTTCGGGGCGCGCCGGTCGATTGAAAATCCAAGGGGTCCGCACCGGTCGAGCAATTCAAACCATCAGCATCAACCTCACAGGAGCCCATCATGAGGAAGAAGAAAAAACCCAACAATCCAGGCTTCTCGCGGCGTGACTTTTTGAAAGGCGCGGGCGTAGCGGTTTCAACCACCATGATCCCCGCCACGCAGGCGGCGGCCGCGCCTGCGTCTTCGGAGGTGGTGGGACCGGGCCTGGTTGCGATTACGCTGAGCATCAACGGCAAATCGCACACGCTGAAAGCCGAGCCGCGCGTGACGCTGCTTGACGCCCTGCGCAATCAGCTTGACATCACCGGCGCGAAGAAGGTCTGCGACCGCGGCGTGTGCGGCGCCTGCACGGTGATCATGGACGGCCACGCGGTCTACGCCTGCAACGTGCTGGCCATTGAAGCCGAGGGCCACAAGATTGAAACCATCGAAGGCCTGGGCTCCGCCGAGCATCTCCATCCGGTGATGGCGGCGTTCGTCGAGCACGACGCCCAGCAGTGCGGATTCTGCACGCCGGGCTTTGTGGTGGCCTGCAAGGCGTTTCTGGATCATCACCCCAACCCCACGCGCGAGGACGTTGAGCACGGCCTGGGCGGCAACCTGTGCCGCTGCGGCACCTACGCGGGAGTACGCGAAGCGGTTCTGGAAGCTGCTAAGACTATGAAAGCGGGAATCATGAAAGGAGGTCACGCCAATGGCTAGTTGCAAATACGATTGGCCGGAAGCGGGTGACCGCAGCATCATCGGGCAGCGCGTCAGCCGCATTGACGGGCCCGCCAAATCCAGCGGCGGGGCAAAATACTCCTACGACTACAACCCGCCCGGCCTGCTCTTCTCAAAGATCTACCGTTCGCCCTACGCACACGCCAAAATCACGGGCATTGACACCACGCAGGCGGAAAAGCTTCCCGGCGTTAAGAGCATCTACAAAGTGCTGGGCGTCGGCGATGAGGTGCTCTGGCCGGGCTTCGTTGTGCTGGCGGTGGCGGCGGAAAGCGAGGAGATCGCCGAAGACGCGCTCCGCATGGTCAAAGTGGATTTCGAAGAGCTTCCCTTCCTGGTGAATGAGGAGAACCTTCAGCAGGCGGGCGATTACGCCAAACCCGCGGCGGCGAAAACGGCCGGCGACCCCGCCAAAGCCTTCAGCGATCCCGAAGTGGTGATCTCCGAGGGCTATTACGGAATCAAGTGCATCACGCATTGCTGCCTGGAATCGCACGGCAACGTGGCGGAGTGGAACGGCGACAAGCTGATTACCCACTCTTCCACCCAAAACGTTTCCGGCTTGCCCGGCCAGATCGGCCAGGGACTACGCAAGCAGGGCGTGGACGTTTCCGACAAAAACATTGAGACCATCTGCGACTTCATCGGCGGAGGTTTCGGCA
>JASHTY010000407.1 GCA_030040315.1 Terriglobia bacterium | reverse complement strand
TTGCGGAGATACTGAATGAAGAAGAGTCCGCTGGGGCCGGCGCCGGTAATCAAGATGTGCCGGATGGGATGCCGCCCGCCGAATTCGTAGCGGCACTTGCTCCGTTCCATGCGATCGCAGGCGTGAAGAACGCACGCGAAGGGTTCGATGATCGCGCCCATGGTGACGGAAATATCCGGGGGCGTCACCACGACGTTGGTTTCAGGAATGCTTACCCAATCGGAAAAGGCTCCGGGCGGACCGGTAATTCCCAGTTCTTCCAGGTAGGCACATTGGTGGGAGTCACCCGTTTCGCAATACTCGCATAACGGCGCTCGCGCTTTGCTGTGGCAATTTAAAACCTGGTCGGCTATGACTTTATCGCCGAGCTTGCATTTGGTTACCTCCTTCCCAACTAATTCCACGGTGCCATAGAACTCGTGGCCGAGAATTTGGGGGGACTCCTTGAGAGGGACCTGCCTTCCGTTCTTGTCACGATGATAGTTGGCGAGTCCGTGAAAAATGTGGAGGTCGGTCCCGCAGATTCCAACGGACGCGATGCGAATCAAGACGTCGCGCGGCCCCACGGACGGTGCGGGCACATCGCGAACTTCAAACCTGGCGACATCCTCGAGAACCAACGCCTTCATCGATTTTTCCTTTCTGCAAAAGGTGGCCACTCACCTGCAACCTGACACGAAGTGCCGAAGCATCTCCCTTCATATTCAAGCATCTTATCCACCAGTTGCCGCCTCGCTCAGCTTCAAGTACAGGGCGCCGTAGGGGGGCGGGTTGTCAATGACAACCTCCACCCGGGAGCCGCGTGTTTGAACCGGCAGATCATGCTCAGCCGGCCACACCATTCGCGCGCCGATCACCTTCATGCGGTTTGCATCCACATCAATCCTCACACGTGGAATCCCTCTGTACTCTCCTTCCAGCGCCCCTTCCACGGTGTTCAGGAATTGCACCAAAACAAACTTGCCGCTCTTCTCGTAGAAGAACGTCCCATGTAGATATTCCGTAAAAGGCTCAGGCCGCAACTCGGCAATGGGATCCTTAACCAGAAGTCGCATCAGGTCCGGCACCCATTGCCTGATCCAGAAAGGATGCCACTCCATGGCCCAAAACAGCGGCACTCCGAAATAAACCGATTGTCCTTTGCCAAACCGATTGTAAGCGACCGCCGGGCCGCCGGTTTCAGTTCCGGGTGGAGGCGGCCCCCAGTTGAACCAGTGATTATTCGCCATGTCTTCTAACATAAACGGCAAACGGTATCTCATAACCTCCTGCGCCGACGTCAGCTTAAGCCGCAGGAAAGACCCCGGCATCCCCACCGTGCTGCCCGCGAGTTCCTGTGCGAGGGGATTCCCCGCGGACTCGAGGTAAATCGAAGTAAAGCCATCGGGGCGGGGTGTGGTTTCATAGCCTCGACGGACGTATTTAAGCTCCTCGGATACATAATCAACTCCGAGAACGTCGGCGAGCGCGAAATTCGAACGCACCTGCCGTTTTTCATTCTTCAATCCGCACTTGAAGCTGGCCACCAGCGTGCCGCCATTCTTTACCCAGTCGCGAATCACCTCAGCCTGCGCGTCGGACAAGATTTCAACCTCCGGCAAGACGAGCGCCTCAAACCTCTCAAGCTCTTCCGGCGTCAAACGGAACTCCGCCAGGCTCTCCACGGGCCGCCCCGCGTAGGTGAGCGCCTCCAGCGCGCCAATCGTCGACTGCCGGAAGTCGACCGGCCGCTTCTCCGCGTCCAGCGCCTGGCGAGTGGAAACGCTGTAGAGCATCGCCGTGCTCACCACCGGCCGAATGCCTTCCAGCAGGCAATCAACATTGCGGACGTCGGACCATGTTTCCTTCGCCACGGCGAACCATCGCTTCGAAAACCCCTGGCCGTCCAGATCGCTGATGACGGGAGCATTCCCCACGATAAACGTGCGCGCGTTTTGCACGACCAGCGCATTCGCCTTCACGCGCGGAATCGAGCCGGGATACAGGTCCAGATATCCCTGCCGGCTGAACACACCCGCCTGATAATCCGGACGGGCATACCCGCGCATCAGGATCGATCCAATCGATATTCCGGTGCTGGTGGTGATCGGTTCCGCATAAATGAAACTTACCTTCCGCATGATGTCGTCTGGAAACGCCTCGGGGCCGCCATTCAGCGAGATGATCAGGTTGGGCCGATGTTTTCGCGCGATCGCCGTGATTTCATCCAGCATGTCAGTCATATTCCGCTGCTGGTGCCAGCGATAGCGAGCCTCCCAGCCGTCGCGGCTCTTAAAGCCTTCGCGGTAGGGATCGCCCGGATGGTCCTTGTTCCACGCTTCCTCCGTGTATTTACAGAAGCAGAACGGGTTGCGGCCGCTATAGTGAAACTGCTGGAACTGAATGCCAAAGATGTCCAGAAAAAGCTCCTGCACGTCGTAGCGCCCAAAGATTTCGTCCATCATGTTCAAAACGTATTGGCGGTAAGGACCGTCGAGGCAGGTGATGTACCAGCGCATCCTTTGCTGCTCGCCGTTTTCGTCCACCCATCCCCAGTCCGGATGCTTCAGCACGCTCTGATTGTTGAACTGAAGGCTGTAGTAGCAGACTACGGACATGTTCAACTTGTGGGCGAGAGAAACTTCGGTACCAAAAACGTCGCGGTCCAGGTGCGGATGACGCACCGCGGCATCACTGAAGTAATACGCATACCCCCAGTGATCCTGCGAATAGAACATCATGCTTTCCGCGCCCGCATCGCGAGCGGCCCGCGTGGCAGCGTCGAGATTGATGTTGAAATGCTCCTCCGGGGGCGTGTGCGCTTCCCATTCCATCATGCGATAGGTTTTTTGAGGGGAAATCGTGCCGCTGCTTTCGTATTTGGCGCGCAGTTGGGCGAGATTGGGGTAACCGCCGCTCCCTGCCAAAACGGCGTTTCCAGAAGCACGGCTGGCCAACCCCGG
>JASHTY010000406.1 GCA_030040315.1 Terriglobia bacterium | reverse complement strand
AGCCCGCTCTTCGAAGCTTTCATGGAAGACGCTGTTCGGGACCGCATGGCCAATGCCGAAGCCGTAGCGCTGGTGACTTCTCCTTCCCTTGTGGAGCGCGTGCCGCAATACGAGTTGCCCGCCCTTAAGCACATCATCCTGGTGGGCGCCGCGGCGGGCGAGTTGTCGGAGGGGCAGCATAGCTACGAAGCCTTGATGGACAAGGCCGAAGAGAAGGCAGAAACCGAGTGGCTGACGCTTGACGACCCGCTGATCATCCACTACACCTCGGGTTCTACAGGAAAGCCCAAGGGTGTGTTGCACGTACAAAAAGCAATGCTCGGACACCTGATGAGTGGCCGCTGGGTACTCGACATGCGCGAAGACGACGTCTATTGGTGCACGGCTGACCCGGGCTGGGTCACGGGAACCTCTTATGGTATCTTTTCACCGTGGCTGAACGGGATGACCAACCTGATCCGGGGCGGGCGCTTTAACGCTGCCGACTGGTACCGCACTATTGAGCGCTTCCGTGTGAACATCTGGTACAGCGCACCCACGGCCTTCCGCATGCTGATGGCGGCGGGGGACGAAGTGGCCCAAAAGTTTGATCTTTCGAGCTTGCGGCACGTGCTAAGTGTGGGTGAGCCTCTGAATCCGGAAGTGGTGTGGTGGGGTTGGAAAACCTACGGCCGCCGCATCCATGACAACTGGTGGATGACCGAGACAGGACATATCCTGGTTTCGAATTATCCATCTATGACCATCCGGCCCGGTTCCATGGGCAAGCCTATTCCGGGTGTTTATGCGACCATCGTCGACGACGCGGGAAAGGAGGTGCCGCCCAATACGCTCGGAAACCTGGTCGTCAAACCCGGCTGGCCCGGCATGATGCGCGACATCTGGAGACAGCCGGAGCGTTATCAGTCCTATTTCCGCATTCCGGGCTGGTACGTTACGGGGGACAGCGCTTACAAGGATCCTGACGGGTATTTCTGGTTCCAGGGACGCGTGGACGATTTGATCATCACCGCGGGGGAAAACGTTGGGCCCTTCGAAGTCGAAAGCTGCCTGGTTGAGCATCCCGCTGTAGCAGAGGCTGGAGTGATCGGCAAGCCCGATGCCCTCCGCGGGCAGATCATCAAGGCATTTATTTCATTACGCCAGGGCCATGTTGCCACCCCTGAATTGAAGGATGAGATTCAGAAGTTCGTGAAGCAAAAGCTGGCAGCGCATGCCGCCCCGCGTGAAATTGAATTCAAGGAAAAACTTCCCAAAACGCGGAGCGGAAAGATTATGCGGCGCGTCCTTAAGGCCTGGGAACTGGGATTGCCGACTGGAGATATTTCCACGCTCGAGGATTAGCGTACGACAGGATTTTCGCCGGCTGCCCGCGATGCCATTCCGGCATTGATGCGCGCGAAAAAAAGCGAGCGGCCCAAAAAGCCGCCCGCCCATTCGATCAGTCTGCTTCGCTGGTTGATTTCAGGTTACTGGCCCGCATTCCCGAAGACGAGTTCCTCATTCCACCCGCTCGGACGAATTACGTTGAGCTGTTGAGCATCTCCCTGCGTCGTGCTGTCGATCTCCGTCGCATCGTTCTTCTTCTGCTCGTCGACCACGTTGGCTTTCTCCGTGGCCACCACTTTCCCATCCTGCGAGAAAGTTACCTCCGGCGTTTGTTGATTGTTTGGGACCGAAAGGCGATAGGTTCCGGCGGGCAGTGAAACTCCATTGTTGAACTTCATAGTGTTCTCGAACGTGATGTCTGTCGCACGGGAAGCAGACGATTTATGTGAGCCCCAGGCGCCAAATGCCAAACAGGTTGTCGTGAGAAATACGGCGGCGAGAAGGGCAAACGTGTTTTTTGCAAAGAACTTCATGGACTAAACGACCTCCTTAAGGGTATCGAGCGATGTGCACTAGCGCAGCGCCGCACCAAGCGCAGCTATAAACACAAAAGGGGCTCCCTACAGGGCGAGAGAGCCCCGCCGTCGCTGCTCATCACTTCGTTCGTTACAGCGCCCTGCACTCTATTGGACGTTGCACACTGGGTTCAGGTTGCACCGGAGGGGTTGTTGCACTGTTTTCACCAGTTTAACCGCAGCGAGAATTGAATTTGACGGGAGTTTTGCGCGGAATTGATTTCGCCAAACTGCGAGGTTCCAACAATCAAGCCTGGACGATTGAAATTTGAATGGTTCGTGAAGTTGAAAACCTCCGAGCGGAACACCATGTTGAATTTTTCGCGGACTGCAAAGCGCCGTTCAAGTGCCCCGTCCCAGGTTGCGAGTCCCGGGCCGTCAACGACATTTCGTCCCTCGTTTCCGGGAATGCTGTAGGTCCCCTGCGCGTCAGCAAAAATCGGGGGCGCGGCAAAGGCGGCGGTGTTGAACCAGCGGCTCGGGCTTCTCTGATCGTGGGGTAGGGTGGCATTAGCAATGAGGTCCGGGCGATCGGTGCCATTCGAATCGGTCCCGCTCAGGGCCGTTGAAAGCACGGCCGTCAGCGGCTGGCCGGACTGAAGCGTCAGGATATCCGCAATCTGCCAGCCGCCGACAAATTGGCTTGTGACACCACGCTTCATCCATTTTCGGGCGGAGCCGAAGGGCAACTGCCAGATCCCGGAGAACGTCAGCCGTTGCCGCATGTCAAAGTCCGATTCTCCATACTCGGCGCGCATGTCGTAATTGTCCTGTGGCTGATCAGTTCCATCCAAGCCCGACGCCGTGTCGATGGACTTTGCGTAGGTGTAACCCGCGTTAAAGGAAAGCGTCTGTGAGAATCGCCGTTCCAGGCGCGCTACCAGCGCGTTATAGTTAGAGTTAACATCCGTATCGCGTATAAACTGATTTGAGCCTGGCTGGGGATGATAACCCCGGGGTACTCCGGGCAGATTCGGCACGCCCTGGTTCTGCAAGCCGCGCCGGGGAAGTTTGTGCCCGTCCGAACCGGTATAGCTCACGGAGAAGAGCGTATGCCGCGTCAGGGCGTGCTCGTACGAGAGACTCCACTCGTAGACGTAGCCGTTTCGAATTCCCGGCGGCGAGGAGATGGCACTCGGTTCCTGATTGCCGAGAGTGTATGCAAGCTGATACGTCACGATGGGGGGCGCAAACGGCTGCCCACACGCGCCCGTGCCGTAAAAGCGGCACAAATCCAGCCCAAAAAGGAATTCGGTAAGCGGCGCGCTCAGGCGTGTTTCCGCCGTATAATCCAATTCCATGAGCGAATTGAAAATTCCCAAACCGCCACGCAAGGCGTTTCTGCCGTCGCCCGTCAAGTCGTAGGCAAATCCCACGCGGGGCGCCCAGTTGCTCCAGTCAGGCTTGATCAGTGAGTTCGGCAGCGCGGCTTGCTGCGAGTTTTCGAATTGCAGGCTGTAGAGCGAGCTGAGCTGCTGAATCAGGGGGGTCGCCTCGAGCGCAGCCGCCTGTCCGTGATCGTTCAGTACGATGAATCGCTCGGCGTCAGTGGGGTCGAGGATTGACGCCCGCCCATCAATGTTGAGGGGCGGGGAATAAAACTCCTCGCGCAGGCCATACGTCAGGCTGAGGCGCGGTGTCAGGTGGAATTCGTCAGTGAAGTACGCACCCAGGTAATCCAGGCGGTCGTTACCGCCGGAATTTCCCGCCTGCGCGAACGAAAGGAATGGCCGCCCCAAAACAAAATCCGAAAATGCCGAGCCCGAGATCGAGCTCGCGGCATTATCGAATTCAAAAATTCCCTGACCAAAATCCTCAACAAGATAGAAAAGGCGCAGCCTTCGCACGTCCCCGCCGAACTGAAAGGTGTGCCGTCCTTTGATCCAGACCACGCTGTTGGTGAACTGGAAGGTGTTGTCGATTCGATCTTCAGGCTGAAAGATATCGCTGTCGCCCATGTCGGCGTAGCCGGGGACATCGATGGCGGGAATGCCATTGTTGGTCGAACCCGGCGCTCGCGTGATTCCAAGCGCCTGCAAAAAGCCGCTGTGGATGTTCTGACCCTGCTTCGTTCCGTCGAAATAGGAATAACCGAACCGAAAATCGTTAACCAGCGCCGGCCGGAAAGTGGAGGTGAGCCCGAGCGCCAGATTGACTCCTGAATCCTGCACGTTATCGCCGAAGCCTGGCGGCGGGGGAGGATTGTTGGCGAAGCTGTCCGGAACGAAAGGCACCGTCTGGGAGTCGCGCGAAATCAGGATGCGCGCAAATACGTTTTGGCTTGGGGTCAACTGATCATCAATTCGTGCCGTACCCTGGTCAGCCGTCAGATTATGCATTCCGGTGTCGATGCTGTTGTCGGCACTGGCAGCGGCGGTGGGCTGATTCGGCAATGGGACGCGATCCAGAATGGCAAGAGAGAGTGTGCTCATGTCGGGTTGCGGAACCTGATTCCCGCTGAACGGCAGGCCTGTCGAAGGATCAACGATGGAGGGGAAGGGCAGGCCGGTGGAAGGATCGATCCCGCTGAAATTGCCCGCGCGCTCCGCGGCTGTGGGGAGCACGGTTGTGTTGGTGATGCTTTGCCGAATTCGGAAGCCCTCGTATTGAGTGAAGAAGAACGTTTTGTCGTGGCGAACCGGACCGCCCACGCTCGTTCCGAATTGGTTTTGGCGATAGGGTGGAATGGGAAGCGCAGGATTGTCAAAGTAGTTTTTGGCGTCGAGAGAGCTGTTCCGCAAAAACTCGTAAAGCGTGCCCGACAGCCGGTTGGCGCCCGAGCGCGTAACCATATCAACTTGCGCGCCGGACGCAATTCCCTGATCAGCGGAGTAGGAGTTTTCCGCCACGCGGAATTCGCGGATGGCGTCGATGGAAGGGCTGACGGTCAGGGTGTACGCAAACGGCTCAACCAGGCTGATGCCGTCGAGGGAGAAGTTGTTGCGCTCGGAGCGCTGTCCGTCCACGGAAAATCCCAGCCCCAAATCGGTGGTGTTAAATTGCTGGGTGGCACTGTTCGGATACGGCGGCGCGGCGCCCGCCGACAACAAAGCCAGTTGCGTAAACTGACGGCCATCCAATGGCAGGGAAGTGATGTGCTGGTTTGAAATCTCGTCGCCAAGTGCCGGCGAATTGGTCTGCACCAATGGCGCGCCCGCAACCACTTGTGCGGAGGATTTTGCGCGCGCGAGAGCGAGCGTCAAGTCAACGCGAGCGAATTGGCCGACTTGGAGCGAAAGGTTGCTGACCACTCGCGGGGAAAAACCGGGAGCACTCGCGGTCAATTCATAAATGCCGACGGGAAGAAAAGGGAACGCGTAAAGGCCCAGGCGGTTCGACAGCGTTTGACGAGCCTGTCCCGAGGCGGGGTTTTTCAAAGTGACGTGCGCATTGGCAACCGCCGCGCCGCTGGGGTCGGTGATGACTCCTTCCAGGCGCGCGTTCGAGTTCTGTCCTCGCATGCCGACGGGAGCGGCCGCCACGCTGAGAGATATCAAAAGGGCCGCTCCCGTTAATCGCGCAAAGGAAAAATTAAGGATCTTGATTTTCGCGCCCAAGAAAATACCCCCGGAGCGGGGCAGGGCGAGGGAAGGAGGTTGCACCTGTGCCGATAGCCCCGCCGAGGCGGGATCGACGCTGCAGCTTGCCGCTTCGATTCGACATGAAGACAGCAAGGCCTGTCAGGCGCAAATCAGCCCAAACCTTCTACTATCCGGACTGTACCGTCGGCCCCGGAGTTTCACCGGATCCTGGAGAGGAGAGGCTGTGAATAGCGCACCGCCTTCCCCCTCCTCGCGGGCTTTACCGCCGATCGGGAATTGAATTTACGGCCGACATTCGCGGCGCAAACTCTCACCCTGCCCCGAAGGTTTTGCTTCCATTTCAAATTTACTCCGCCGCAATGATTTTCTTCAATAGGTAGGTTTGCAAACAAATTGCAATCTTTGTGCCCAAACAGGTCAGTGGGATTCTTTGCCTTCCGCGGCATGCCGGGCACGATTAGAGTCCCCAAACCTCGCCACGCGCAGGTATAATTATCAATTCCGCATGAATACCCTTGGTTTCAAATACGGAGCGCATGGGCGCAAATCCTGCCGATAATTCCAATCGTCGCGGTGAACCGTGGGCACTCGGAACGGTTCTCGGTTACGCCTCCGCAAATATTTTCGATCGAATAGCGGTGGTCCAGGCTGATCCGCTGATGGGTCCGGTTTGGCGCGGATTGCCGAGCCTGGTGCTGGGAATAATTCTAGTGTTGAAGCACCGGACGCTCGGCCAGTTGCGCCCGGGTTCGACGCAATATATCGGAGCACGCCCCATTTTGGCCTTTGTAGCGGCCGGCGTGATATCGACGCTTGGGCTGTTCTCCTTCTATTTCGCCATGGTGGTGGGAGGAGTGACCATCACGATTCCCGTGCAGGAAACCTACGTGATCTGGGGCACACTGATCGCCTGGATTTTTCTAGGTGAGAGAATAGGTGGTTACGCCCTTGGCGGGATCTTGTTGATCTTTGTTGGGCTGGTCGCACTTTCGTTTGGGGAGGCGCGCGGCGCACCGATTTCTATGCATTGGTACTGGGCGATTCCGCTGGCGCTCGCAACAGCTCTTACTTATGGAGTTTCCGGCGTGCTGTGGCGTGACGGCCAACTGCGCGGGGCCCATCAATCGGTCGCGATTTTGCTGCAATTTTTTACCAGCGTGGCGGTGGGATTGGCGGGCCTGCTGCTTGCCGGGAAGTTTTCTGTAGTAAAGATGGCAAGCTGGACCGCCATTGCCGACTTTCTGGCCAGCGGAATTCTCTCCGGCATATTCGCCATCTATTGTATGTTCACTGCGCTCCGCCTGATGGCCGTAGCGCGCGTTTATGCCTTCTCCGCGCTTACCCCCCTGGTTGCGACCTTGTCCGCGCACTTCCTACTTCATGAATTTCTCAATTGGTTGATGATCACGGGGATTTTGCTGGTCTCTGTGGGAGTGATTCTGACCCAGGTGTTCCGCCCCGCCGAAGAGCGCCAGGCGTAACACGGTGCCCCGGATACCTGGCCTGTGGGGAAAGCAAGAAAAAAAGTCTTGACAGTGAGCAGGAAATCCAGTATATTCTGTCCTGTCAGAACTTACTGATGTGACTTATGCCGATACTTGATCCCCTCACCGAGAAATTCATCCTTCACTGGGGCGAAATGGGCACCCGCTGGGGGGTGAATCGCACTGTGGCGCAAATTCATGCCCTGCTCTATCTTTCCCCTGAACCCTTAAACGCGGAGGACATCGCCGGCACGCTTTCCATCGCGCGCTCGAACGTCAGCACCAGCCTGCGGGAGCTCGAAAGCTGGGGGATCGTGCGCGCCATTCATCTGCTAGGCGACCGCCGCGAGCATTATCAGGCCAACAAGGATGTTTGGGAGATGGCGCGGGTGATTCTGGACGAGCGCAAGCGCCGCGAAATCGACCCCACAGTGGCCGTTTTGCGCGAATGTCTGCGCGATGTGGAAGGGAAGGGAGCGGCCGAAGTCGAAAAACGTGAGCGCCTGAAGTCAATGCTGGAATTCGTCGAAATGCTGACCTCTCTCTACAGCCAGGTTTCAAAGCTGCCCACAGGGACGATCCGCCGGCTGCTCTCGGCCCAGGGCAGCGTGAGGAGGCTGTTTCGGTCGCGCGCATCAAATTCCGCAGCAGGGGAATGAAAATTTTTTGCCAGGAGATTTCGGTGAATACAGAAATAACTGACAGAATGACCCCATGGCAAGGCCCAATACAGGGACCGATACACGGCCCCATCCAGGGATGGGTGCTTTATGACGCCTCCTGCTCTCTCTGCACCGACCTTATGGCGCGCGCCCAGAGCACGCTGGAAGCCGGTGGCTTCCGTCCCGAGCCGCTGCAATCCCCCTGGGTTCGCGCCAATTTAAATATGCCGGAGGGGGTTTTGCTGCGGGAGATGCGGGTGCTGACCCTTGACGGTTTGCTGATGGGTGGCGCCGACGGGCTGGTTTATCTGTCGCGAAAACTGAACGCGCGTCTGCGGCCGTGGTGGGCGTGGGCTCTGGTGGTCACGAGCAGGATTCCTTTTGCCATGCCAGTGCTGCGATTTCTCTATGCCCGAATCGCCGAGAGACGCTATTGCCGGCAGGGGTTTTGTCCGGTAGCAAGGCCAAAAGTGATAGGGGAGGAGGGAATGCAATGAGAATCATCGTCCCACTGCTTTGGATCGCCGGCGCAATTCATCTGGCCATTGCAGTCTCAAATTTCTGGGTGCCAGGGATTCTTCACTATCGCGAAAACCTCGTGAAACTCTCGCCGATGGTGCGGCAGGTGTTCATCGTCCACTCGATTTACATGGTGCTGGTTCTGTTGGGCATCAGCGCGCTGTGTTTTTTCTTTGCTCCGCAGCTTGCCGGAGGCACGCTGCTTGGGCAATGCCTTTCGGGGTTCCTGGCGGTGTTCTGGCTGCTGCGTGTTGTATTGCAGTTCACCTTTTACGATCGCGAAGTTCGGGCGCGATATCGCCTGGGAGACGTCGCATACATCCTGGCGGTGTCTTCTCTGACCGTCGTTTTCGCCGTGGCGGCCTGGGGATGGTGATATGAGCAGCGTTACTTCAGCGGCATCGGGATTCGCCGTCAATCTCCAGGGGAATGACCCCAATAACCCGTCAACCATCCGGAGCGGCACTTCAACGGCCTAAATTGCGGCAAGGGAGTGCCGCGTGCAAAGGAGGAGATGGTCATGACGAGCATCACGGTATTTCTTGTGGGCGTTGCGGGGACGGCCCTCGTTTCATTCGGGGCTGTGGCTTACCTGACGCCCTCGTTGCGAGCGGTCCTGAAGGATCTCTGTGGGACGGCGGAGCGCGCAAATTTTTGGACGGCGTTTTCCAACCTGACGCTGATTTTTACGCCTCTCATTTTCGCCATGCATGCGACGCCGGACGCGAGCGGGCAGTCGGCTCCGGTGCTTCAGCTCGCGGCACAAGCTGAAGGCGCGTTTATCGGGTTAGTTTGCACCGTGCTGGTGGTGGGTTTTGTGATCAGCCGGTTTATTCCACGCCCGGTCGCCGCGCCGTGCGCGCTGGCAGCCCCGGCCGTTTCCGGAACGGTTACCGGGGCGGGGAACTGAAGCATGTGGGCCGCGGCAACAACCCGGACGCCGGCATCACTTGGCCGGGGAGTTCTTTCAGCAGTCTCATGGAGTCCCTTGGTATTCCTGGTCGCTATCGCCGCCGCGTTAGGCAGAATACTGCAACCTTGGGTGTTTATGTGGCTCATCTGCATTGCCATATTCGCCGGGCTCAAGTGGGTGACGTGGTGGAAGACGCGCGCACGGGTTCCGCACGCGGGTTGGCGATCCGTTGCCTACCTTGTAGCGTGGCCGGGAATGGATGCGGAGGGATTCCTCGACGGTCGGCGCGCCGGGCCTGCGCCCGGCTGGCGGGCTTGGCTTGCCGCGCTGCTCAAGACGGCCACGGGCGTCGCATTGATTGGGCTGGTTGCGCGCCGCGTTCCTTCGAGTTGGGAATTGCTCCAAGGTTGGGTAGGCATGGTAGGCCTGGTGCTAGTGCTGCATTTTGGTGTTTTTGAGCTTGTTGCCCTCTCTTGGCAGAGCGTTGGAATCGAGGTAGTACCGATCATGGATCATCCTTTACGCTCCACTTCACTCGGCGAGTTTTGGGGAAGCCGCTGGAATCTGGGCTTTCGGGAGTTTGCGCACGACCTGATTTTTCGCCCTCTGCAATCCGTCGTGGGGCCGGGCGCAGCAGGATTTCTGGTGTTTGTCGTCTCAGGGCTGATCCATGAGCTTGCCATATCTTTGCCCGCACGTGGAGGCTATGGCTTACCCACGCTCTACTTTGCTCTTCAGGGAGCGGGTGTGGCGGTGGAGCGCTCGGGGGTGGGCAAACATCTCGGATTGCGCCGTGGAGTGCGCGGCGTGCTGTTCACCTGCGCGGTCACCGCGGGCCCTCTCTTCCTGCTCTTCCATCCCTGGTTCGTGCGCCGGGTCATCCTTCCTTTCCTTGCTCAGTTGGGGGCAGGTGTGGGGGCGGTATGAGTTCAGACAAAGTATCTGAATTGATGGGTTTGGCGCTATGGGGAGGGGCTTTGGGGCACTTCTTAGTGCTGGCCGCGAGCTTTCAGGTGCCTTATCGGTTGCGCTGGCATGAGGATTTGCGCAGTCTGATGCCCTTCAACCGCAAACTGCTTTGGGTGCAGAGCGGTTTCACCGTGCTGACTATTATTGCCTTCGGGACGCTGACCCTCGCGCTGCATTCGGAAATGCTGCGCGGTGATCGTGCGGCGCTGGGGCTCGCGCTTTTTATCGGGGCATACTGGACCGCGCGCATCTGCATCGATGCGTTCTATTTCTCACACGATGACTGGCCCAAAGGAGCGCAATTTGTGGCGGGGCACATTCTTCTCTTGATGTTGTTCACCTATTTGGCCGCTTGCTATCTCGGACTTTTCCTGTGGCGAGAGTGGCCGTCAATTCATGGCTGACCGAGACTGGAGGCTCACCATGGCAGGCAGGGAATTCGACGTAGTTACCGGCGCCTTCGGATATACGGGCAAGTACATTACACGCCGGCTGCTGGCGATGGGCCGGCGCGTGCGGACATTGACCGGGCATCCGTCGCGCGCTTCCTCATTCAACGGTAATCTGGAGGTCTATCCGCTTCAGTTTTCCAACCGTCGCGATTTGACAGAGAGCCTGCGCGGCGGGGCGACGCTGTATAACACTTACTGGGTGCGGTTTGCCCACGGCTCAACATCCTATGAAAGTGCCGTGGAGAATTCGCGAACACTCATCGATGCCGCGCGCGAAGCGGGTGTGGGGCGGATCGTCCACATCAGCATCACCAATCCTTCGGTGGATTCCAAGTTCGGTTACTTTCGGGGTAAAGCCGCCGTCGAGCGCCTGATTGCCGAGTCGGGAATCCCCTACGCTATTCTTCGACCCACGGTGATCTTCGGCGTGGAAGGAATTCTGATCAATAACATCGCCTGGCTTCTGCGCCACTTTCCAGTTTTCGCGATTCCTGGCAAGGGAGATTACTGTCTGCAGCCCGTCTACGTCGTGGACGTCGCGGAACTGGCCGTCGCGGCGGGCAAAGATTCGGCCAATATGGTGATGGACGCAGTAGGTCCGGAGGTGTACTCGTTTCAAGCGCTCGTACGCCTTATTGCGAGTCGCGCTGGCAGCCGTGCCCTGATAGTTCGGGTGCCGCCCGCTATCGCGCTGGTCTTATCACAAGTGGCCGGCCGGTTCGTGAATGATGTGATTCTGACCCGGGAGGAAGTGGAAGGGCTGATGGCCGGTCTGCTGGTTTCAAAGAATCCGCCGACCGGAACGACGCGACTGAGTGAATGGTCGAGCCGCCACGCGCATTTGCTGGGAGTGCGTTACCTCTGCGAATTGGACCGGCATTTTCGCGGGGAAGACGGGGAGGAGCTGTGGCTAAATGGCTCAAAAACACCAAAATCGGCTAATCTCTTGGACGACTCTAACGTCTGATAAGGTATGTTATGTTAACTACGACATCTGGCGAATCTCTTCGCCTGCGAGGCGGATGATGGCCGCCCAGCCTTCATACAAGCGCTCCAGCGATTAAGCTTCTTGGCTGCACCAAGGCAAAGCTTCCTAATTTGCGGCGGAATGCTGCCGAGTGCTCAGTTTGATTAATAGGCGCAACTGGCAGGTAAGTATTAGTTTACGGAATCGCTCTTCTTTTTGCCCACCCAAGCGCCTTTCTCAGTATCGTTCGACCAATTTCCGGAGAGCTCACCTTTGTTATACTTGGCGAGCAGAGTGTAATTCCCCTGGGGCGTGTCGATATGAATCTCCAGTTTGTTCTTGGCAAAGGTGCCGGAACTGATCTCCGTGCCGCCGATCGGTGAAGCGATGCGGCCATCCACAACTTCCTTGTTCTGCTGGAGATATAGGGTAAAAGCCATATCGCCCTGAGTGCCGCCGTGCGACTGGCATTCCCAAGTGCCGGTAAGCAAGCCCTTCTTATCCTTGCCACTCGCAAAATTCGCGGCCACCAGAATCATGAGTCCGGCCAACAAGATAACCCGTTTCATTGAAGTACTCCTTTGGACAATCTTCGAACCGCCGCGCGCCCGCCGGAATCACATGCACCCATTAGCGTTTGTCTCAGCCCGCCATAGGGCGATTGCGGGCACGCGCATTCTACTTCCCTAGATCCGCTAAAACCCAGTGGGACTGAACCTTCTAAAACCAAAAGTGCCAAATTGTATCGACCAGAGCATGAGTCAGAGCCGATGCGCACAATCGCCCGCGCACGCGGTAGACGTTGCCATAGAAAACTCCCGCGACCGTCGCCATAATCGCGTATCGCCAATTGGGCACCGGAGCGTGGTGCAGATGCGAAGCGCCAAACACCACGGAGGCGATCAGCAATCCGTAGAGCCCCTGCGGTCCCCTGCGAATCGTCCGTACCAGAATATTTTGCAGGACCCCGCGGAAGAGCAGCTCCTCAGGAATCGCCACACTCAGGTAGATGCCGACAAACAGGAAGAAGAAATTGATTCCCGGGCGCACGGTTCGCGCAATGTCTTCAAGCCACGCAACCTGGAATATCGGTCCGTGCGTCAGCGGCCTCATGGCGTGGGGATGAATGAATCCCAGGCCAATGCCCAAGGGAATGGCCAGAATCGAGAAGGCCAGTAAATTCAGGAGCCCCTCGGAGATGTCGCGACGCCTCCAAACCAGCCGATACCCTACTCCCTCAAGCCCCCGCAGGACGATAAAAGCGTATCCCCCCACCAGCACGCAGAAAATCGGCCTGAAGATGTACAGGTCCTGCGGCCACGTCCAAATTCCCTGCAGCCATCCGGCGGAAACCGGCACCGCCAGCGCAACCATCGCCACCACATCGCGCCACGTCAAACCTTCGCGGCGATGCAACCGGTCCGGCAGAAGCAAGGCAGTCGGAATCGCGATGTACGCAGTCAATTTGCCGAGCGCCAGTAGTGAGAACGTGCGCGTTCCGAACCCGAAGATGAGATACGGGACGAGCAAGAGGAATGGCAACCCCGCCGCGAGCCCAACGGAGGCCATTGCCCAATGACGAAGTTGCCGCACGAACCCGGAATCGGTCAGCCCGACAAACGCCGCCACCACCAGCGCGGTATTTTCCAGCAAAGCCGCAAGCCGCCAGGGGTCGATTGCAATCCGCGCCAGGATCAAGCCCTCGGCTGCAGCCGCGAGAAGCGTCAGTCCGGCAAATATCTGAATTCCCTTCTTCATTAGGTTACGGGATGCAAGACCGTATCCCCCATCCATTCTAACGAAGTAGCCCACAGGCGAAAAGAAAGTTTCAAATTTCCTGTCGAATTACCCCTCCCAGGTTTTGTGGCGTCGAGATGGGCGTCGCGGGTGGCGCATACATCGGGGTTTATGTATGCGGCCCGATTGCCACGCTGCGTTGGCGCGACGCAGACACAAAATGCAATCTCTGCACCACCCGCGAATTCCGGTGCCGCCGTCCAATCACTTTTCCGACGTTCGCGCCAGATCCGGGGAGCCGAAATCCAATTCACTCATGGGGATAATTCGCACGTGGCCGAGCTTCTTCAAGTCTTTCTTGAAGTCGGAGATGCTACCCACCAGAACCATCACGTCGTGGCCGGTGTCGAGGTAAGTCATGGCGGCGGTATTGACGTCATCGGCCTTCAGGGCCTGAAGTTTATCCGGGTAATCGTTCCAGTAGTCGAGCGGCAGGCCGTCTTCAATCAATTCCAAAACCTTCTCCGCGAGATCATCCGAGGTCTCGAATTCCAGCGCCAGGTGGCCGATCAGATAGCTCTTGGCGGTTTCAAGCTCGTCGCTGCTGATTCCGTGGTCTTGGAGGCTTTGAATCTGTTTTATTGCCACGTCCGCGCTGCGCAGAGTTTCAGGCGTGCGGGTAAAAGTTTTGGCCACCCATGCGCCCAAATGACGGCGGCAGATCAGGTCGCTTGATGCGCCGTAGGTCAGCCCCTGGCGCGTACGCAGCGCTTTAAACAGGCGATTCTCCGCGGGCCCGCCCAGGATTTCATTCACGATGCTGAGGGCAAGATAATCGGGACTGTCTCTCGGCACGCCCACATTGCCGATGCGGATCTCCGTCTGCACAGCATCGCTTTTGTCGATGGCCACCACGCGCCGCGCGGAGGCCGCCGCGGGAGATGCGACCGGTGCGGGAATCGGTTCGCTGCCGTTTTGCCATGCGGAGAAGTACTTTGCGGCCAGCTTCATGGCGTTTTTCACGGAGATGTCACCCACGACCGCCAGAATGCAGTTGCGCGGCTGGTAGTAGCGGTCGTGGAAATCGTGCAGATCGTTCGCGGTGATGCGCTGTGCGGAGTCGAGCGTGCCGTCCTCCGGATGGCCGTAGGGCGTGCCGGAAAAAACCAGTTCCTGCATGGCCATGTCCGCCACGTAGGCAGGATCGTCCTGCGCCACTTCCAGGCTTGAGAGCGTCTGCTTCCTCTGGCGCTCGATCTCTGGCGGCGAGAAAGCCGTATGAAGGTGCATATCGCTGACCAGATCAAAAGCCAGCTCCGTGTGGTCGGCCAGAACGCTCAGGCTGAGATAGGAACTGTCCCAATCCACGTCGTTGTCAACGACTCCCCCAATCGAGTCGATGGCCTCCGCCAGTTCGTGCGCCGTGCGCCGCTCCGTGCCCTCCGTCAGCAGGCCATTCACCAAAGCGGCGGTGCCCGGCAGATTTGTCGGATCGCACTCCGCCCCCGACTTCACCACCAATCGCAGCGTGATGATCGGCAGAGTGTGCCGTTCCACAATCACTACTTGAAGTCCGTTGGAAAGCGCGCGCACAACCGGCGATGGGATCACCACGGGCTTCGGGGGGGGCACGTCGGGAGGGTAGTCGCGGGCGCTGAGGGGCGATGCGAGCGCAAGCAGGAGCAGCGCAACCAAGGGAATGAAGGACGCGGGAGGCACGGCGCGGATTGGCTGGCGCAGAGCGGTCTGAGCCCTGCAATTCATCGTTTGCGATCCATCCACGCCAGAGCCGCAGAGCTTAGCTCGCTCTGCGCCAGCCAAACTGAACTTCATCATCCTGCCTCCTTTCGAACCGCTTTTCTGCCCCGTAGCTTCTATCCCGTAACCCGTGTTCCCGCTATTTGCCCGACGCATTCGCGCCGGCTTCTTTCTTGGGAAAAACCTCCACGACAGTTTTGTTGTCAGTCACAAAATACTTGCGCGCGACACGTTGGATATCCTGCGGGGTAACTTCCAGAAAGCGTTTTAACTCTGTATCCACCAGGTCCGGATCTTTTAGCACCACTGCCGCGTAACCCAGTTCTTCGGCGCGGCTCTGCGCCGTCTGGCGGCTCAGGATGAAATCACGCAAAGTCTGGTTCTTGGCCTTTTCCAGCTCGGCCTCTGGCACAAGCTCATCTTTAAGCCGCGTAAGCTCGGCGTCAACCTGCGTTTCGCCCTCGGCAGGAGTGTGGCCGGCGTTCATGACGGCGAACACGAAAAATAGATTGGGATCTTCGGTAAAATTGCCGCTGCTGTCGGCTTGGACAGCAATCTGCTTGTCGTAAATCAGGCGCGTATAGATACGCGAGCTTTCTCCTTCGGAAAGAATCTTTGAAGCCAGCCGCAGCGGATAGGCGTCCGGAGTGCCGTCGGCGGGCATGTGAAAGCCCTCCACGAAGGCCGGCAGCGTGACTCCCAGATTCACCTTGACCACGTGCTCGGCTTGCTGCGGCGGTTCCTGGGGAATCTCCACGGGCGTAAGAGGCTTCCCTTCCCTCACGGGTCCCAAGTACTTGCGAATTTCGGATTCTGCTTCCCGGCAATCGACGTCCCCCACAATCACCAGCGTGGCATTTGCGGGCTCGTAATAGGTGTCGTAAAAATTCTGAATGTCCTGGATACTCGCGTGGTTCAGGTCTTCCATGCTCCCAATCGTCATGTGCCGGTAGGGATGTACGGTGTAGGCATTCTCGTAAAGCGTTTCAACCACGGTGCCATAGGGAGGATTGTCGAAGCGCAGACGGCGCTCCTCCTCCACGACCTGCCGCTCGTTATTAAATACCTTTTCGTTGATGTCCAGTTTGCGCATGCGGTCAGCCTCGAGCCACAGCACCACAGGAAGCATGTTGCTGGGCACCGTTTCCCAAAAAACCGTGGTGTCCTCCGTCGTGTAGGCGTTGTCCGTGCCGCCCGAGCGCACGATATAATCGGAGAATTCGTTGGAAGCCAGGTTTTTCGTTCCATCGAACATCAGGTGCTCGAAGAAATGCGCGAATCCCGTGCGGCCCGCCACCTCGTTCTTCGAGCCCACGTGATACCAAACCTGCACGTTAATCACCGGCGCGTCATGCGACTCTACGATCAGGGCGTTCATTCCGTTGTCCAGTTCGACTTTGTGGATTTCCGTGTGCGGCAGCTTGACAGAAGCCGTTGCCGTCGCCGGACCAAGTGCGCAGGCAGCCCAAACGAGGGTCAAGGCGACGAACTGGCGGGATGGGGGATAATCTGGCAACGAACTACAATCCTGAACAGTCGGCGCCGATTAGCGGTTACGCACTAATTCTAGCACAGGGCGTGCCGGAGGTGAGATAAGAAGGGCTTGAACCGCAGAGCGCAAGAAGATGCACGAAGAAAGAATTTTCTGTAGCTCGCTATCTGTTCTGTGCTGAAGGGCTTAACTGTGGCTGGCGGACGCTGCATCCTGTCGGGAACAAGCGGTCTCGGGTGAGGTGGACGGCCTGATATTTAAGGATGTCAATTCTGACGAGGCACTTGCAAGGGCAAACCTCTAGCTGCGCACTGCGCGCAACGATTCCAGGGGCGAGACCTTTCCCTGCCCTTCGAATTTGTGGCGCAGTTTCCCCAGTTGGCGGTTGATGAAATTCTTGCGATTCAGGAAACTGAGCACAGGCGGGCGCCGGATTCCCAACTCCTCGAGCGCCTTCACCAGCGTGGGGTCCCACTTGGTGAATTGCAGGCCGTTGTAAAGCGTACAGAGGGCGTCGTCCAGTTCACCGGCGCGGCGGTATACCTCCGCCAGGTTCAGATAAAGGTGCGGATCGGTGCGCAGGAAGCGCAGCGCCGCCAGGCAGGAGGCCTCGGCACGCTGCCAATCGCGTTCCACGCGGGCCAGGGCAACTCCGTAATAGGAGAGGTAAAAAGGGTTGTTGCCGTTGTGCTCCACGGCCTTCTGAAGGTGAAACAGGGCGGAATTCACGTAGCCGTTGCGCAAAGCGGCAATTCCCTTTCGAAATTCATCCACAGCATTGATTTGGCTCATACACGCTTCCTTCCTCAGTGGCCCGCGGCTGCTGTTGAGGTTGCGGCGGGGTCGGAATTTGCTGCGTGAGATTGAATTGGCCTGATGATGCCGGGCTAATCGCGCAGGTACGTCGCGGGGTTTACGGCTTCCCCGCGAACCAGCACTTCGTAGTGCAGATGCGGTCCCGTAGTGCGCCCCGTGACTCCCACGGCGCCGATAATCTGCCCGCGATGGACTTGCTCGCCTACCTTCACGTAAAGCTTGCTCAAGTGGGCGTACTTGGTGGTGATGCCGTACCCGTGGTCAATCAGAGCTTCATTGCCGTACGTCCCGGCGGGCCCGGCGTGAAAAAGAATTCCGTCAGCCGCCACCCGCACGGGTGTTCCGGATGGAGCCGCGATGTCAATGCCCGCGTGGAATGCATCTTCGCCGGTAAAGGGGTCCATGCGCTGCCCGAAGCCCGCCGTGACGCGACCCCGTACGGGCCACAGTGACGGAGTGTCGGAGTCCTGGAGGGCGTTTGCCAGCAGCGAGGATTGGCCAACGGCATAGGAGGCAAGAAGCGGGATTCCCTTCATCATCTGGAACGCGCAGAGCGACGCTGCGAAGTCTGCCCCGGAATCCGTCACTCCGCGGCTGGCAACGTGCAAAACGTCCGCAGGCATCTGCGCGCGCCGGCCGTCACTAAAGGTGTAAGCAAGGGCGAGATCCGCCGCGAGCGACTGCAGCGACTCCAGCTTCAACTGGGAGCGATTGGCGTCGGTTTCAAGGGTCTGACTCTGGATTTTCAGTGCATCCAGCTCGCTGCGCAGGGAGTTGTAGCTTGAAACCTTGAGCAACATGAGGGCGTAATTGCTCGCCGTCATCGCCGCGGCCGCGAATCCGGTGATGGCAAGGGCCAGGACCAGGCGAACTCCAAACAGCGGCAAATGAGCCTTGTGCAGCTTGCCGTGCGCCCCCGGGAAGACCACGAACAGGTGATACGTTTGATCCATAAAGTCGAATCCTGAGGCGGCACAGTCGCGGGCCCGCTAACCAGACCGGACCCGGCGGACCGTGCCACTTGTGTCATCGCCCGGCACGGTTATTGTCTTGCCCGCGCAGAGACAAGCCTGCCCGCTGGCTGGTGAAGAGTGCACAGGTTATGCTGCGGAAATGAGCGTGACAATGGGTGAGAGGGCTAGTTTTGGGACAGGAATAGCACCTGACCTGAAGTACAGGTCAAAGGCCAGTCGTCCGGTCCTGAAATGCAAGCAGAATCAAATCCGTGCGGCGGCGTACGTTAAACTTTTCCAGAAGGCTTGAGACGTGAAACTTCACGGTCCTTTCCGAAATGTTAAGCTTGCTGGCAATTTCCTTGTTGGCCAGATTCTCAAGCAGGGAGTTCAAAACTTCGCGTTCGCGCTGGCTCAGGTGTGAGGGGCTGGAGCGAATCTGGCGCTCGCGGCGCAGTCCCAGGTTTGAGTCAATGAACCGCGAAAGCAGATCGCGCGGCACCCAGAATCCCCCGGCGGCCACCACGCTCAAAGCCTGGGACAGAAGCTGGTGAGCTTCCTCGTATCCCAGCAAACCTTTCGCCCCCAGCCGAAGCAGCGGGAACGCGTGGGTTTCCGTCAGCTTCTCAGCCACCACCACCTGGCGGGCGCGCGGGAATCGCTCCTGGATTCCGGCGACCAGCACCTCCGTCGTCTGCCGCGGCGCGTGGGAGTCGATTACGAATACATCAGCGCGCGGCAAGGACAATTCTTCCACGCCGCGCACCGGCATCGCCTCCAGCCGGCGAGAATTCAGCTTGAACCCGGCCGGCTGAAGCACCCGCTGCCACTCCGCCAAAACCAATGGATGCGCCGACATCAGGCAAACGCTGACTTTTCGCTTTGTTGTGACCTTGCCCACTGAAGTTCAGGCTACTCCACTTCGGCGGGCAGTTCAATGGCGGGTCCAAGGTAGCGGGGTTTATTCTAATCCGTCGAGAGATCCGCGGTTTTGCCGAGGAGAGAGCAAAAGCTTGGCAGTTTCTGAAGTCCGGTTTCCCGGCCCGATGTGCCTGCGGAACAGACCCCTCACCCGCCGGCGCATGGCCGGCACCCTCCCCTCGGAGAGGGAAAACACATCTTTGGCGCGAACGCGAGCAAAGTTCTTTCCCCTCTCCCGTGGGGAAAGGGTGGCCGACAGAGGAGGTCGGGTGAGGGGTCTCTTTCCGGCGGTGGCGGGTAGTTCGCCAGCTTACGCCCCGCACGCACAAAGGCTTTTGGGTTTGCCGGAGAATGACTGCGGCACCCATTCAATTCGCCACTTCCCTACTCATAGAATTTCTGCGCAATCGGGTATCGCCGCCCCATCCCAAACGCCTTGGCGGTAACCTTGAGGGTGGGGGGGGCCTGCTGCCGCTTGTATTCGGCGGAATTTACCATGCGAATGGTGCGGCGAATAAGTTCCGGATCCGTGTGCACGAGCCCGGCGGCGATTTCATCCGCGCTTCGGTTCTCCTCGATATACGCCTTTAAAATGGCGTCGAGCGTGTCATAGGGCGGAAGCGAATCCTGGTCCGTCTGGTTGGGGCGAAGCTCGGCGGAGGGCGGTTTGTCAAGACACGCCTGGGGAATGCGTTCGCCACCACGATTGATATAACGCGCCAGAGCGTAAACGGAGGTCTTGGGAATATCGGCAATCACTGCCAGCCCGCCGGCCATATCGCCGTAAAGCGTGCAGTAACCCACTGCCAATTCCGATTTATTTCCCGTGGTCAAAAGCAGCGAGCCGAATTTGTTGGAGAGCGCCATCAGGATATTTCCGCGAATCCGCGCTTGAACGTTCTCCTCCGTTACGTCGGGCGGCGCGCCATCGAATACCGGATCGAGAGTAATGAGGTAGCTTTCGAAAACCGGCGTGATGGGGATGACGCGGAACTCAATGCCCAGATTTCGCGCCAGGGCCTCGGCGTCGCGAAGGCTGCCCGATGAAGAGTACGGCCCCGGCATGCCGACGCCCAGCAGGTTTTCAGGCCCGAGTGCGTCTGCGGCCAGCGTGGCGACGAGCGAGGAATCGATGCCGCCACTCAATCCCACCAGCACCTTCTTAAATCCGCATTTGCGCACGTAGTCGCGAATGCCCACGGTCAGAGCCAGATAGATTTCCTCCGGCTCGGACGCCGGCGCTGGGCGGATTTCCTTCTCACCACCATCGGTATCAAAAATTACCAGGTCCTGGGCGAAAGCGCGGGCGCGGGTGCACAACTCGCCCCTGGCGTCAAAAGCCAGACTTGAGCCGTCAAATAGCAATTGATCATTTCCGCCCACATGGTTTACATACGCCACGGGAATTCCCTGCTTGCCGGCGATCGCCTGAAGCATGTTGTACCGCAATTGAATTTTTTCGGTCGTGAAGGGTGATGATGCAATGTTGAGGAGCAGATCCGCGCCCGCGGCAATGCATTCCTCAGCAGGGTCGCGTGTATATAGGCGATTGGTCCAGAAATTCTTGTCGTTCCAAACGTCCTCGCAAATGGTGATGCCAATGCGATGGCCGCCGAACTCGTGCACGCACACCGCTGCGCCCGGTTCAAAGTAGCGCGACTCGTCAAAAACGTCGTAGAAGGGCAGAAGAATCTTGGCATAGTCCACCGCGATCCTGCCGCCTTCCAGCCACGCTGCGGCATTCGCCACGCGCTTGCCCTGGCTGACGGTTGAGCGGCGCACATAACCCACCAGAGCGGGAATAGGCGGAAGCTTGCCCGCCAGACGGATCAGTTCACTCTGCGAGCGTTCAATGAATCCCGGCTTGTCGAGCAGATCCCGCGGAGGGTAGCCGCAAAGCGCAAGCTCCGGAAACACCACCAGGTCGGCGCCGCGCTCGCGGGCGCACCCGGCATACTCTACGATCAATTCCGTGTTCCCGGCAAAGTCGCCGACGGTAGTGTCAATTTGCGCCAATGCGATTTTCACAGGGTTCCCCTGGTTGCGTTATAATTATAACGGACGTTTTGCGGTGTTGTCGAAACCTGTCAGGAATGCGCGATGCCCGAAGACGAAACTTTGAACGAAGCCATTGAAATCTTTCGTGATGCCTATCGCCACCAGATGAAAGGCGAGCTGAGTGAGGCCGTGGAGCTTTATCGCCACTCCATCCAGGTGCACCCCACGGCGGAAGCCCACACCTTTCTCGGGTGGACCTACAGCTTCATGGGAGATTACGACGCGGCCATTGCGGAGTGCCACCGCGCGATCGAAATTGACCCGGACTTCGGCAATCCCTATAACGATATCGGTGCCTACCTGATCGAAAAGGGCAAACTGAATGAAGCCATCCCCTGGCTTGAGATGGCAACGCGCGCGCTGCGCTATGACAATCCCGCCTTTCCCCACTTCAACCTCGGCCGGGTGTGGGAACTGAAACACAATTTTTCACGCGCCCTTTCCTGTTACCGGAAGGCGGCCGAAATCGACCCACGGTATCTCCTCGCTCAGGCAGGAATCCGGCGCCTGCGCGCCATGTTTAATTGAGGCCTCGCCGGGCTGCCCGTCAGGTTAATTCCCTACACCGCAACTTTTCGCAATCATGCGGGTTCAAAGCCGCAGGAGCAATCGACACCTTGCTCACACTCGGGCTGGAACGATGCTTGCACTGAATGGGAAGAACGGAATCTGCCGAATGCGGGCCAACAAAAGCCCTTGCACGAGGCGGCCACAGGAAAGTGAAGACCTAGACTCCGGGTGGTTAATCTCAAATCATGGAATACTCTAATCTATTGTGTTCAGACTGGTTAACTTATAAATGAGCTGGGCGGAAGGGCTGCACCAGAGACCTGCCACAACCAAGGGTCCGGAGAAACACACGCCAAGCGCGGCGATGGACACACAACTAAAATTTCTTAGGGGGAAATTATGAGCAAAAGAGCGATTGCACTTCTGGCCGGCGGAGCTCTGCTTGTTGCCGCGGCCTTCATCGTCGGTTGTGGGTCAAACGGCGCGTCCACCTCCTCGACTACGCTGAATTCCAACCTGTCCTCAGGCTCTCTCGTCGCCTTTGGGACGGACGCACCCATCTGTGACGTCGAATCGTTCATCGCCACCATCACCTCCGCCAGCCTCGTGCCTGAAGGCGGCGGAACGCCTGTAACCCTGATATCCAGCACGTCGCCGGCTACGGTCGACTTCGCCCGGCTGGAGGATTTCACCAACATCCTGAGTACTGCGAGTGTGACTCCCGGGACCTATAACGAGTTGCAGATGACCATCACCAGCCCGGAGATGTGGGCCATTAATACCAGTGTCAGCCCCCCCGCGCCCGTCCAGATTCCCGTCACTTTGACGGCATCGACCTTCACCATTACGATTAGTCCGGCGCTGGTGGTTTCGGCTTCCACAACCACCGGGATCACCATGGATTTCAACTTGCGCAAGTCCGCCCAAGTGGACGCCACCGGCCAGGTGACGGGAACGGTTGACCCAGTTATCACCATAACTCCCAATACCCTATCCGGGACGACTGTGGGCGAAGCCGATTCACTTTACGGCGTCGTACAGGGTACAAGCACAAGCAATCTGCCCAGCGGTTTCACCGGAAGCTTCACGTTGACGGTTGCCGACGGCACGGGTCAAACGTACACGATCTATTCAAACAGCAGCACGACCTTTGAAGGCGATGGTGTGACGACATTCTCCGACCTCACGGCCAGCACGTTTGTTGAAGTCGACGCCATTATCAACACCAGCGGCCAGATCATCGCCCAGACCGTCGATTCGGAGGAGCAAACGTCGCCCTCCAGCCAGAAGTCGGCGTTTTTGGGCAAGATCCTCGCCGTTACGCGCGACGGCTCCGGCAACGCGACTTCATTCACGCTCCTTGTGGATGACGAAGTTCCCAGCATGAATGGCACAATTCCCATGCATTCCGGCCTGAACGTTACACTCTCGAGCAGCACCAAATACTTCGTCAATTGGGGAAATTGGAATCACGAGGCCTTTACGTTTGCCCCGCAGACACTGGGCGTGGCGGAAAAGGTTGCAGTGTTCGGTGTTCTTGGATCCGGAACTTCGCCCAGCATGGCGGCAAACCGTGTCTTCCTGCGGCCGCGCAACGTGATGGGAAACTTTAATGCCTTGCTCGCCGATCAATCGGACGGCGTCACGGGAGGCTTCACCATGACTCCCTGCGGCGGACTGTTCGGAGGGAGCGCCATTACGGTGACCACGTACCCTCAGACCAATTTCACCGGCATAAGCGGCCTGATCAACCTGACCCAGGCGCCGACCCTGAATGTTCGCGGGGATTTGTTCTACCTTCAGACGAGTGGAACGTCAACTACCGGAGCACCGTGGACGGCGCCAACCTGGGTCCTGGAAGCCCGAGGTGTGCATCAACTTCCGAACTGACCGCTACTTCTATCCCCAGGCGTCGGGAAGCAGTTGAATGTCCGTAAATTAGACTTGAAGGCGCGGCCTCAAACCCGGGGCCGCGCTTTTTCTTTGGCAGCCGCCCACTAAATGGGAGACCGGCTTGGTTGGCCTGAAAAGCAAACCCCCGGACTCGCTCTGAAGCGCTCCGGGGGTTGCGAAATCATCGCAGACACTTGCGAAATTGCGATTACACGCTGAAGGAACTACCGCAGCCGCAAGTAGTCTTCACATTGGGGTTCTCAAACTTAAAACCTGCGCCCTCGAGGGTTTCGACATAATCAATCTTCGTCCCATTCAGGTACATGAGGGAGGCCTGGTCCACAAATACCTTCAGGCCGTCAAACTCGTAGACCTTGTCGATAGGATTGCTCTGGCTTTCGAAGTTCATCTGATATGAGAATCCGGAGCACCCTCCGCCCGCGACCCCTACGCGCAGCCCCAGCGGCTGATTCTCCTGTTGCGACATGATTTCCTTGACCTTCGAAACGGCCTTTGCGGTAAGCTCAATCGGCATGGCATCTCCTCGGTGGGGCCATCTGTTAGGAAACTTCCCTGCACCACCTTGCACATCTCAAATTATCAGAGCCAAGAATGGAAGTCAACAACGACTCGGCACCCAGATTCGGTTGCTGACAATGGATGCGATGGTCTGAGACAAAGCGTCAACGATTTGGCTTGACCCAATGTTTATTCTGTGGTAATCTATACTTTTTGCTAAATGAAAGAGGGCACGAGGGACGACGGGCTTATATGACCCACCAATTCCAGAACATCGGTTGGCGTTTGGGGGCAGAATGAGTCATTGCGTAAAAATATCGAAAATTAAGGTGCATCCGGGGATGTGTATGAAAATAAAGGACAGCAGTTCAAGAGTAGCGGGTGGAGTGTGTGGCAAGGTGATGGCGGAATGCTGTTCCCCTGCCATCGGAGAAGACACTCTAGTGGGGGGGGATAACCCCAGAAAGTGTTGAAAACAAAGGGATGGCGTCCGCAAAAGCCGGGAGAAGATCCGAAGAATACCAGGATCGTCTTGGAAGACTGCGGCTCTGGATTTCAAGATTTGCCTATTATAGGTGACTCCCCAGAAGTTGTTGAAAACAGATGCATCGGAATTTCAAAGCCTCGCACGAGTTCGCCCTTTAGGTAAACCCGGCGGCGTTAGAGTTGTACGGGGATTTCGAAACCACGTCTAGCACCTACTGGCGATTTGAAATTGCCCAAAATTGGGTTAAACTCCATGAGTAGGGGAGCTCTCGAAAGACAAAGATATCTCGCCAGATGCGCGAGGTGGCGGCGTACACGCACCGCCATTCGAAACTGCGCATTGAGGCAGACCTGCGCAGCCAGGCTCACGGGTGCGGATTCATGAAACAGCAAGCTGGGCGCAAAATCGGGAAGTATGAGGTAGTCGCCGAACTGGGCGAAGGCGGCATGGGCGTTGTGTACAAGGCCCGCGATATCGTAATCGGACGCATGGTGGCGATCAAAACCATCACTCCGGACCTGGTATCGGACCCCGAAATTCTCAAGCGCTTTTACCGCGAAGCACAATCGGCCGGAACCCTCCAGCACCCGAACATCGTGACCATCCACGATATGGGGGAATCGGACGGGTGCCCGTACATCGTGATGGAATACGTCGAGGGCGACAGCCTGAAAAGCATCATTACCCGCCGGCAGCCCATTCCGCTTGCCACCAAGCTCAAGCTGGTGCAGCAGTTTTGTGAGGGCCTCAGTCACGCGCACAAAAACGGGTTTGTTCATCGCGACGTCAAGCCCGCCAACATTCTTTTGACGAAGACCGGCACGGTAAAGGTCGTGGACTTCGGCATCGTCCATCTGAACACTACGACCCTCACCAAGACCGGAACGTTCCTGGGCACGGTTCACTACGCCGCGCCGGAACAGGTGAATGACGGCCATGTGGATAGCCGTTCCGACCTGTGGGCGGTGGCTTGCGTCATCTACGAATTGCTGGCCTATAAGAAGCCTTTCGATGGATCGACCATTACGGCCGTCATTGCCAAGATCTTGAATACCGAGCCGATTTCCTTAAGCACGTGCTGCCCGGAAGCGCCCGCGCAATTCGACGCCATCATCAGCAAGGCGCTGAAGAAGCACCCCGAGGAGCGATACCAGTCGCTCGATGAATTACTCGCCGATATCCTTCCCCTAGCGCGTGGTTTGCAAATGACGTTCATTGGCGACCTTTTGGGAAAGGCCGCTGATTTGCGGACCAGCGGAGATCTGGACAGCGCGCAGGAAAAAGTTCGCGAGGCCTTGTACCTTGATAACACCCACGCAGAAGCAAAACGCCTGCAAAGCGAGATCACGGCGGATATTCAACGCCTGCCGCCCGAAGTAAGAGCCAAAAAGCTGGTGACCGACGCCCAGCACGCCCTGGCCCGCGGAGAATTTACCACCGCGATGCAGGCGCTCGGCGAGGCCCAAAAGCTGGGGCCGCTTGATGCCCGGGCGCAGACCTTGTTCGACCAAGCCACCCGCGAGCAGAAGCGGGCGAACGAACAGCGTGAGGCGTTAATGACGGGCTCACGACAAACGGATTCATCCGGGCTGCCCGAAACCACCAGCGCCCTGGCTGCCTCACCGCTCGCCACTCCCCCGCCCCAGCAAAAACAGGCCGGCCCGCACGTTTCACCCATTCGGCAGACCCCGTCGCGCGCTGCGGCGGTGGCAGCGGGCCAAAAAGTTTCACAAAAGTCGCCGATGGTCTGGGTGGCAATCGCCGTCGTCCTTCTCGCCATAGGCGGTTACTTTTTCCTGCGGCCGAAGGCCGTGAGTGGTCCTACGATTGAGGAATCGCGACTTGAAGCCGTGGCGCAGGGACTGCAAGAAACCGGCGATCTTCAATCTGCTCTGGCCAAGTGGCAGGAGCTGGCTGCAAAGAATGGAGTTCTCAAGGAGGAAGCAAAGCGTGCTATCGACGCGATTGGCCGCCAGCTTCAGCAGGAAAAAAATCTGTACAATCAGGCCAAGACCGCTGAAGACGAAAAAAGGTGGGACGATGCGATTGCGCTGTATAAGAAGGTTGCAGAACTGAATGGGCCTCTGAAGGATCAGGCATTCAACGCCATTCCTATCGTCATGCAGCTCCAGCGCGGAATGGACATCTCCAAAATCGAGGAGCAAACCTATCAGCAGGCCGACAGCGCTTTGAAGCGAAATGATTATTCGGTAGCCCGCGGCCTTTTCGAACTGGTCATCTCGCTCGGAGTTCCCAATTCGAGCTTGGCGCCGAAGGCGCAGGAAGCTGTGGCCGATATCGACCGGAGCCTCCAGTCGAAAGGTTTACTCGATTCTGCTGAGCGCACCGAGGCCAGCGGGGATCTGCAGGGAGCGCTGGCGCAATACCAGAAGGTCGCAAGCACCCCCGGGCCCCTGGCTCAGGAAGCCGAGAAGCACATACAACAGATTACCGGCAAAATGAGTGCTAACGAGCTGCAACGGCAATTCGACGCCGCCAGCCGCGCACAGAACTCGGGTGACCTGAATAGCGCACTTGCGCAATTCAAGGCCATCGCCACGAAGCCAGGCCCTCTGGGGCAGTCCGCCCAGACTCGCGTTCAACAGATCAATGACCAGCTCGCCCAAGCAGCCGATAAGCAGCAATTTGACACGGCGGACCGCATGCAATCTTCGGGCGACCTGAGGGGTGCCTTGGCCCAGTTCAAGACCATCGCCGACGGCTCCGGATCAATGAAGGCGCAGGCCCAGGCGCGAGTCGCCGCCATCAACGGATTGCTCGCCGATGCCGGCAAGCCCGGTCCCGACGCTTCCAGGAGTTCCACGAATTCGATACAGTCCCAGCACGCGCCTTCGGGGCCCAATGAACACGCTCCGGAGATAACCATCCTTGCCGATGCGCCACAGGCATGGACGCGCCCTGTGCAGAAAGGTGCGCTGATGCCGAATGCAAGCGTGGACGGCGGCCTTAAAGCC
>JASHTY010000048.1 GCA_030040315.1 Terriglobia bacterium | reverse complement strand
GGATTGCTGTCAGGGAGCGTTGGACCATGAAAGTGCTGGTTGCGGAGGACAATCCGGTCACGCGCAGACTGTTGCAGCGCTCGCTGGAACGCTGGGATTACGAGGTGGTGGTCGCTTCGGACGGCACCGAAGCCCGGCAGATTCTGTTCAGCAGTGACGCCCCCAAGCTGGCCATCCTCGACTGGATCATGCCCGGCATCGACGGCGTAGAAATCTGCCGTGACCTGCGCCAGCGAGACTGCGCGTCGTACATTTACACGCTGCTGCTCACCTCCAAGGCTACTCGCGAGGATTTGCTGAAAGGCCTGGCCGCCGGCGCGGACGACTATCTGGTAAAGCCCATTGACCCGCTGGAACTTCAGGCGCGACTGCGCAGCGGCCAGCGCATTCTGGCGCTTCAGGATCAGTTGATCGCCGCCCGCGAATCCATGCGCGAGCAGGCCACGCGCGACCCTCTGACGGGAGTGTGGAACCGCCGCGAGGCGCTCGACGTCCTTCAACGCGAATTCCATCGGGCACGCCGCCTGCACGCACCCCTGGTGGTCGTCATGCTCGACCTCGACCACTTCAAGCGCATCAATGACACGCGCGGCCACCAGGCCGGTGATGCGGTGCTGACGGAAGTCGCCCGCCGATTGCTTACGGTCATGAGGCCCTACGATTCCCTCGGCCGCTACGGGGGCGAGGAGTTTATGGTGATCGCGCCCGGCTGCGATGCCCAATCGGGATTGGAGCTTGCCGAACGTCTGCGCGAATCCGTGGCCGCTGCACCGGTTTCACTTCTCTGCGATTCCCTCGCCGTAACCCTCAGCCTGGGCGTCGCATCGCTCGCCGACGACGCCGATCCCGAGTCGCTGATTCATCGCGCAGACCAGGCCCTCTACTCCGCCAAAAACGCCGGAAGAAACCGCTACGCCCTGGCGTAACGGCCACTTACCCGCATGCCGCAAGCCTGATCTCTCTTGAGTAGGTCAGATTGGCGTTCCGCTTTTGCATTGCGGCCCGGTACGGTGTAGATTCTTGTGCCGATTGGGCGAACGCCACGCGAGGCGGTGGCATCATTCTTCTCAGGGTGAGTTGCCAGGGCGATGGCTGGTGCGCCAGCAAATCCCTAACCCATCAGGCGTGTATGAAGCGACTCAACATTGCTTTAATCCCGGCCCTGATTCTTGCCTTCATCGGTTCGGCCCGCGCTCAAACGCCGGCTGCATTCCGAATTTTGCTGGGCGTGAATGACAACGCGCCCACCCGCTGGGATGGCACGCTGAAAGTCACCGATGCGGGCCCATACACCATTGAGCCGTGGCGTTTTCAAGACGACGACAAAATTGATGGCGACCAATATCATATTTCGACGCATGTGGCGCGCTTTTTTTATAAGCTGCCGGATAGCGACCTTCCCGTCGCCAATGGTTTCATCATCAACGCGACCGCCACGGGAGACACAAGCGAGTTTTCCTTCACCACCCCGCAAGGAGCATTCAGTTTCCGCCCTTCGGATGTTCCCTATGGAAAGGGAATCTACAAGCTTGAGGGCCGGGTGTATGTCGACCGCATTCCCGTCGCGACCCGCCTGACCGACACTCCTGAGGAGGAGGATTATCCCGCGCTCGCGGCGGGCGCGAACGGAGACGCCTGGCTCGCCTACGTGCAGTTTCATCACAGCCCGGATGCCGACAAAATCCGCGCCAATCCGCCCAGCATGCCCTCGGATTTCAAAATCTACGCCGAGCCCACCGGCGGGGATCAGATCTGGGCAAGAAGATTTTCGAACGGCGCCTGGGGCGAGAATATCCCCATCACCTCCGCGGGCGAAGACTGCTACAAAGTCGCCGTCGCGGTGGACGGCGGCGCCCGCGCGTGGGTCATCTGGTCGCAGAACAATGCGGGAAATTTTGATATTTACGCGCGCCCGGTGGATTCCTCCGGTCCAGGCAAGCTGGTGCAAATCTCGAGCGAACCCGGGGCCGATATTGACGCGGTTGCGGCCACAGATGCGGGCGGGAGTGTCTGGATCGCCTGGCAAGGCTGGCGGAATGGGGTAGCCGCGATCTACACTGCGCATCAGGAAGGCAGCGGATTTTCGAAGCCGGCGAAAGTTTCAAACTCCGGCGCTGACGAATGGGACCCCGCCATTGCCGCAGATAAGTCTGGTCGCATAGCCGTCGCGTGGGACTCCTACCGCAATGGTAACTTCGATGTCTACGCGCGAATTTATTCCGCAAATACGTGGGGCGACGAAATTCCCGTCGCCGCCACGCCCTTGTACGAAGCTTATCCTTCCATTGCCTACGACCGAACGGGGCGCCTTTGGATCGCTTATGAAGAAGGCGCGCGCAACTGGGGGAAGGATTGGGGCGCATATGCCACTTCCGGCGTTTCCGTTTATCAGGGACGCCTGATCAAATTGCGCGGCCTTCAGCCCGACGGCAGCTTCGTGAATCTTGATTCACCCGTCGATTCGGCGCTCATCGGAGTTCCCAATACCCGCGCGGACCGCCTGGGAAGCCAGGCAAGCTCAGCTCTTGAATCCCTGAACCTGAACCCGGACTTTCCCTCGTATCGGCTGGGCAGCGAAGAGCCGCGTTGGTTTCCGACGGTTGTGCGCAACAGTCTGCCGAGGCTAACGGTGGACGCTTCAGGCCGCATCTGGCTGGCCTTCCGCACGCCTCATCCCATGTGGTTCGGCTCACTCGGAACGAGCTGGCAGGAGTATATGGTTTCCTTCGATGGCAAGTCGTGGATGAAGCCGGTCTACCTGAATCATACTGATAATCTGCTGGACAATCGGCCGGCACTGGCGGCAATCGCCCCGGGCAGGCTGCTGATCGTGAACTCTTCAGACGGGCGGCGCGAGCCCAAAACCACATTTACGCCCAACTCATACCTCCGCAGCCTGAACGACCCGTACAATGATGACCTTTGGAGCAGCGAACTGGACCTGGGCGCGGCCACGGAATCCGCTTCGGTCACGGCGGCGCAACCTGCGGCGGCACCCGTGAATACAATTGACCGTTTGCGCGTGGCGGCGCTTCAGGCGATTCACGCCTACCGCGGCGGGCCCGGGAAAAACTTGCGAATCGTCCGCGGCGAATTTCACCGCCACAGTGAGATTTCAACGGACGGCAGCGACGATGGCAGCCTGTTCGACCAGTACCGCTACATTCGCGACGCGGTGGGGCTGGATTGGGTGGGCTGCTGCGACCACGACAACGGCAATGGGCGTGAGTACACGTGGTGGATCACCCAGAAGCTCACCGACGTCTTTTATGCACCCGGCAAGTTTTCCCCCATGTTTTCCTATGAGCGCAGCGTTAATTATCCGGATGGCCATCGCAATGTGATTTTCGCCCAGCGCGGAATTCACGTTCTGCCGCGCCTGGACCCGCTCCACCTGGCAGACGCCGCGGAGACCGCCCGATACGAACCCACTCCCGATACCCGAATGCTTTATGCCTACCTGAAGCAGTTTGACGGCGTCGCCGGGTCGCACACCAGCGCCACCGGCATGGGTACGGACTGGCGGGACAATGATCCCAACGCTGAGCCCGTGGTCGAAATCTATCAAGGCCTGCGCCAGGACTACGAAATGCCCGGCGCCCCGCGCTCCAGCAGCGAGAAAGACTCCATCGGAGGCTGGCGGCCCAAGGGATTCGTGAACCTGGCTTTGGACAAGGGTTACCGGCTGGGATTTGAGGCAAGTTCAGACCACATTTCCACTCATATGAGCTATGCAAACCTCTACGTGACCGATTTGACGCGCCAGGCGGTTCTGGACGCGCTCAAGAAGCGGCACGTTTACGCGGCTACAGACGAAATTCTGGCGGACTTCGAGTGCGGCGGCCACATGATGGGGGATGAATTTTCCACGCCGCAACCGCCCACGCTGCGAATCAAGCTCCGCGGCACGTCCAAATTTTCCAAAGTCACAATCATCCGGGACGGCAAAGTTGTGTACTCGATTTCGCCGCGCACCCAGGACGTGGATTTCTCCTGGCGAGACAATCAGCCCAACACAAATCAGACAAGTTATTACTACGCCCGAGGCGAGCAGGATGACGGCGAAATCGTTTGGGTATCACCGATGTGGATCAAGTTCACGGGCCAATAATCCAAACATGAATCGGGGATATGTATGAACCGAATTAACGCCGGTCGCCCTGACCGGGGAAAGCCGGCACCAACCCGAGATGCACAGGGGCGATCCTTCTTCTGTCCGTCCGTCTTCAGCGTTAACTGTTCTGATGCCGTCGGGAGCCGGCGGCAGAGCTTTCGCCGATTTTTCCGTCACTGTTTCAAGTAACGGAGCGCAACACACCCTGATTTGAGAACTTTTGACTCAACAAGTTTTAATTGTAGACTCCCCTGCAGGCTAATGCCTTCTGACAACCGTCTCCCTTCTCCTGCAACTATTGGCTGAACGACAAAACGATATTCATCAACCAGACCAAGCTCTATAAGTTGCGATGGAATAGCCACACCGCCGGTTAAAATGTTCTTGCCGGGTTCATGTTTCAATTTAAGCATTTCGTCTTGAAGGTTCGCACGAACAATTCTCGTATTCTTGTCCTCAACGCTCTCTAACGACTTTGAAAAGACAATTTTGCTGATGGAGTCAAATGCCTGAGCAAACTCGTTCGCTGTTTTTGACTCAGAAAGGTTTCTTGCGACTTCCGGCCAGTAAGGAACCATTAGTTGATAGGTTTTGCGCCCAAAGACGAACAAGTCAACGTCTTGCATGAGGTGTGTAAAATATTCAAGTATTTCGTCATCACCAATCGTTTTGGTGTGGTCGCAGCAGCCATCCAGGGTAATGTTGATTGCGAAGATTACATTTCTCATTGGATTGCCCTATCCCTCCTTTTTGTACCAGCCTTGCGTGCTGATCCGTTCATTCTATGGCGCCTACCGGCGGGCGAAGTGGTCGTAGCCTTGGGGTTCCAAAGGTTGCGACTGGCCTTCGGGGGTGACCAGCATGATCCGGCGGCGGGCCTGGATTTCTCCAATGCAGTGCAGCGGCGTTCGGCCGAAGCGGCTTGGAATCTTCGACTGTCGGGCTTTCGGGACGGTGAAGAGCAACTGGTAGTCTTCCCCTCCGTGAAGGGACAGCGCCAGGGCGTCGTCGAAGTCGAGCGGGGAGGGCGTGGGCAGGCGGTCGGCGAATACCGTCGCGCCCACTCCGCTGGCATCGCAGAGCCGTCGGAGATCGAGGGAAAGGCCGTCGCTAAGGTCCATCATGGAGCTGGCCAGGCGGCGCTTCCCGAGAAATTGGCCCAGGGCGCACTGCGGTTCCGGAAAAAGATGGGCTCGCAGCGCCGCTTGCGTGGTTTGGGCGCCAAGTGGAATTCGGCCGGCCCGCTCGCCCGGTTTCGGGAGCTTCGTTTGCTTCTTGCGGTTTTTCGGCCGCTCCTGGAGGGCTCGCAGGCCCAGCGCGGACATTCCCAGCCGGCCGCTGACGTAAATCAGGTCGCCGGGGCGGGCCCCAGAGCGACGCAGGGCTCGGCCGTGGCGAACTTCTCCGGCGACGACAGCGTCGATCGTGCACGGGCCATCGAATACGGACGTATCGCCGCCGATAATCGCCACTCGGAAGCGGCGGGCGAGCGCGAAGAGGCCACGAAAGAAACCTTCCAGCCAGTTGCGGCTCTGGCTGGGCGAGATGGCAAGCGAGATCAGAGCATAGCGCGGGGTTCCGCCCATCGCCGAGATGTCGCTCAGCGACCGCGCCAGCGCCCGGTGGCCCACCGATTCCGGCGGGTGAAGCGCCGTTTTGAAGTGAACACCCTCGATTGAGAGGTCGGTGGTAAGAATCAACTCGCAGTCGGCGGGTACGCGCACCAGCGCGGCGTCATCGCCGATCCCGAGGGACGGCCCTTTCCGACCCTTCGGCACATTTCGCCACGCCTGCCGGAGAATCCAGGAAATGAATTCCGGTTCGCTCTTGAATAGCCGCTCGTCGCGCATCGAGTGCTCAATTCCAAGTCCGTTCAGATTGCCATCTTAGCCTAAAGCTCCATTGGACCGCGCAGAATCCTGGGCAGCAAAAAGGGGTTGGACAGTCGGCCAACCCTTGCCCAATCTCCAGTCTCCAGAATGCCACGCGAAGGTTGCGAAAAATTTCTGCGCCAAATTGTCTGAGGCGGCTGCCTCACCGACGACTTACGCGAATTGTTACGAAGCCTCTCCAATCAGGCGTTGCGATTTATCGACCAATCAGACTAATAATGAATGACATACTTCCCGCCCTGTAAGGGAATCTTTAAGATTGCTTCATAATCGCTTGACAACGCCAGCAAGAGTCGCTACCGTGGGTCAGTGTAACAATCGGTCCAGGTTGTACGGTTTTCGGACTATCCACGGTTGGCCCCTCTACTGCTAAGATCAAGCGTCGGAAATAAGCTCTCGAAAGTAATTGTTTTGGGTGAACTCGATAATGGACAAGAAATTTTATACATTCCTGATTTTCCCGGGAGCGCACGGTCAGCTTCACAAGATTCGGCTGCCATTTTACATTGTCCACCTGGTTTTGGCCTTCAGCGTTGTAGGAATCATGACCATCGCAGCGCTCGCCAACAGTTATGCGCGAATGCTGCTGAAGGTTTCGAATTACAACAACCTGCGGACGGAGCGCGAGGCCCTGAAGACGCAAAACCGCACGCTGGAAAACGCCGTAACCACAACCAACGCCAAGCTCGACTCCCTGCAATCGCTGGCCTCAGAGGTTGCGCTGACCTACGGTTTCGGAGAAGCCCGCCGCCCGGGCTTTCCGGAGGCGGCCCTGGCGCTCGCGGCGCAGACCAATTCGACGGTCGATGCAAGCTATCAAGCGTCCTTATACGCCTTTAACCTGATCCGCAGTTCGTCCCCCCTAAAACCTTCGGCAAATCCCGCATCACTGGGAATGGTTACCAGCATCGATCTCGGCCCTGACACCGTGCCATCCATCTGGCCCGTGCGCGGTCAGATTTCCGCCGGCTTCGGCCAGCGCCTCGACCCCTTCAGCGGTGAGGGAGCGTTCCACTCCGGCCTGGATATCCGAGCCCCCTACGGCACCCGAGTGGATTCCACTGCCGACGGAATCATTCTGAAGGCGGGCTTCGATTCCGGCTACGGAAATGCCATCACCATCGACCACGGGTTCGGCATCGCGACCAAGTATGGCCACCTGAGCAAGATTTTCGTCGTCGTCGGCGAGGAGGTCAAACGCGGCCAGGTGATCGGCGCCGTCGGAATGACCGGAATGACCACCGGTCCACACCTCCACTACGAAGTCCTCGTCAACGATACGCCAGTTAATCCCATGAAGTACCTGCACGAATAAGCAGGAGCGGCGAACAGGACGACAGTTGACTCCTTTCAAGGGTGGACGCCCGCGCAAACCCCACACGTTCGAGCGAGCGAAGATTGGAAAATGCCGGTTAAGAAACCAGTGGGTCGTTCCGTTTGTCCCTTGGTCTTCATCTCCTGGTTTTCGCCCAGTTTTCGTAAGGTGCCCACCACACCGCTGCTAAGAGACAGCCATGGATGTCAAACTGCCTTCTCGCCTCTTTTCATTCGCCGACTTCCGCGTCGACTGTAAGGCCGGTGAGTTGCGCAACAAGGAGACGCCGCGTGGGGCGTGAGCGCTGGATCGAAGTCGAACGCTTGTATCATGCCGCCCGGGAGCATGACGCGAGCGAGCGGGCGAAATTTCTCGCCCAAGCGTGCGCCGGGGACGAGCCGTTGCGCAAGGAAGTGGAGTCGCTGCTGGCGCAGGGCGAAAGCACGGGGAGCTTTATGGGAACCCCAGCCATGGATATGGCGGCGCAACAATTGGCACGGGACCAGTCACGGACGCACGCACAAGCGGCCGACTCAGCAAGCACCGATTCCCTTCTGGACCGCGCGATTTCGCATTACCGCATCATCGAGAAGCTCGGGGGCGGTGGGATGGGCGAGGTGTACCGTGGCCGAGACACCAACCTCAATCGGGAAGTCGCGATAAAGTTTCTCCCTGAAGCGCTGGCACGCGATCCCGATCGGATGGCGCGCTTTCGCCGCGAAGCGCAAGTGCTGGCTTCGCTCAACCACCCGAACATACTGACTGTCCACGACGCCGGCGAATTCGGAGGTCGCCAGTATCTGGTTACTGAGTTCGTGGACGGCGGGACGCTCAAAACGTGGGCCGGAACGAAAGGGCGCACGTGGCGTCAGGTCGCGGAGCTATTGACCGGCGTGGCCGATGGGCTGGCAACGGCGCATGCCGCCGGAATCCTGCATCGCGATATCAAGCCCGCTAACATCTTGGTCGCCAAGAATGGCTACGCGAAACTGGCGGATTTTGGTCTGGCCAAGCTTCAAGAACTGCCCGACCCCGATGGAATGTCCACTGTTAGCGAGGGACGAACGCGCACCGGGATGATACTGGGAACCATCCCCTACATGTCTCCGGAACAAGCCGCAGGAAGGGCCGTCGATTCGCGAAGCGACATCTTCTCATTCGGAGCCGTGCTGTACGAAACGCTTAGCGGCGAGCGGCCGTTCACCGGCGCCACGAACCCCGAAATCGCACAAAACATCATCCACACGGCCCCCCGACCCCTGCCACAGACCGTTCCTGCGGAACTGCGGACCATCGTGGAAAAGACGCTTGAAAACGACCCAGCGGACCGCTACCAGTCGATGCGGGAACTAGCCGTGGACCTTCGAAGGATCGCTCGCAACAAATCCGTTGAAAGCCCTCCTCCTGCACGAGTCATACCCAAGCGCTACACTTGGCTGGTCTGGACACTGGTTGGGTTGGTCGTGGCAGGATTGGGTGCTTGGATACTCGCCCATCGCCCCAGCCCGGAGGTCCGGAATCCGCTTTCGGATGCGCAGTTCACACCTCTCACCGAGTTCCAAGGAGCCGAAACGAACCCTGCCATCTCTCCGGACGGGAAATTCGTCGCGTTCATCTCAGACCGCAGCGGCACCTTCGACATCTGGCTGATCCAATCCAACGGCAGCAGCCTCGCGAACCTTACTCATGGTCGGCTCGGAGACGCACGTGCGCCGCTGCGTGCGGTCGGATTCTCAAGCGACGGATCGGAAGTGTGGAGCGGAGGAACCCCTCAAAAAAGACTCATGCTGTGGCCGCTGATGAGCGGATCACCGCGTAATTTCCTGGATGGCCACGCCGCCGAAGTGGCATGGTCGCCTGATGGCGCCAAGATCGCCTATCACCTGTGGGACCCCGGCGACACAACCTTCGTGGCGGATAACAACGGGGCGAACCCGCATCAGATCGTGAAGAACGAGCCTGGATTGCACAACCACTTTCAGATCTGGTCCAAGGATGGGCACTGGATCTACCTTGTGCGCGGCCGGCCGGCCACGCATGAGATGGACCTTTGGCGGGTCGCTGCCGACGGAGGAAAACTCGAGCAACTCACGCATCTCAACATCGACATCACGTACCCGACTCCAATCGACGACCGGACGATTCTGTTTGTTGCACCCGACGAAAACGGGGCCGGCCCGCGGTTGTGGGTGTTCGATGTGAAGACCGGAGCGTCGCGCCGCGTGAGTTCCGGTTTGGAAAAATACACCGCGCTGGCAGCGACCGCAGACGGCCGGCGTTTTGCCGCGAGCGTCGTGAACGATCGAGTCAATTTGTGGAGCGTGCCGGTTACCGATCACATTGTCGAGGAACGGGACGTCAAGCCCTTCCTGCTGCCCACCGTGCGCGCCCGGGCGCCCCGCTTCGGCGGCGAATCATTGTTCTACTTGTCTTCGCGGGACGGTGCTGACGGATTGTGGAGCTACCGCGAGGGGCAATCGCTGGAGATATGGAACGGTTCGGAGGGTGCGCTCCAATCCCCTCCGGCCGTTTCGGCAGACGGCGGAAGCATTGCGTTTGCACTGGGGCGAAACGGAAAGCGGCAGATGCACGTAATGGCCGCGGATGGAACGGGACTTCGCCCCCTTTCGGGCGCCGTCGATGTTCGAGGAACACCTTCCTGGTCCCCGGACAGCAAATGGATCGTCGCGGCTGGCAATGTCCACGACGGACCGGGCTTGTTCAAGCTACCGGTCGACGGCGGTTCGCCACTTCGGATAGCAAAAGGACCTTTTTTGGATCCGGTGTGGTCTCCGCGCGGGGACCTGATCGTGTATTGTGGCACGCAAGTGTTTACGCTGGCCCCGCTGCTGGCAGTTCACTCGGATGGTGCGCCCGCCAATCTGCCGGAAATCAATGTGCAACGCGAAGGAGAGCGTGCGCGTTTCCTACCCGACGGAACGGGCCTGATTTATATGCTCGGAACTACGACGGCCGGGCAGGATTTCTGGCTACTCGACCTTAAGACGATGCGCTCGCGGCGTTTGACTCGGCTGAACAATCCCGGCGTAATGCGGGCCTTTGATATCACCCGCGACGGCCGCCGGATTGTATTCGACCGCTCGCAAGAGAATTCTAATATCGTGCTCATTGATCTTGCGGCGAAGCAAGCTCAGCCATAGCAGTAGCGGGATCCTCGCCATTGGGAAAATGCGGGAAATGCTGGAAATGCGGGGACATCCATGATAGGTACACGTCAAGGGGAAACGGAGGTTCCCCTTCACTCGCGGAAGTAAGGTCCTCCGGTGTAAGGGTAGTCAGAATTGTATGCGGCCTGCGATCGTTTGGCGCGACTAACGCTCGGGCAGCGTAGCCAGACATCCATTTGCGGGCACAGCCCGGACGAGGGGCTGTCCACGAAGATTGAGTTAGGGTTAGCCGGCGGGCCTCGAAACAGACGAAAGGGTGCATCGGGAAGGTGGCATCCCTCGCACAGTCCCCATGACGCGAGGAACCGCCGGCGGATCGCTGGCCGAACGAACTTAAGCGGAGGGCAAGGGCGGCAGCGGGTTCGCCTCGTTCTTCTTCGAGGAGAAAGCCGTGACGCCCGGCACCTCGCGCGGTTGAAACGGCTGGCCGCTCTTGTCGACCGCCATCAGATAAGCAACCAGCTTGCGCGCCACTTGCAGCGTGGCCCGGTTGCGGTGGCCACGCCCGAGTTCGCGTGCATGCACCGCTGCCAATTGCGGATTCCAGCGCGGCGCCAGCTTGGCGGCTTCGATGAGCGTGGATTGCAGCCAGGCATTGCGCTGCTTGGAAATCGGCCCCCGCTGCACCTGGTCGGACGAGCTGTGGAACGCCGCGGTCAGGCCGCAGTAGCTGACGGCGTCGCCGATGGACGGGAAGCGAAAAGGATCGGCGATTTCCAGCGCCCAGGTCAGCGCCCTGATCGGTCCTACGCCGGGAATCGTGCACAGCAGCTCCACCCGTGCTTGCAAAGCGGGGGCGGCGAGCAAGCGCTTCACCAGGCGCTTCTGCATCGTCTCGAACATCTCCAGAGCGCTTCGACTCATCTTGAGCAGATCCTTCACGGATTCCGGCACCTCTTCCAGAGTCTCGATTAACTGCGCGAAGTACTTCTTGCCGTGTAATCTCGCCTTGACGAAGGGCGCTCCTGTTTCCATCAGCAGCCCGGCCATCTTGTTCTGCATGCGCACCGATTCGGCCACCACGAGATGACGATAACGGAGCAGCCGCCGCAGGTCGCGCATCTCCGGCGAAAGCACGTAACAACGGGGGAACAGGTTGCAGCGCAGCAGATCGGCCAGGGTGCGCGCGTCGAGGCGATCGCTCTTTTTCTTTCCCGCGCTGATCGCTTTCATGCGCGCCGGATGCCCCATCTGCAGTTGCTGGGCATAGGGCTGCAGCGTGTCGTAAATCCAGGCGCTGAACAGCGTGGCTTCCATCCCTCCGCGCCAAGGTCCGGACTGCGTTGCCGCCCACGCCCGCAGCACCTCGCGCCGCGCCAGCAGCTTGCCTTCCTGAACGATTTCGCCGCCCGCCCTCTTGACGCAATAACTCACCGTTTTCTTGTGGACATCGAATCCGGTATAGTAGGTCTCGTTCATGGGGTTCTCCTCTCTGTGGTTTCTGAGCCGGACGGTCACCGCCGCCGGTCTCAGCAACATAATCCACAGGAGAACCCCTTCTCATAACACCTATACATTCAAACAGACGGAACGTTACACTATTTTCCACAGATGGCCTCTTCGCCAGAAACCGATATAACGTTTCGTCCCCGCATCCCTTCTGCATTCCTAGCGCTTCCTTGGGAGTTTAGCTCGCCCGCCTTTGGCTCAACAGAAACGAGTCGGCCGAATCTGGCAGACCTTTGTCCTGCCTTTGTTTGAAAACTCGCAACTCCATCATCAAGGCAGTTTGCACCGGGGCCGCAATCCCGTTATGATGCGGCGCATGGACGTCGCCATCCGCTGCCGCGGGCTGCGCAAAACTTACGAGGGGAACGTCGAGGCGGTGCGCGGCATCGATCTCGAAATATTTGCCGGCGAGTGCTTTGGCCTCCTGGGTCCGAACGGCGCGGGCAAAACCACGACCATCGAAATCCTGGAAGGTTTGCTCGAACC
>JASHTY010000405.1 GCA_030040315.1 Terriglobia bacterium | reverse complement strand
GACGATCATCAAATAGTACGCGAAGGCTTAAAAGCCTTGCTCGAGCGGGGCGGCTTTAAAGTGGTGGGCGAAGCCTCGAACGGGCAGGAGGTGCTCAAAATCCTGGAGACGCTTCACCCGGAAGTGGCGGTGCTGGACCTGGCGATGCCGATCCTGAACGGCATCGACACGGCGCGGGAGGTCCAGCGTGTTTCATCTAAAACCAAGACCGTGATTCTGAGTATGCACAAGGATTCTGCCTACATCCTGAACAGCCTGAGGGCCGGCGCCAAAGGGTTCGTCATGAAAACCCACGCCGCCGATGACCTGGTTCGGGCCATCCGCGAAGCCGCGCGCGGAGGCACATACCTGAGCCCGGAAATTTCGGAAATCGTGGTGCAAGCCTACCAAAACAAGACTGAGATTCCCCCCGACCCGCTGAGCGCTCGTGAACGCCAGGTTCTGCAATTGATCGCCGAAGGCAATACCACCAAGGAGGTTGCTACCAAGCTCGATATCAGCGTCAAGACTGCGGAAACCTATCGTACGCGCATCATGGAAAAACTGGACATCCACGAAACCGCCACCCTCGTTCGTTACGCGATTCGGCGTGGCGTCGTCCAGCCGTAACCGACGCCCTTTTCCTCCTGTTTCGTCCCCTCAGAACCAATTCCCGTCAGTAATTCTCCCCACATCAGCCGTCCAGCGTTTGCGATTTCGCGATTCCAGAACTCACCGGATTGCCCGTGAAATTGCACTAGCCTAATGTTCACATGCAACTTGATGGCAGACTCAAGCAGCGGCTGGAGGGTCAAGCCGTGTATGGGCGTAAAGGCCAGGAAAGATGCGGCTCGGCGAGGGGTATTCGCAGATTCTGCACGATGAAGGCTTGGGCATTTTCTTGCGACGGGTCCCGGAACTGAAAAAGGAGATCTAGGTTCATGAGCATCTCTTCGACACTCGAAAGCCCCGCGCCGGATGTGGCCCGCGCGCTGCCGGCCGCAAGAGAGAGCTGCGACTATCTCTACTTGCGCGGCGGATCGGCCATGGCAAGAATTCACAATTACGCCGAGCGCCTCGCCATGGTTAACGTCCCCATTCTCCTGCTCGGGGAAAGTGGTGTGGGGAAGGAGGTCCTGGCCAGAAGGATCTATCAACTCTCCCCGCGCGGCCGCCGAACCTTTCTGAAAATCAACTGTGCGGCCCTTCCTGCCGATCTGCTGGAGAGTGAACTGTTTGGGTATGAAGCCGGAGCGTTCACAGGAGCTGTGAAATCGAAGCCCGGTATGTTCGAAATCTGCAATCACGGAACCATTCTGCTCGATGAAATCGGCGAACTCGCCCCCAATCTCCAGGCCAAGCTTCTGCATGTTCTCCAGGACCGCCAATTTTCCCGCTTGGGCGGGCGGTCGTTGATTACTGTGGATGTGCGGATTCTTGCCGCCACCAACCTGGATATCCGTCAGGCCCTGATCACCAGGAGATTTCGTGAAGACCTCTATTATCGCCTGAGCGCATTCACTATCCATCTGCCGCCGTTGCGGGAGCGCCGGGACGAGATTCTGCCTTTGCTTCAACATTTCATGCAGAGGATGTCGCTTTGGATGGGACTGCCTCCCAAACCCTTGACTCCTCGTGTCATCGATACATGCCTGCATTACTGCTGGCCGGGGAATGTGCGCGAGCTCGAGAACTTCGTCAAAAGGCTGATCGTCCTCGACGATGAAGATGCCGCCCTCGCCGAGCTTGGGGGCGCTCATGAAGAAAGACCCAACCCACCTTCCGGTTCCCCGCGTCCGCCGCGCATTCCTCAGGGTTCCACGGATTTGAAGAGCCTCGTTCGCGGGCTAAAGCAAGAGACCGAGAAAGAAGCCATACGATTCGCCTTGGAGCAGGCAGCCGGCAGCCGCAAAGAGGCCGCCCAGCTCCTGAAAATCAGTACCAAAGCCTTGCTCCAGAAGGCGCGAAAGTACGGGTTAGTGCCGGACCCACCTGAAACCGTTGAGGTGGCCTGACAGGGTGTACGCCACGGAATTCACCCAGTCCCGTGATGACCCCTGGCCCTATCGGATTCTCCCAGCCCAAGTTCATCCACTACGGCGGGGAAACGAAGAAAAGGGAGTGCAGGTAATGCCAAGGGATTTGGCCGAGAGCGCTTGGACACTCGACGGCGCCATGAACCTGCCGCCGGTTGAAGTCATTTTCGGACACACTTCGGCCATGAGAGAGATTCAGGAAAAAGTGCTCAGGGTATCGGACACGAACGTGCCCATCCTGATCCGAGGCGAGAGCGGGACTGGGAAAGAGATTATCGCTAGGTTAATGCACGTTCACTCCGCGTGGAAGTCCGGACCTTTCGTAAAAGTCCACTGCCCGGCGATACCGGAGACTTTGTTGGAAAGCGAACTTTTTGGACACGAAGAAGGGGCTTTCACCGGGGCCACTTCTGCCCAGCAGGGACGGGTGGAATCAGCGAATGGCGGAACGCTGCTGCTTGATGAAATCGCCGAGCTCAGCGCTGGTGCGCAAGCGAAGTTGCTTCAGATGCTTCAGGACGGCGAGGTTTTTCGCATCGGCGCGCGCCAGGGAAAATCCGTTCAGGTTCGCATTGTCTGCGCCACTCATCGGCCCGTCGAGGAGGATATTCGCTCCGGCAGCTTTCGCCCGGACCTGTTCTATCGAATCAGCGTTGTGACCCTCCACCTTCCCCCACTTCGCGAGCGCCGCGAGGATATCCCCGCCCTTGCTGAGTATCTGCTTCAGTATTACTCCAGGAAATTTGGGCGCCCCGTCGAGCCTTTGACCAGCTACCTTCTTCAGCTTTTGCAGGATTGCGAGTGGCCGGGAAATATTCGCGAACTCGAAAACCTCATCAGCCGCTACGTGCTGCTCGGACCGGAAGAGATTGTTGCCCAGGACCTGGCCACCGCGCAAACCGAATCGACGGGGAGCCAAGAGGGCGCACCGGCTGACGTTTCCCTGCGCCGGATCGCCCGCAACGCCGCACAAGGAGCCGAACGGAAAGCGATTCTCCAGGTTCTAAATGCCAATCAAGGCAATCGCAAGAAGACCGCGCGCGAGCTGAACATCAGTTACCGCTCATTGCTTTACAAAATCAGGGATGCAGGGATTCCGCGCAAAGGGGCAATGGGCAAACGCCCGCCCGGCACGGAGCCGGAAACAAATGATGGGAGGACTGACTTATGAAAACCCAACGCAGCAACCGGCAACAAGCCGTTCGTCTGCTTGCCGGAGGCATTGTACTTATAGCGTTGCTAGGTTTCTCGCCGCCTGAAACCGCGGCCAGGCCGTCGGACCAAAAATCATCCCAGGAATCCCCAGCCTCGCCGAAAAACAACCCTCCCCTGGCAAGCACGGAAAGCCGTCCTTCATCTGCCCTCAATGACCCTTACACGATCGGGCCGGAGGACGTTCTGAAAATCGACGTTTGGCACGAACCGGAGGTCTCAAGCTTGGTGGCCGTCCGGCCGGATGGGAAAATTTCCTTGCCGCTGGTTGGCGACGTCAGCGTGGAAGGCTTTACACCTAACGAGCTTCAGGAAGTTCTGGCCACGAAGCTCCAGGCCTTCATTGCCAACCCGGAGGTTGCCGTTACGGTCCAGGAAGTCAAAAGCCGGAAGTTCAATGTCCTCGGCGAAGTCCAGCATCCCGGCTCGTATTCCCTCGCCCAGCCCGTGCGCGTGCTGGACGCCATTGGCATGGCGGGCGGGTTCCGGGATTTCGCCAAGGTCACCAAAATCTATGTGCTGCGACGGTCAAGCAGTGGTGATAACGCACGCCTGCCGTTCAATTACAAAGAGGTCATCAAAGGCGACGATGCCGGCCAGAACGTTCAACTCGAGCCCGGTGACACCGTCGTGGTGCCTTGAGGTGAAAACTATGAACGACCGACAAACCGGTTTGACCCAATTGTCGCTGCCACTGCTCGTCACCTTGGTTGCCTGCTTCCCGGCGCGGGCGCAGGAGACGCAGAGCACTCCCGAGGCGCCGCAGGACGATTCCGCCCGCCAACTGCATTATGCGGACGAATCAACGCCGCGGAACAATTTCGTGTTCGATCTCAACGAACAGAACGCATACGACGACAACGCTTACGGTGACAACGCTCACAGGGTGGGAAGCTCGATTATCCAGATAGGCGCTCATTTCGGTGTGCAAGTGGATCATGAGCGGACAGCTTTGAGCTTTGATTATCAACCCGAAGGGCTCTTCTATCTGAACATCCCGGGATACAACCAGGCAAACCAGAACATGTCCTTCAACGCCAAGTTTGATGTGGCGCGCCATTTCCAGTTGCGGTTTCAGGATACTGGTTTTTACTACACGGGAATCTCTTCCCCGGCCATGAACTCCTATGCCTCACCCCAACTGAGCCTGTCCCCTTCCCTGAACCAAACCACCCTGGTTCCACTGGCCCGCGTTCTCAGCGATGAAGGGCGCATCGACGCCACTTACCAGGCCAGCCGTCGCAGTCAGTTCGATTTCTATGGCACGGCTGGCAACCGCAATTTCAGCGGAGTCGCGAACCCTGATGAAAATCTTTATAACACTCAAACCTACCGGGGCGGGATGGACTACACCTACCGCATGAGTGCGACTTCCACGGTGGGAATATCCTACCTCCACCAGAACCTGCATTTTGGGCCGTCCATGGATCGAGTCGAATCGCCCGCCGTGACTTATGCCTGGCAAGGGAAGAGCGGGGCTTCATTCAGTTTTTACGGCGGGCCCGACTATCTGCACTTGAACGATCTTCTTTACGTCTCAGGGGGCTTGGCCAGTTTACCGCAAGGGACAGCCAGCGCTTCCAGCTCACTGGGCGTTCGCAATCAAGCATCGAACTGGTATGCCGGTGGCGGCGCGAGCATAGGATGGCGTTCGGCGCGCACCAGCTTGGTATTGACCGGGCAACGGGCCGTGTCCGATGGCGGCGGTTTCCTGACCGCCGTAATGAATAACGCGGCTGGCTTTGATCTACGTCGAAGTTTGTCCCGGCACTGGGACTTCCTCCTTAACGCCGTCGCGGCGTATTCCACTTCACTCTCGCCTCTCTTTGCAGGCACCGCGATTGAGGACCAAACCGGGAGTGCTAAATTCGAGCGCCAGATCTCTTCGCACTTTGTGGCCCAGGTGGGTTATACAGCGGGACGTCAGCGGGCCATCGGGGCGATTCCCTATCAGGTGGATATGAACCGCAATTACGTAAGCCTGGGGTTCTTCTACCGTGCGCGGCAGGTTCCCCTGGGAAGGTAGTAGTGGCAATGATGAAGGACAGCGCAAAATCACAGTTGACTTGGCAGGATTGCGTTTCCGCACTCGTTCGCCGCCGGTGGTTTCTGCTGGGACCCTTATTTGCCATCGGTCTGTGCGGATTCCTCCTGGCAAAAATGTGGCCCGTGCGCTACCGCTCTCAGGGGCTGATCATGATTGAAAATCAGCAAGTCTCTTCGCAATACGTAACACCGAATGTGGTGACAAGCGCTGAGGACCGCTTGCAAAGCATGACCGACCAGATTTTGAGCCGCAGCCGCCTGCAACATCTGATCGAGCAGTTTGATCTTTACCCGGAGGTCCCCGGCGGGCTTGCCGCCGGCGACGCGATCGACGCGCTGCGCAAAGACATCAAGGTGGAGCCCGTTCAGGCCTCGGCTCGCAGCGGGGAACTGACCGAATTCAGGATTTCCTATCTGGCGTCGACGGCGGAGACTGCCCAGCACGTGGTCAATCAACTGACGTCATTGTTTATTGATGAAAATGAGCGCTCCCGCAATGAGCAGTCTGCCGGCACGACCAACTTCCTTGCCAACCAACTGGAGGAGGCGCGTCAGCAACTGGCCGACGCCGAACAAAAACTGAACGGGTACAAGATGCAGTACCTGGGCGAACTCCCCGAACAGGAACAGAGCAACCTGCAAATTCTAAATGGCCTGCAGGCGCAGTTCAGTGCCGAATCGGCCGAACTCGACCGCGTGGAGCAGGACAAAACCTACTTGGAATCAATGCGAGCGGAATACCAGTCGCTAGGCCCGGCGGTAAGCACCGCCTCGGGAAGTTCGCAGCCCGAATCACTTCCACAGTTGCGCGCCAGGCTGGCCGAATTGCAGACCCGCTACACTGACCGGTATCCGGAAATCATCCAGCTCAGGAGTGAAATCGCCCGCGTGGAGAAGCTTCAACAGCAGAAAGAGAAAACCGAAGGCGCCAATTCTTCGAATTCACCGAGTCAGGACTCCGCTGCAGACAATGCTCAGCCCAACCTCATTGAAATCAACAGCCGGTTGAAGGCCGTGGACGCCGACCTCCAGAACCGCAGAAGCCAAATTGACAGCTTGCGCCAGCGGATTCAAACCCTCCAGAGCCACCTGAATCTGACCCCGGTCCGTGGGGAGCAGCTTGCGGAAGTTACGCGTAATTACCAGGACGCCAAGGAACGATACGAATCGCTGCTGCAGAAGGAATCTCAGTCTGAGCTGGCCACTAATCTCGAGAAACGCCAGCAGGGAGATCAGTTTCGCATCATCGATCCTGCCACTTTGCCCGTCAGGCCGGCCGAACCCAATCGTGCCGAGATCATTCTGGGTAGCTGGTTCATGGGTCTGCTGGCAGGGCTTGGACTGGTGGCGGTAATGGAAGCGACGGATACACGCCTCCAGGGCATGACTGACCTTGAGGCAGCCACTTCTCTCCCCGTCCTCGTTTCCGTTCCGCTTCTCCAATCCCCGCTCGACCTGGCTGACCTGAGAAGGCATCACCTGGTCGAAGCCCTCACTGCGGCTTCGCTGGCGGTTGTTTCTCTGGGGCTTGGAGCATTTCTATTTTTGGTGAATTAAACATGTACGCATCGTTTTTCAAATTGCATCGGAATCCCTTTGAGATGAGCCCCGATCCGCAATTCTTCTTCCGCACTGACGCTCACAACGAAACTTTGGCCGGTCTCTTTTATGGCATTTGCGCGCACAAGGGTTTCATGGTCCTGACCGGTGAGGTGGGCACGGGTAAGACGCTGATCGTCCGATGCCTTTTGGAAATGCTGGATCGGAAGGAGCTCAGCTACGCCTATATGTTCTGCACCCGGTTATCCAGCGGCGAATTTCTTCAGGACGTGGCGAGTGATTTGGGAATCGCCGAGCCTGCGCGCAGCAAAAGCCAGCTTCTGAGGCAGCTTCAGTCGTTGCTGCTGCGGCGCGGGGAGAAAGGCCTGTACACAGCCCTGATTATCGACGAGGCCCAACACCTTGAACCCGAGATTCTGGAGGAGATTTGCCTGCTGACGAACTTGGAAACGGCGCGTGGGAAGCTCCTTCAAATTGTCCTGGTGGGCCAGCCGGAACTGGACGCGACACTGGAGTCGCACAGCCTGCGGCAGCTCAAGCAGCGCATCTCGCTGCGCTTTCAACTTCGGCCGCTCAACGAAGCTCAGACGCGCGGATACATCTGGGATCGCCTTCGGCACGCAGGTTCGCGCGAGCCCATTTTTTCATTGGAGGCGATTCATTCCGTTCACCTGCATTCCGGCGGCACTCCCCGCCTCATCAACGCACTGTGTGACAACGCACTGATTTCGGCATTCGCCGCCGGACGGACCGAAGTCACTGACCTGATGGTTGAAGATGTGGCGGCGGACCTGTATTTGACGGAAGGCAACCGCCCGCGGACAGCCGCTCCCGAACCGCAACGCGTTGCCGCAGGCGAGGACCAGTGGCCGCATCTTCCAGGGTATGGGCAGGAAACAGAAGAATAGAAGACCGTAGAAACAGATAACCAAACCGGCGCCATCGTGAGGTGATTAGTGAGCAGGATATTTGAAGCACTGCGTCGTGTCGAGCAATTGAACAGCCCTTCTACTCCTTCCACAGAGGAGACATTCCCGGGAACGTTCGGCAAACTGCCCGCCACACCGTTCCCGCCCGAAATAGATGGCTTGAGCGATCTAACCCGCCTCACCGGCCGGCCTCACCCGCAGAGCCACTTGCTCTGGCCGGGTGGCACAGATTTCGCGGCCGTCGAGCGCTTCAAACTTCTCCGCCATCGGCTCTACGAACTTCGCAAACAGCGTGTGGTCAAGTCGGTTCTGATTACCAGCGCTGTTCCTAAGGAGGGCAAGAGCATGGTGGCCGCGAATCTGGCCATCACCTTGGCGCAAACTTCCGATAGGGTCCTGCTGATCGATGCTGACCTGAGAAAGCCCAGCGTTCACGGGATGCTGGGTTTGAATCCCGGCGAGGGCCTTGCGGAAATACTTCAGGGCAGCACGGAACTGATGGCCGCGTGCCGGCGAATCGATCCTGTGGGCTTTTGCCTGCTTTCCTCAGGCCGGCCCCCCGCCAACCCTGTCGAGCTGATCCAGGGAGAGCCGATGCGGAACATGATCAAAACGGCTGCTTCAACGTTCGACTGGGTGGTGATTGACTCGCCCCCCGTCGTCCCCCTCGCCGACGGCCGGTTCCTTGCCGCCCTTTGCGACGCGGTGTTCCTGGTGGTGCGGGAAGCGCACACGCGCCGTGAGGAGCTCCAGGAAAGTTTGCAGGCGCTGAAGGGCGCGCCACTTGCGGGAATCATCCTGAACACCAGCCGATCCGCCGATTTCGCCGCTTATTCTCAATACTACACCGCCGTTCCGAGCGTGCAGGGAAGTAAACGCCCCTCCATACACTCCGGACAAAATCACAAGGAAAGGGCATCAAAGGGTGGTCAGGTTTCTTAACGCCTACATCCCGGCTCGCACTTTGTTTCTGGCGACGCTCGACATGTTGCTGATCGTCGCCGGACTTTTCACGGCGCTGGCGCTCGGCTTTCGCACGGCCGCGACGAGTCTCGATTATTCGCACGCCTCGATGAGGATTGCTCTGGCGGGCGCGGTGTGCATGCTCTGCATGTACTACTTCGATTTGTACGAGTCGCAAGTGATTACCAATCTGCGGGAAGTTATCGGTCGATTGAGCCAGGTGATGGGGACGGTCTGCCTGGTGCTCGCCGCCCTTTATTACGCCTGCCCCAGCTTTGAGTTGAATCGGGAAATTCTCTTTGGCGGAATCCTGATGATCGCACTTTCGCTGATCGGCTGGCGAAAACTCTTCTCGACGCTCAATCGGCTGGCTCCTCTTGCCGAGCGCACGATATTTCTGGGAGACGGCCCCCTAAGCTCCTGCCTGGTGGAGGAATTGCAACGCTGCCCTGAATTGGGACTGCGACTCATCGGTTACGTTGGCGATTCCCGTGAAGCCTTCAGGGGAGAGAACGGGCTCGCGCGGCTGGATGGAGTGGATCAGTCCATGGAGGTGATCCAGCGCGAACGCATCACCCGCGTGATCGTGACGATGGGTGAGCGTCGCGGCCGCCTGCCACTGGATTTGCTGCTGCACATGAAGAGCCAGGGAATCATCGTGGATGATGGCGCGGAAGTCTATGAAAGAGTAACGGGAAAAGTGCCACTCTCCTGCCTGCGGCTGGGCGGTTTCGTTTTCTCCCCTCACTTTCGTATTTCCCGCGGCTTGGAGCTGTACAAGCGCGCATTCTCCATCCTGCTTTCCGCCTTCGGCCTGATTGTCACTCTGCCGCTCATGAGCTTGATCGCGCTTGCCATCCGGCTGGATTCACCGGGGCCCGCGCTTTTTCGTCAGAAGCGCATCGGCAAGGGGGGGCGGCCGTTTGTCCTGTTCAAGTTTCGTTCCATGCGCATCAATGCGGATCAGGACGGAATCCCAAGACCCGTTCAGAGAAATGATAACCGCGTGACCCGCCTCGGCCGTTGGCTCCGCAAGACGCGGCTGGATGAGCTTCCGCAGCTCTACAACATCCTGCGCGGAGAGATGTGCTTTGTCGGCCCGCGCCCCTTCGTGCCCGAACAGGAGCGCGAACTTACCGACCAGATCCCCTTCTACCGGTACCGCTGGGCAGTGAAGCCCGGGGCCACCGGTTGGGCGCAAGTCCACCGTGCCTATTGCGCCACGTTGGAGGACAACGTGGAAAAGCTGGCGTTCGATCTTTTTTACATCAAGAACATGTCGATCGGACTCGACTTCCTGGTGATTTTCCAGACGCTCAAGATTCTTCTGCTGGGGCGTGGCGCGCGTTAAGGATTTTTGACCATGACGTACGTTGAACTCACATTTTGGGTCTGCGCGCTGGCGGCTGCGTACACTTATCTGCTCTACCCGCTGTTCTTGTTTCAGGCTTACGCCCTATCACAAATTTTTCGAGACCTCTTCTATCTGACGCGGCGCCACTCGCGCCGAGCCCCCGACCTTGCGGACGAGGATCTCCCGCCTGTCAGCCTGATCATTGCTGCCTACAACGAGCAGGAAGCTCTACCGGCACGGCTTTCAAACCTTAGACTGATTGACTATCCCGCCGAAAGACTAGAGGTTTTGGTGGTCTCCGACGGCTCGACAGATCGGACGAACGAAATTCTCAACGAAGCGCAGGCGTCGAACATCCGAAATATCCTTCAGCCGGTTCGGGGCGGCAAAGCCAGTGCCCTGAACCGCGGCGTGGAGCTTGCAAAAAATGATCTCCTTCTCTTCTCCGATGCCGCCACCCTCTTCGCTGCCAATACGCTTCGCAAGCTGGTGCGCCATTTCCGAGACTCGCAAGTGGGTGCCGTATGTGGCGCCCTGCAATTCAGCAGGAGCGCCGAATCGCGCGAGACTGAAGGCATCTACTGGAAATACGAAAGCATGTTGAGGCTGATGGAGGCGCGCCTGGGGGCTACGCTTACCGCCAGCGGCGCCCTTTATGTACTTCGACGCAAATGCTTTCACCCGCTTGAACCGGGAACCATCATTGAGGATTTCGTGATCCCCATGAACTGTCGAAAAGCGGGGTTTCGGGTCGTCTACGACCCAGAGGCCGTAGCGACCGATGTCGCAGCTCCCACCGTAAAGGGTGAGTTCACGCGGCGCGTACGGTTGGCCGTGGGAAGCTTCAGGGCCTTGCGCGCCCTTTCCAGCACACCGTTGGACAGCCTGACCTGCTGGGCCTTCTTTTCACACAAGCTCCTGCGATGGGTGCTTCCTTTTTTCCTTCTGGGGATGCTGCTGAGCAACTTCTTGCTTGCCAAGCGCGAGCCTTATTCAGTCCTTCTGGCAGTCCAGGCTGCCTTTTACCTTGGCGCCCTGGCCGGATTCTTTTTCCGGGGCAAGAAATTGCACTCGCGGTTTGCCACCCTCTGCTACTACCTGCTGGCCATGCATTTGGCCTTTGCTGTTGGACTTGTCCGCTTGCTGCTGGGAAAGGATCAAGGTGTATGGCAAAAAGCGCATTGAATAACACCGGGCCATTGGAGGTCAAATCGCAGCATGGCGGCGTTCCAGTATTGATGTACCACGGAATCGCAGGCCCTGGAACGGGGCCCATTCCCAATGCCGAGAGAAAATACTGGATTCCCGTGTCTCAGCTCACTGCCCAGCTTGAGAAAATTGTTTCCGGCGGGTACCTCGTGGCCCCCTTGTGTCACCTCTGGTGGCTCAAAAACTTTCCTCAGCGCCCGCTCGCCCTGACTTTCGATGACGGCCATGCGAGCGACTACACGGTCGCTTACCCGCTTCTGCAGGAATTTGGTTTCCGCGCGGATTTCTTTATCAACACCGCTTCCGTGGGCACGACGGGATACCTCACTTGGAACCAGATCAGGGAAATGCACAAGGGGCGAATGTCGATTCAATCCCACGGCCACGAGCATGTGGATCTCTCTCGCCTCTCGCCCACGGCACTTAGCAAGCAGCTTGAGCATTCGAAAAAATCGATTGAGGACCAGATTGGGCGCGCGGTGGAGTTTCTATCCGTCCCCTTCGGGCTAGTCAGCACACGGGTCATTACCGAGGCCCTTGCGCAGGGTTACCGGGCCGTCTGCACTTCCCGGCCCTGGCCGGCGCAAATGGGTGAAACTGAAATCAGCCGCATGGCCATTCATCGTCGGATGAGTTCCCGAAGATTCGAGAGCTTGCTGGCCGGCAGCTTCTGGCCCTATGCGACTGCATGCCTGCGACAGGCAATGCTCTATCTGCCCAAGCAGGTTTTGCTCAGGCACAAACCCGCAGCATTAACAGTCCAGGTATCGGGAGAAGCACAGTGAAAAACACTCAACCCATCTTCATTACGGTGCTGATCGATGCGCTAGGATGGCCTTGTGTTGAGAGGTACAGGTTCCTAGCAGACGCCCTGCCCTACCGCAAACCCCTTCGGACGGTTTTGGGATATAGCTCGGGAGCGATTCCCACGATTCTCACCGGGTCGACGCCCGCATTTCATGGTCACTGGAATTTATTTTACTTTGATCCCGCCGGCTCGCCCTTTCGCTGGCTTCGGAGCCTGCAATTTCTGCCCAAGGTCGTGCTTGAGCACCGGATCACCAAAAAGGTTTTAAACGAAATGGGCCGCCACCTGTTCGGGCTGGGGCCGCTCTTTGAATGCTGCGTGAGTCCTCGATTACTTCCCTGGTTCAACTGGGTCGAGCGGCGAAACATTTATGCCCCCCGGGGGATTGAACCTGTTCCCTCCATTTTCGACACCCTCACCCAGGGCGGAGTTCCCCACCAGGTTTACACGTACCACGATATGACGGATCAGGAAATTCTGCGCAAGGCTGGGAAAGACCTGCGAGGCCACGCGACGAAATTCTTTTTCATTTACCTCTCGGAACTGGACGAGCTGTTGCATTTCCACGACCTGGAAAGCGAAGGCGTTGCGCATCGGCTCTCCTGGTATGAGGCGGAGCTCGGCGGGCTTCTCCAGGCTGCACAAAACTCTTCGTCCGATGTGACCTTCATGGTCTGCTCAGATCACGGCATGACACCTGTTAAGCACCGCTTCGATCTCGTTAAGGAGATTGAGGCGACGGGCCTCTCCATTCCGGACGACTACCTGGCTGTTTACGATTCCACGATGGGCAGGTTCTGGTTTTTCAGTGAGGATGCCCGGGAAAAAATCACGGCACTGCTGGATTCACTCCCCTGCGGACGCATCCTGCCGGACGCGGAACTTGAGCAGCTTGGGATTTTCTTTCCCGATCGCAGGTATGGCGATCTGATTTTCCTGCTTCATCCCGGCTGGCTGATCGCGCAGGGCGATTTCAATGGCAAGGGATGGAATCCCACGGGCATGCATGGCTACCACCCCGCCGATCCGTATTCCGATGCGGTATTTCTCAGCAACCGCTCGCCCGCTGCGGAAATTCAAACCATCGCCGACTTGTATCCCCTGATGGCGGAGGCTGCTTGCGAGGTCCGCCATGAGTGAAACCAGAATTCGGGTTTTGCATTTCACCAATGCCACGGTCTATGCAGGCGCCGAAGAGCACATGCTCACGCTGCTGCGGGGGCTGGACCGCCGGCAATTCCAACCGTTCCTTGGCTGTCATGCCAAGCTGTACAAGGAAATGGAACATGCCGTACCGGCGGACGTCCGGGTCTTCTGGAACATGCTGGAGAGACCGACCCGTTACCGCGCGGCGATGCAGTTCGCGCGGATCCTTCGGGAACATCAGATCGACATCCTGCACTCGCACATGTTTCAAAGCAGCCTGGTGGCTTCACCCCTGGCGTGGATGTGCCGCGTGCCCGTCATCATCGAGACCTCTCACGGCGCGGAACGGTGGCGAAAGGGCTGGAAAAGTCATTTCTGGGCGGATCGAATCATCAGCCGGTTTGTGAATTACCACATCGCCGTTTCCGAGTCGAATGGGAAATTCCTCATCGAAGCCAAGGGACTTCCTGCACGGAAAGTTGTCGTCATCCGCAATGGATGCGACCCGGCGCAGTTTGTGCCCGGCCGGCGTGATCCCGCCGGACTCCGGAAATCACTGGGTATCTCCGAAGAGGATCCCGTGATGCTCGTGCCGGCGCGCCTGGAACCGCAAAAAGGACATTCCTTCCTGCTGGCGGCCCTGCCCTCAGTGCTCATGGAATTTCCTCGATTGAAAGTCGTCCTGGTGGGGGATGGAATCCTGCGAAAAGAACTCGAGTCACAGGCTGCAAGCCTGGGTTTGAATCCCAGCGTCAGGTTTATTGGCTATCAATCCAAAATC
>JASHTY010000404.1 GCA_030040315.1 Terriglobia bacterium | reverse complement strand
TCCACGATGGCGATGGTCTTGCTTCCTCCCACCGGATTTGCCGTGACCACGTTGGAATTGCAACCCGCCGAGGCATATTGCAAGCCGTAGATGCACGCAAGCGATGCCGGAGTCTCGTAGAAGTATCCGGCGAAGGGAGGCCCGGAAGTCTGGGGCCCGGCACTCATCCCTTGCGTGCCCAGGATTCGAACGTTAGTGTGAGCCGCAATGCCGGCGTCGCCGGGCTTCGCCACGCTCGACGGTGGCAGGGTTACAGTATTAGGGACTGGCCGAAACTGCGCCCATGCGGAAAGCGTGCTGAGGCCCATCAAGGCCGCAACACTGAGTAATGAGGTAATCGCGTGTTTCATCCTCATGACGGTATTCTCCTTTGCTGTTTGGTTTTGCCTGGGTTCCCGTTTGCACCCTTTGAGTGGCGGTAAATATACACCTGATTATCAGTGGGTTCAATCGTTATTGGAATCTTCGGCTGCCATTCGGAAACAACAGGCCCACCGCGACGCATAACCGTCGCAATTTAGCTTTGATTACTCCGCAAAATTGCAACTGAATTTCATTGGGCTGATAATGGACCGCCGAAGAGTCGGGAGGATTCAATGAGCGTAAAGATATTCCGCATGGGCAGACTCGTTCCGATGATCTTGGTCCTGGGGTGGGCGGCAAGACCTTTAACGGCAGCGAGCGTGGCGCAGACTCCTCCCATGGGCTGGAACAGTTGGGACGCCTTTGGAACGACCGTGCGGGAAGATGAGGTGAAAGCCAACGCGGACTATATGGCGAAATATCTCGCCAAATACGGATGGCAGTATGTGGTGGTGGACATCGAGTGGTACACGCCCCGGCCCAAGACCCACGGTTACATTCCCGATACAGCAAACGTAACGCTCGACGCTTACGGCCGCCTGCTGCCCGCCGTGAATCGTTTTCCCTCGGCGGCGGACGGCTCCGGTTTCACGCACCTCGCCGCCTATGTCCATTCCCTGGGATTAAAATTCGGAATCCACATCATGCGCGGAATTCCGCGCGAGGCGGTGGTTCGCAAACTGCCCATTCTCGGAACCACGCTCACGGCGGCCGACGTGGCGGACAAGGTGAACGTGTGCCACTGGAAGGGAATGGAGGACATGTACGGCGTCGATACGAAGCACCCCGGCGGCCAGGAATATTACGACTCGATCGTGAAGCTGTATGCGCAGTGGGGAGTGGATTACATCAAGGCCGATGACATGTCGAATCCCGCGCAGTTGCCGGAAATCGCCGCTTTGCACAAAGCGATTCTGAATTCCGGCCGCCCCATCGTGCTGAGCCTCTCGCCCGGGCCCGCTCCGCTGGAAGATGCCGCGTTTTTCGTCGCCCACTCAAACCTGTGGCGAATTTCCGGCGACTTCTGGGACGCGTGGCCAGCGCTGCACGAGCACTTTAACCTGCTGAACCTGTGGAGCTCCTACGCCGGACCCGGCCATTGGCCCGACGCGGACATGCTTCCTCTCGGGCGAATCGGCATTCGCAGCGAGGTGGGCGATGACCGCAAAAGCCGCTTCACTCCCGATGAGCGGCGGACCCTGATGACCCTTTGGTGCATCGCGCGCTCGCCCCTGATGTTCGGCGGCGATCTGCCCAGCAATGACGCGGCGACGCTGGCGCTGCTAACCAATGACGAGGTGTTGGCCGCCGACCAAAAAGGCAGCGAGGCGCATCAACTTTTCGGCGACGATGACCAGATCGCCTGGGTGTCTAACGCGCCGGATGGAGTATCGAAATACCTCGCGGTTTTCAATGCGGCCGACAGCGGGCTGGCGAGCATCCGCGTGGATTGGCATGCGCTGGGCCTTCCCGAGCGCTGCCTGCTGCGCGATTTGTGGGCCCGGCGCTCCACCGGTGCGGCACAGGGAGGTGAAACGTTCCAAGTTGGGGCGCACGGCGCGGTTTTCTACAGGGTGTCGCCCACGAGGTAAGCGCCTTCCAAGGTAGCGCCCGTCCGCCGACGCGTCCCCAGCCGCGCTCCAACGCGGGTGCGGACACCGGCGTTACAGTCCGTGGCGCCAGCTTCCGGCCCATGCGCACGTGCGGAAAGACCGTGCCACTGAGGGTAAATTGCAACTCTCATCGCCTCCGATTCGCCCACGTACGTCGCAACACTGAATAACCCGGTAATCGAAGATTTCGTCGTCATTAGGGTACTCCCCCTTTGCCGTTTGATATTGCCGGTTCCGGCTTGCAATCTTCGAGCGGCGGTAAGTATACTCCTGAGCATTGACATGTTGATTTCCAGGTATTCCAGGATAGTAGATTCGGTGCCGCAAACGCCCATGCGGCCGACGCAGACTTTGTGAATCATGCCAACATCGCTCTTTGAAGCGTCAGGAAGCACTCGGGATCGAGATTCGCGAGGCTCCAGTGAGGACGTGCTGACCCTGCTGATGCGCTGTCTATCAACCGGAGAGCGGCACTGCAGGTGGCTGGTGTGGGCATTGGCGGGGACGGTGTTGCTCTATGTGGCATGCGTGGCGGCGTTCGGAACGGGTCCCATAAACGTGGATTGCAACGACGCGCTGGTGCTGCTTGACGGGGCGTGGCGGATTGTCAACGGGCAGATTCCGCACCGGGATTTTTATCTTGCGCTGGGGCCTCTTGAATTCCTGATCGGGGCTGGGGGGATGTGGCTGACCCATTTCACGCCCAAAGGCCTGTCGGTGGGGATCGCCATCGCAGGGGCGTGCGTCGGGATTTGGGCCTGGGGGATTGCACGCCAACGGATGCCGCCCGTTACAGCGTCCCTGGTCGCGTCCTGGGCGACGCTGATGGCCACCTGCCCGGCGGCGCTGGACAGCACGCCGAACGCGGTCGGCTGCGACATGATTTACAACCGTCTAGGCTATGCACTACTGGGCATCGTGCTGGTCGAATGCGCTTTCGTGGACGTACATGGCCGGTTCTGGGGCGGAGTGTCGAGCGGCGCGATTCTGGTGTTGCTTCTGTTCCTGAAATTGAACTTTTTCGGCGCGGCGGTTCTGCTGCTGCTTGTGACCGTGCCTATACGGCGGCAGGAGGTCCGGCGCCTCTGGGGGATTCTGGCGGGGGCGACGGCCGTTTTAGCATCGTTTTCAGTGTATCTGCGCTTCGCGCTGAGGGCGTTCATTGCCGATATGTGGCTGGCGACTCAAGCGCGAAGCAGGTCGCTGTCGCTGAGGGAGACGGCGGGCGTAATACCGGGCAGTGGCTCGGTAGCAACGCTCCTCATCTTGACCGTGCTGACGGTGCTGTTGGTTTCGCCGGGAAGATTCCGGCATAGTCAGGGCGTGAGAACCATTTTGCTCGCCTGCATGACAATCGCCGTAAGCGGCCTGTTGCGAAGCACGGACGCGCTGGAGATTGGATTGCATCTGTTGGCATTGTGGGGTGTGATTCTGGTTGCGCAATTGGCGGCCGCCTATCCTGAAGCCAGAGAAAAGGCAGCAGTCGCAGTGCTGGCGGCGGTGGGGTTGGGAGGCATTGCCGCGACGTTCTATACCGACGGCCTCGCTATGAGGGCGTTGCTGAAGTACCGCCTGACCCCCAGATGGTCGGCGGGCACGAGTATTGCCGGATACAGGATGGAGGGGCTCCGGTTCTTCGACGATCCAGATATCTACGCAATGTACAGCGACAATGGGCATCGGTATGCAATTTATGTAAGCGATGGGGTACAGTTGCTGGAATCATTATCGTCACCGACTGAGAAGGTGGGGACTGTGGGATTTCACAACCCGTTTTCGTATGTGCTGCGGCGCAAACCCGCGACGGGCGGCAGCCCGTTTCTTCTCCTGGGCAACAATGTTCAGCTGGCACACCTGCCTGATCCGCAGCGCATGTTCGGTAACGCCGACCTGATCATGGAACCGCACTCGCACCATTCCAGCGACCAGCAGCTCGAAGATGCGTACCGCCCCTATCTTCTGCAGCACTATTCGCTGGCAGGCCAGTCGCAGTGGTGGACGCTCTATCGCCGAAACCGTTGAGTGAGAGAACATCGCGCTCCGTGTGCTCTCGAATCACTAGCGATGTTACACCGTGAAATTCGCCGATCAGGAAAATTCCATTGCTGTTTACGCGGCGCGCTTGGTTTCGTACTTGAGTTTTTCGGCTGGAGGCGTCCGAACATCCCAGGCGAGGCCGACGGATTCAAGCGCCCGGATGAAGGCGTAGGAAAGGTCAAATTCCCACCAGCGCAGGCCGTGGCGGGCGGATGTGGGGAAGGCATGATGGTTGTTGTGCCAGCCCTCTCCGTAGGTCATGAGAGCCACCCACCAGCAATTGGTTGAGAGGTCATCGACATCAAAGTTCCTGTAGCCAAAAGTGTGGCTGGCGGAATTGACAAACCACGTGCTGTGGTAGGTAACCACCAGCCGCACGCACATTCCCCACACCACAAAAGGCCAGCCACCCAGGAAATAAAGCAGAACAGCCAGCGCGGCGGATAGCGCAACGTAATATTTGCCGAGGAAGTGGTAAAACGGCTGGCGCAGCAAATCCGGCGTATAGCGCTCGGTCAGCACGTCCCAATCCTTCTGCTTGGGAATCCACATCATCCACAGGACGTGGCTCCAGAAGAAGCCCACGCGCGCGCTGTGGGGGTCGCCCTCGGCGTCGGAATACTGATGGTGCTGGCGGTGGTGCGCGATCCAGTCGATAGGCCCGCCCTCAAACGTGAGCGAACCCAGCAGCGCCAGCGTGTATTCCACAAACTTCGGGCATTTGAATGACCGGTGAGTCAGCAGGCGGTGGTACCCCACGCAGATTCCGAGGCCTCCGAAGAGTGCGTGCAGCAGAATGCACAGGCCCATGGCCGCCCAGGTGGTTTGCCAGAAAACCGCTAACACGCCCAGATGCATGGCGATGATGAAGGCGGCTTTAGCGGGCTTGAATTGGTCGCGGACGGGGACGTCGGGCGCCGTGGGCAGTGCCACAGTAACCTGGGCCATTTTGATTCCTCAAGTGCCCGCCTCGTACAGACAAATCGGGCGGTTCAACGCCTGAATCGGATCCGGTGCCGGGTTGGATTTCGACACTCAGAGAGCGGGGAAAACGATACCACTCCCCTCGCCCCTCTGCAAAGCGATCCGCTTGGCATCAGAGATGATTATACCTGCGGGCGGGCCTGCGCACAATTCGAAGGATTTCGAGACGACGCGAAAATCCAACCCGCTGGGCTGCTGTATTGCCCCACCTGGCGGGTGCTAGACTCTTTCAACGCTCGCCGCTTGCAAACCCTTGGGGCCTTTTTTCACTTCGAAGCTCACCCGGGCGCCTTCTTCAAGTGTGCGATATCCGTCGCCCTGGATGGCTGAGAAGTGTACGAAAACGTCCTCGCCGCTTTCGCGTTGAATGAATCCGTACCCTTTTGCGGCGTTAAACCACTTTACCGTTCCTTGTTCCTTCATGCTGATTGCACCTGTGTTGATGTAGATTTGGCAATCTGTTGAATGGTGGGGGACAGAAGTATCCCACAACCCCTGTAATACCACGTCTCGCAAAAGCTGTACGTGTCCTGTGTGCTATTTGCCGTTTGCGATGTTGCGGGGATTACGACAACAAACTGCGTCACAGACCATACCATCTTTCTTTGGCGGGAGCTACAAGAAAAATGACCAAAAGATAGGGTCGGGAAATTTGTCCGTTTCGGGTTTTTGGGGATTCGACTGTCTGACCCGCAGGGTTCAGTCAGATTCGCGGCATGAGGCCGAGGGCAGAATCAGCCGCACCCTGCGCTCGTACAGGAAATAGTCCCACGCCCAGTTGAGCGTCAATCCAGCCCGGGCAAGACCGGCCCATGCCGGGCAAAAACCCGGCTCGACACTCCAATCGGGAAAGCGCCACCACGCGCAATTCCGTGTCAACACTAGCTCGTAATGTGATATTTCTGGAGGAGGCGGAACGCCGCAGGAGAAGGCAACCGCCCGGCCCGGAAAGGGCGGAATTAGTGCCGACGGAGGGCCGCCTGAGAACACGACGCGATGGAACCTGATAGAACCTGTCCGCAGTGCGGGCGCAAGATTCCGTGGGGACAAAACGCCTGCCCATTTTGCCCGGGCAGGTGGCAGGGATATTTCTGGACCCTGCGGCGCGACTCGTTTCTGTTGTTGATTTGCGCTTCTCTGGTATTGCTGTTTGTCATTACGTCCTTCATCGTTCGCATCAATCACGATGTGGAGAAGGGGTTCGCCGTTCAATGGTACGCGCGCGGCGAAGATGATCTGCGGGCGGGACGCGCGGAGGAGGCGCTCGCGGATTTCCGCACCGCCCTTTCCTATTCCTCGGCCTATTCATCGGGGGACAATGAACAGTACGAATTGCGCCTGGCGGAGGCGCTGACCGCGGCGGGAAATTCACTCGGGTCACGCGCCGAGGCCCGCACTTATCTGCTCGCCCTGCTGGATCGGCAGCCGGGCAATGCCACCGTCAACCTGGAGCTGGCCAGGCTCGCGGCACGCGATCATTCCATTGGCGACGCGGTGCGCTACTACCACCAGGCGATTTACGGCGAATGGGACGTGAACTCCGTTGTCCGGCGGAGAAACGCGCGGCTGGAATTGGCGGATTATCTGTTGAACGAGGGGCAGACCGATGCCGCGCGCGCGGAATTGATCGCTCTCGCCGCCGATCTCCCCACCGATCCCGCTGTGCAGACACGCGTCGGCATGCTTCTGCTGCGAGTGGGAAGTTACGACGACGCGCTGAAGCTGTTTGGCGTGGCGCTCAGACTTGATCCCCACGCTGCGCACGCACTGGCCGGAGCCGGTGAGTGCTATTTCCACCAGGGAAATTATGAACAGGCTGAGCGGTACCTTTCGAAGGCCGTGCAGCAGGATCCCACCCTCACCCATGCCGGGGCCTTGAGCGAAACGGCACACGACGTTATGTATCTCAACCCCTTCAATCGCCGTCTCGGAAATGTGGAGCGTGGCCGGCGCGCGGCCGAGGATTTCAACGCCGCGCTCAGGCGGCTTCAGGCCTGCTCCGCGGCTCGGGGAATCGACTTGACATCTGAGGGAAATGACCCGCTGCAGATGCTCTTCCGCCAGACACAGGACCTTCAGCCTCACGTGGGGCAACCCAGCCTCGGCCGCGATACCGACCTGCTTTCACGCGTCATGGATGCTGTTTTCGCCATGGAACAAACCAGCGCCAAGGCTTGCGGAGAACCGCAGGGCCGCGATTTGGCGCTGCTGCTGATTGCCCGAGAGCAGGCCAGCGAATTGGCCGGGGAACAGGGGGGTGCCCACCCGTGAGCGAAGCCCCCGTTGCCAAGAGCGCTCCACGCGCCGCGATTCGCGCCGCACCAGCAATCGAGGGCGACGACCTGCTCAAACGGCTGGGAAAAGGCCGGCCGCTGAAGGAAACGCAGCTCTTTCTACTTCTGGCGGTCATCATCGGATTGTTCTCAGGCCTGGCCGTGGTGCTCTTTCGGATCGCCATCGATTGGACAAAGCTGCTGGCTTTCGGGTCGGCCCTCAGCCCCGTCTGGACGCGCGCCCTGCTGGTGCCGGCGGTCGGGGGGC
>JASHTY010000403.1 GCA_030040315.1 Terriglobia bacterium | reverse complement strand
ACGTCCTCACCCTGGCTTGACTCCCCTTCCGTCATGGCCGAACCGTAATACACGCCACACCCTTGCAGGCGTTCCGCCCCCGGAACATTCAATTTGCGGTAGGAAACGCCGGTAGCGATCAGCAATGCCTTGCAGCCGATTTCATTGCCGCCGGAGAGCTGGACGATCTTGGAATTCCCCTCCGTGCGAACGCCCGTGACCTGCTGCGGGGTCAGAATCTCAACTCCGAAACGCTTGGCTTGGGCCACCGCGCGGCGCGCCAAATCGCCACCACTCAATCCGGAGGGAAAACCGAGATAATTTTCAATGCGCGAGCTCATCCCCGCCTGGCCACCGGGCGCATCCATCTCCACCAGCATCGTCTTCAGCCCCTCGGACGCTCCATAAACCGCCGCCGCCAGGCCTGCAGGTCCGCCACCCACAATCACGAAATCGTAAAATTCCGTCTGGGGTCGGACGCGCAAACCCAGTTTTTCCGCCAACTCCGCCGGGCTGGGATTGGCAAGGCGCGTACCGTCGGGAAGAAGCACCATGGGCAGAGAGTTGGGCCCAGCGCCCGACGCATTCATCAGTCGTCGAACCTCTGCGACTTTGTCCGTGGTCTCAACGTCAAACCATTGGTAGGGCGCCTGATTCCGCGCCAGGAAATCTCGAATCGCATAACATCCCGGAGACCAGCGAGTACCCAGCACCCTGATGCCTTCAAATAGTGGCCGGTACGACGCCATCCAGTCACCCAACAGATCATCCACCACGGGATAGAGGTGCTCCTCCGGCGGATCCCAGGGTTTCAAAAGATAGTGATGGATTTTGGCGTCGTTGATCGCCCGGATCGCCGCGTCGGTGTCGGCGTAGGCGGTCAGAAGGGCGCGCTTGGCGTCAGGGAAAAGTTGCATCGCCTCGCCAAGAAATTCGACTCCCGTCATCTGGGGCATCCGCTGGTCAGCAAGAAGCAGCGCCACGGAATGGTTCCGCACCTTCAGGCCTCGCAGAGCTTCCAGCGCTGTGGCGCCTGAATCCGCCCGGATCACGCGATAGCGGTCAGCGTAGCGCTGGCGCAAATCGCGCTCGACGGCCCGCAACACCTCCGCATCATCATCTACCGCCAACAACACCGGCTTGGTCATCTGCCGCCCTCGGCAAGAAATTAACGATAACGATTGACCCGCAATCGCAGGCCAAGGCCTGCGCGGGAGGTTCTAGCTCGATAAATTGGATGAAACGAGGTGGACATTCGTTCCATTCCCGCCGGTATCTTGCTGAATCGCCGCGCGTTGGAGAACCACCAGCGTTTCATCGTCGTGCTGGGGATTGCCGCCGCGGAACGCCTTGAGCCGGCTGGACAAGGCTCGGCCAAACTCCTCTGGGCTCTGAGTCGGGCCGGACGGCAAATTGCGCACCATATCCAGCAATCCCTCCAGTCCCAGCATCCTCCCCTTCTCGTCGCGGGACTCGGTGATCCCATCAGTATAAATAATGAGCGTGTCATGCGGGTTCAGCTCGACGGCGGTCTGTACGTAATTTGTCCCGCTGATGAGGCCCAATGGCAGGTCGGCGATGGCTTTGGCATAAGGCGTCCGATCCTCAAGCCATTCCCAGGTCCCGGTCGATGCGTGCTGCCAAAGCAAGGGCAAATGGCCTGCATTCGTGAAGAGAAGCTCGCCGGTCCCGATGTAAAAACCCAGCACCACAGCCGTTGCGAGTTGGACCTCGTCTGAGTCCTTGCGGAAGGCCTCATTAAGCTCCCGCATCAACGATGACTGGTCCCAGTTGTCCGTATGGCGCTGGAACAGCTTGCGCAGGCGCTCCGCAGTCGAACTGGCGTAGGCGCCGTGCCCCGCCACATCAGCCAGCGCCACGCGTGATACCTGACCCTTGCTGCACACGGAAACATAGTGGACATCCCCTCCATGTGGAGCGTCCCCAAATGGGATGCAGTGAATCCATCCCTGCAAGCCGGGAAGCTCGATGGGATGCTCGACGGCGCCGTTGCCCCCCCACAATTCAAAGCAAGCGAACCTTGCGATGCCTTCCAATTTCGCCCTCCCGGCGAGTCGTACCCTGAGATGCCACGCAGGCTAAATTGCTCGGGCACGATCGGTCCGAAAATTATGCGTGACCTGCAACGCTACCAAAACCACGCTCGATGTTCAACTTTGGATCTTGGCGGGGTCTGTTGGATTTGCCGGATTAGAGTGAAATCCGGCCAAAACGGAAAGGACTTCTCTCGAACAGGCGGCCCTCAGCAGCGCCACTTCTTTCTTAGCGGCTTCCTGAAGGACCTTTCACCACCAGTCGGCCCGTATAACCCAGCAGTGTGGAAATCTCCCTGCACGTGTCCATCAGGGCCTTGGCGATCTCTTTGTCCCGAGCGGATTTTACACGCATAGCCGGTCCTGAAAGGCTGATGGCGGCGCACACATGTCCCTGCGGATCCAGGATCGGAGCCCCGATGCAGCGTGCCCCCTGCGAATCCTCCCCGCCATCCACCGCGTATCCGCGCGACCGCACTCTCTCCAGCTCCTTGAAGAAAGGCGACATCTCCGTAATCGTTCGCGGCGTCAATTTGCGCGGGGGATGGGCTTTCAGAATGGCCTCAACCTCGGGACGGGGCAACCGGCTCAGCAAACATTTTCCCAAGGCCGTGGAATGAAGCGGGCTGCGCATTCCTGCGTGGGCCGCCAGGCGAAAGGCGTGCGAGCACTCCAGAACGTGAATATAAAGGACCTCGCCGCCATCCAGAACTCCCAGATTGATCGTTTCCTGAAACCGCCGGAGCAATTGTGCCATCAACGGAGCGGCCAGGCTGCTTAAGTTCGAACCCGTAGTATAATCAGCCGCCAACCGCCCGAGTCGCGCGGTCACCGAGTACCGCCCGCCATTCAACTTCTGCACGTAGCCAAGACGCTCAAAGGTAAAGAGAATCCGGAAGACGCTACTCTTCACCAGGCGAGTCCTTGTCGCCAGTTCTGCCAGTCCCACCTCGCGCTGGCCCTGAAACGCTTCCAGAACTCGAACTGCTTTCTCCACAACAGAAATGTAGTTGTTCGTGGGCATATTCGCTCCGCGAGTATACCAAGCCCGACTCGCCTTGTACAGAACTCCTCCGCAGAACGATTCTACACCATAGAATTTACACCCAGTTTCATTTTATGCCGCTTATTAACAGAATTAGGGTTGACTTGCTCCGGCCTTTCTCATATAAAACCATCGGGGCTTGGTAAATTCTATAGTGTAGAACGTGGTCAAAGATTGCGATTGATCGTAATCTTCATGGCCGCTGCCTTGCACAGGTACGGCCACAACCTGCACGGTGCCGGTGTCGCCGTGGCGCGACCCGCTGCAATGAACAACAGGCAAGGCAAGTATATTCATAGGAGGAAAGGGTCGATGCGATTATCGAGAGGGCTGGTCTTAAGGTCAATCTCGGTCGTACTGTCGTTCTTCCTCGCCAGTATCGCGGCGCATGCGCAAACACAACTGAACTCCACCGGCGCGGTATTGGGGCACGTCCAGGACTCTTCCGGAGCTGCCATTCCCGGGGCCAGGGTGACGCTCCGTAATGAACAGACGGGAGTAGGTCAGTCTTTTGTGACCGGAACTACGGGCGACTACCTTTTCATCAATCAGATTCCAGACACTTATGACGTCAAGGTGGAAAAGCAAGGATTTAAGAGCTCAGAAACCTCCGGGCTAGTCCTGCAAGTGGACCAAACCCTGCGCCAGGATTTTACGCTGGTGGTGGGCACGGTCACCGAGCAAGTCACCGTGAGCGCTTCCGCCTCCATGCTCCAGACCGATAATGCCACGATCGGCGAGGTGGTTGACCAGCAGTCCATTGAAACCCTGCCGTTGAATGGCCGGGATTATGTCAATCTGATTGCCATCAATGCGGGAACTACCCACACGCCGTCGGGAGGCATTCAATCCTCGGTGTTTGACCTGCACGGGCTCGACCAAAACTTCCAGATGACGTCCGTTAACGGTCAGCTTCCCGACGCCACCAATTACATGATCGATGGGGTTACAGACACGGACTTTTTCTTCAGCAAACCCATCAGCCTTCTTTCTGCGGATTCGATTCAGGAGTTCAAGCTCCAGAACGGACTCTATTCGGCCGCTTACGGACCGGGGGCAGCACAGGTCAACGTGGCCATTAAATCCGGTACAAACCAATTGCACGGCACGGCATATGATTACTGGGAGAATGAGGCCCTGCAGCCGGCAAGCCCCATAACCTTGGACGAAAACGCCTATAACCACACGCACAACCCGGTGGCCCCCAGCTTCAATCAAAATCAGTTTGGGTTCACGCTGGGCGGGCCGATCGTGCTGCCCAAAGTTTATAACGGGCGCGACCGGACGTTCTGGTTTGCGGGCTACGAAGGCGGCCGCGAAGTCCAGGGCTCCGCCGTGGGCTTATACCAGGTTCCGACTGCCGCGGAGAGGACCGGTAATTTTCAAGACTGGCCCTATCCCATTTACAATCCGGCGACCACGGGCTCCGTGCCGGCAACGGCGACCGATCCCACCGGCCGTACGGCGTTCTCCAACAATACCATCCCCACCGGCATGATTAACTCCATTGCGCAAAAGTGGCTGAACTATTTTCCTGCACCCAACCTCACGACTTGCACTACTCTGCCCTGCTATGATCTTTCCGGGACTACGGAGAACGCGATCGTCACGGACACTTTCAATGGGCGTGTCGACCACCAAATCCGGCAGCGCCAGCGGCTAACCGGAACGGTGATCGTTTCCCGTGATATCCCATCTACCCCTTCGTTGTTTCCCGCTAGCACCTCGGAAGACTACCAGAAGACACGCATGGTGGGTCTCGACTACGATTATGACATCAGCCCGACCGCCATCAACTCGCTGCGGGGTGGCTACAACCGGGAGTTCTACCATCAGGGGGCAAGCACCGCCTATGGACCTGACCTGACCACAGAACTGGGATTAATGAACGGCAATCCGATCCCTGCCTTCTGGGGCCTTCCCACCCTGGGCATGAACGATGGCTACTCCACCCCGGGCAATCAAAACAACGGGTACACGCAGAGGGAAAACGTCTTTCAATGGGCGGATATCTTCACCAAAATTCATGGCCGGCACACGCTCACCGCAGGCGCAGACGTCCGCCGCTGGCAGCTCTATGAATTGGACGGGTTTCAATCAGAGGGAGTGATTAATTTTACCGGCGCCTACACCGCGTCCAACCCGGCGGGTACCGCAGCGGCGAGTCCAACCAGTGGCAATGCGATGGCGGATTTCATGCTGGGCTACCCGTTCTCCATTACCAGGCCCGCTCCTCTGGCCACCGACGATTACGATATTCGGTACACAGACTGGAATCTCTTCTTTCAGGATGACTTTCGCGTCAGTCCCCGGCTGACTCTGAATCTTGGGATTCGGTATGAAGTCCCCAAATCTCCACATAGCGTCACCAACGACGGGGAGGTCTTCGATCCCACCACGCCCGGCGGGGGAGCGCTGTGGGCGAGCAAGTCGTACACGCAATTGCTGGCCGCCAACCCTGCGGCGAGTATTTACTATCAGTGCTGCGCCTCGAACGAACTCATTCCCACGCCCATGAAGGACATTGCTCCCCGGCTTGGCGTGGCCTTCCGCCCTCTGCCGGGGAGCGACAAACTTGTGATCCGCGGTGGTTACGGGATTTTCTATGAAATGTATACCATGTACTATCAAGGGGATTTGTATGACAACAACGGCCTCACCTTGCTCCAGCCGAACCCGGGCTATCCTGTGCCCACGGGCTTGGAATCCGCTTCGCCGCTGGCGTTGAACACTTTGTGGCTTCCGCCGATCTCGGTTACTCCAACCACCGTTCCCGTGAGTTATGCGACCGCTGAGGCAAGCATTCAGCCCAACCAGCCAACCCCTTATAGCCAGCAATGGTCTTTAGGTGGGCAGTATGCGGTCAATAACAACCTGATGCTCGATGTCAGTTACGTAGGAGCGCACGGGGCGGACTTGCCCATCAAGCTTCAGTTCAACCAAGCTACGCCGCCCACGGTTTCCGGAGATCCCTGCAATAACGTCACTGACTTTTCTTTGGGCTCCGCCGCCTGCAAGGCCGATCCCAATTTTCAGCCGGTCGATACTCGCGTGCCTTACAAGAACTATGCCGGCACGAGCTATTTTCAGGAGGCCAACGTCATCAACTCCAATTATGACGCACTCCAGGTGACGCTGAAAAAGCGCTTTTCGCACGGGTTGCAATTTACGGTGGCCTACACGTGGTCCCGCACACTTGACGAGGGTTCGTCAATTGCCGGATATGGTGGCGAGACAAACCGTGTGCAGAACGACCATGACATACCCGCTGATTACGGGCCGTCGGCCTTTGACATGCCCAATCGGCTCGTCATGACTTACCTTTACGAAGTGCCCATTGGAAAGGGCCGAAAATTCAACGCGGGTCGTCTGGGGAACCAGGTCCTCGGCGGGTGGAAGGTCAGCGGCATCGTCACCGAATCAGACGGTGTCCCTTACACGATCTTCTGCTGTGCCTCGTCGTCAAACGAGGATCAAATGGGAACAACCCGCAGCCAGGACTACCGGGTCAACCTCATTGGGAATCCTAAGCTTGCCCACCCAACCGTGCTTCAAGAGTTCAACCCCGCCGCTTTTACCACTCCTGCCCTCGGCACTTTCGGAAATTTAGCGCGCAATACCATGCGAGCGCCCGGCATCCATGAGGGCGATCTCTCGTTCTTTAAGGATTATCACTTCACGGAGAGGCATCTGCTGGAATCACGCCTCGATATCTTTAATGTCTTTTCGAGCTCGTACGCAATCCCTCATCAACCGGGCAACGACTTATATACCAGCCCGGCCAATTGCACTCCGGGGCCTGGGCCCGGGCCGGGGGGAACTGTCGGGAATTGCAGCTTTGGTTCCCTCGTCCCCCTGAACGGGTTAGGGGCGCTGAATCTGTGGAATCCCCGCGTTTTGCAATTGTCATTGCGATATATGTTTTAAGCTCTCGAGCATACACGATCGAATCTTCCGGGCACGTGCGCGGAGAACGCTACAATTTCGCGGGGCGCTGCGGCAGGGAGGGAGAATTGGCCATGGCCCCGATTTGAAGCGCTTCGACGTAGTTGCTGCGAAGCCGGGCATCGGTCAGGCCCAGGGACCGGAAATAGTCCGAGGCGTGGTGGCAGATTTCGATGGATGAGCTCGCCAGAAAGTTCTTGAGGCGACGGATGCCTTTTTGGACGTCAGTTTTGCGCTCTATCAGTCCCCCGACCGCGAGAAACGCCTGGACGCCGACCCATAGCCAGGTCGCAAGATCTGCAAAGACAACTGCCTCACATTGCCACGCCGAATCAGAATCCGCCCTCTGCGCTTCCCGCTCGATCTGCTCCCGCACGACGTGCACACTCTCGGCGGAAAGTTGAAGCGCGCGCCAACAGACGTCCCAATGCTCACCGAAGCCGCTGCGATAAGGCTCCATAGCCGCGGCAAGGCTCTCGGCCCTGGGCAGGGCATCTCCAACCGCAGAAGAATTCTTGTCCAGCATATTCCTGGCAATGGCAAAGCGCAGAATTTCGGACGCCCCCTCCCCAATCGTCAACAAACGCGCATCGCGGTAGTTCTGTTCAACTTTGTAATCTCCCATGTAACCGTATCCGCCAAGAAGCTGGATCGCCTCATCGGTAATCCGGAGGGCAGCCTCCGATGCGAACACCTTGGCCATGCACGCCTGAACCTTAAACGGCTGGGAACGATCCACGCATTGGGCGGCGCTGCGCACTGCCTGCCATGCCACCCACAGATTTTCTTCGATGCGGGAAAGCTTGGCACGCGTGAGTGGTTGCTGGTAAAGCGACCCTCCCGCCACCTCGCGCCCCTGTGCGTAAACCGCGGCGCGTTCCAGTGAGTCGCGTGCCAAACCGAGAGCCAGGGCGCCAATGCCGATCCTTCCCCGGAAAAGCAACCGGCGAGCCACTTTGTCGCCGCTTCCCAAGGCGCCCAAAATTGCACAATCCGGCACGGAAACCTCATTGAACCTCAGGGTTGCGGTATTGGATCGGGTCATTCCCATCTTGCCGTGGAGCGGCGTCGCTATAATGCTGTCGGCATTCCCGCTTTTTTCCACGACGCAGGCAGTCATGCCCGCATCCTTCCCGTTTTCATCGATTGCACGCGCCAGCACGACAAAGATGTCTGCATAACACCCGTTGGTGATAAAGGTCTTTTCGCCGTTAAGCCTCCAGCCATCACGGGTCCAAACCAGCCTGGTCCTGGTATCGTTAAAAACATTGCTCCCCGCTTGCGGCTCCGTGAGGCCCCAGGCAGCAATTTTCCCGCCAGAGGTTAACGCAGGCAGATACTTGCGCTTCTGTTCATCATTCGCTCCCATCAGGATATGCGTAGCCGCCAGTGATTCGTGCGCTGCGAGCGTGAGTGCCAACGAACCATCACATGCAGCTATGCCTTCAATGACAGACAAGAAGCCTTCCAGTGTTCCGCCCTGGCCACCATACTCGGTGGGAAAGGCGGTGCCCAGAAAACCATTCTTGCCGGCCAAGGGAAGGAACTGCGCCGGGAATTCCTCTCTGCC
>JASHTY010000402.1 GCA_030040315.1 Terriglobia bacterium | reverse complement strand
ACCACCGGTTGTTACCGACGACACTTGCAAGAATCACCGGACTCCAATGGTAAAAGAGGTTCCGCTTGGGGCTCGCCTTCAAACCTTCCTCGACATGAGACAATTCGCAAGTATGTACCCTCTTTTCAAGATTAAAGCTGGACCAATTACGCTTGACCAGGAAGGCAGTGACCCTATCCCGCCACCCGATTCTGATCCATCGGATTGGACGCACATTGCCCAAGACGCCATAGTTCAGACATATCTTGTCGTGTGTGTGGACTATTCAGACAAAGATGGGGCCCTATACGCGAGTTGCGCAACCTACCGCTTCATTCCTGAGGGGCGCGAAAACACTTTCGACCCCTATGGGTTTTCTTGTCGAGAGACGCCAATTTCCGGGACATTTCAGCCGACATTCGGCGGATACTGCCAAGAGTAGCAGCTCGGTAATTGTGAGGACTAGAGTTCTGTTTAACGGCCCGAATGCGATTGGTTCACGCCGTTTCGGCGGTGGTTAATTGCGGCTGGGGCTCGGCGGCGGGCCTGCCACGCTTCGCCACAAGCCAAAGCACTACGCGCAGACCCAAAAGCAAGAAAACGAGGGCGCCATAGAACAGCGGCTTGCGCACATCCGATTTTACCAGCCAATAATAATGCACCACACCGGCGAATGCGGTTACGTAAATCAGCCGGTGCAATGCCAGCCAGCGCCTTCCCCCCAGGCGGCGAATCCACCCCGCCGTAGAGGTGATGGCCAGGGGAATCATCAGCACAAAACCCGTAAACCCGGCGGTAATGAACGGCCGCTTGCGCACGTCTGCCATCATGTCCGCCCAGTCAAAAAACTTGTCCAACCCCACCCACGTGCCGAAGTGAAGGAAGCCGTAGAAAAACGCAAAGAGCCCCAGCATTCGCCGGAAGCGGATCAGGTCCGGCAGCCGCAGAATCCTGCGCGCCGGCGTGACCGACAGCGTGATAACCACAAAAATGATAGTCCAGTCGCCCGTCTGATGCGTGATGTACTCAATGGGATTGGCGGTCAGATGGTGGTGCAGCGCCCGCCAGATCAATTGGCCCAGCGGGACCAGGCAGAGCATAAATACCGGTAACTTGATCCATTTGCTGCTGAGGATCTTACGCAACCGATCACCGTTGTTAGAAGTTCTTTCTCAGGTCCATGCCGGTGTAGAGTGAGGCGACCTGGTCGTATCCATTGAACATCAGAGTGTTGCGCCGGAAAAATTCACCCAGGCGGCGCTCTTTGGCCTGACTCCACCGGGGGTGATCAACCTTGGGGTTGACGTTGGAGTAGAACCCGTATTCATCCGCATTGGCAAGGTTCCAGGTGGTGTTCGGCATCTTTTCCACCAGCTTGATCTTCACCAGGGACTTGATGCTCTTGAATCCGTACTTCCAGGGAATCACCATGCGCACCGGAGCGCCATCCTGGTTGGGCAGCGTTTCGCCAAACATTCCGAAGCACAACAGCGTCAACGGGTGCATGGCTTCATCCATTCGCAGACCTTCAATGTAAGGCAACTGGATGCCGGCCCGGAGTCCCAGCGGCATCTGACTCATGCTGTAGTAGCTTTCAAAGGCCACAAACTTTGCCTTGGGTTGCGGCGACACCTCGTTCAGCAACACACTGAACGAATATCCGATCCAGGGTACAACGATCGACCATGCCTCCACGCAGCGGTGGCGGTAAATGCGCTCCTCAAGAGGCGCCAGCTTCTGCAATTCGTCGAGAGAGAACGTGCGAGGCTTGTCGACCAGACCGTACACTTTCACGCTCCAAGGTGAGGTTTGAAAGTGTGTTGCATTCACCGCGGGATCTTCTTTCCCCGTGCCGAATTCGTAGAAGTTGTTGTAGTGCGTTACGTCCTCGTAAGGCGTAATCTGCTCCGTGGTGCTGAACGGACTCTTCGCCGCCACGCTCAGCTTGGTTCCAGCCAAAACCCGTTGCGAGGGCCACGCCAATTCCCTCAAGATGCCCCCTGCCATTGCGCCCGCCGTCACACCCAGAGCGCCCGTCAGGAATTTCCTTCGATTCAGATACAGCCATTTGGGGGTGATTTCCGACGATGGGATTTCCGACGTTTTCTTGATCAGCATGGTTTATCCCAGGACTTCGCGCGCCTGGAGATTGCTCCTCTTCATTCTACCTCATTGGACGTTCATTCAATCCTCAAGGATGTACTGAGCGGCGCAAATCTTACCCCGTGGCGGTTGCAACGCGTCACGCGGTAGTTTTTGCAGTTGCCAATTCACCATCGAAAGGTTAGCTTGGAGCCGACCTCAACCGTCCAATCCGATTCGAGAAAATCGAACGGCCGAAATTCTGGAGACTGTGCAGTGAAAATTGTCAGCATCGGCGAAGTCCTTTGGGACGTCATAGGAGAAAAGGAATATCTGGGGGGCGCGGCTCTAAATTTCGCCGCCCACGCAGCGCGACTTGGGCACACCATTTTCTTTGTGAGCGCCGTCGGCAGGGATGAGCGCGGCCGTCGCGTGCTGGAACGGATGAGGGAATTGGGACTCTCCACACGTTACGTGCATGAGGTCTCATCCCATCCTACGGGCATCGTTACCGTCGAGTTGAATGCCGCGGGGGTTCCCCGGTTTACCTTGCATCATCCTGCGGCTTACGACGTTCCCGAGCTTGCGGAAACCGAGGTTGCGGAACTGCTGTCACCGGCGCCCGATTGGATCTATTTCGGGACGCTCTTTCAGATGAGCCCGCCGGCCCGCGAATTGACCTACCGCCTGATTGATTCCCATTGCGGCGCGCGGCTGCTTTATGACGTCAACTTGCGCAAGGACCATCACACCGTGCCGCTCCTGCGCGAGTTGATGGCGCGCGGCCAGGTGGTAAAACTCAACGACGATGAAGCTATGGCGGTTGACCAGATGTTCGGCCGCGCTTCACGCTCACTCGAAGAATTCTGCCGGGCTTACTCGGCGGAGTTTGGCTGGCAATCCGCCTGTGTTACGCGCGGAGAAAAGGGATGCGCAATGCTCGTGAATGGGGAATACGTTGAAGCGCCCGGCTACTCTGTAAACGCCCAGGATACAGTGGGAGCGGGCGACGCCTTCGCTGCGGCATTCGTCCACGGTCTGAGTCTGAAATGGCCTGCGCCGAAAATTGCCGACTTTGCCAACCGCGTCGCCGCCCTCGTTGCCAGCAGGCCCGGCGGCACTCC
>JASHTY010000401.1 GCA_030040315.1 Terriglobia bacterium | reverse complement strand
CGGTCAGGTGGAAGTGGAAATGGGCCGGCTGAAAATGCGCGTGGCGAAGGATGAGATTACGCAGGTCGCGCCTGCGGGTTTGACCGCGTCCGGGAGTTTTGCCGCGCCAGCGGGCATGACGGCGTCCGCGGGTTTCTCAGGGACGAAGCCCGCGGCCAAATCGTCAGACCAAAGCGACGCTCCGGAAGAACTGAACGTGATCGGGACCACGGCGGAAGAGGCTCGCGAGCAGGTGGACAAGTTTCTGGACCAGGCCTTCCTCGCCGGCCGCGCCCGCGTGCGAGTGATTCACGGCCACGGCAAAGGCATTCTGCGCAAAACTCTGCACCAGATGTTTGAAGGTCATCCCCACGTTGAGAAGTTTTATCTGGCTACGCCCCAGGAAGGCGGCAGCGGAGCTACGATTGTTGAGCTGGCGAATTAGGGGGTAGCCACGGCACGATCTTTGTGCCGTGGGCTTTTCTTTCGGCGGGCCCACGGCATAAACGGCAAGCCGAGGCTACCAAAGCCAGATGAAAATTCACCAAGGAGCGGGTAGCCACGACACGCTTTTTGTGTCGTGGGCTCTTCCATTTGGCCGCGGGTGGCGCAGACATTGATTTTTATGTCTGCGACCGATCCCACGCCCCGCCTCAGAACCGGGACGCACACATATACGCCAATGTGTGCGCCACCCACGCCACCCACGAAATATCTTGTGGCGGATTCTCTCATTCAGCCCAAGGCCTCTGGCTTCGATATCGCAAATGCCAGTACTGGGGTAACTCGTGAGTATTCGTCTTTATAGAATGCTCCCGTATCATTAATAAAGAATCGTCCTCCTGCCGGGAACATTTTCAGGAACTCGTCGGCCACTGCGTCAACTATTTTGGAAACGCCACGCACCTGCCTCCTTTCATTTGCCCGCGAATATCCATAACCAAGGAATGGCCATATGTCGCGGTATTCATTTGTGCTGAAAACTGCCGGCCAGTCCCACCGATGCTTGACCTTTAGCTGGATTAGTTCCTCAAACTCGGTCGCGGTCAACGACAGCACGTACTTCCTCTCGAGGCAGGAGGCGTGGACTTTCTCGAAATTCTCGACGGGCTTGCCGCAGATTCTACAAAGGGTTTTTGCAGGGACCGCGTTTAAGCGCAGCCGGTGCGCCGCGCAATCCTGGCACTCATCTACATACCCCGGCTTCTGGGGAAACGGTCTGAAACGGCACCCGCAACTCCTACAAATCCGCTCACCTTCCACGCATTGTCTCCGCTAGCGGGAAAATCGCCGGCTGGCGCAGACTCCCGCAGTTTGGAGTCTGCGTTCCCGGAGGGGCAGCCCTCGTCGGAGATCATAGGCAAGAGAACGGTACCTTTGCAAACGGGAAACGGTTCCTGCGGAATCGCAGACACCCTAAGGCGGGTGTCTGCGCCAGCCGGGGAATCGAATCGACGACACGAAATGCCCACGACACCGAAATCGTGTCGTGGCTACCCGTCTTCAACAACTGCGCTACCCGCCACCCGCTTGATAGCCCCAAAGGGGCGTCCTAACAAAGCCCAGGCCAACGGCCTGGGGACCCCGTCCTCGACCATCGCCAAGCCCTGAAGGGGCGCGATAGCGGGTAGCCACGACACGCTCTTGGTGTCGTGGGCTTTCCTTTCGACGAACCCACGGCATAAACGGCATGCCGGGGCTGGCGCAGACTCCTGCAGTTTGAAGTCTGCGTTCCCGAACTGACACTGATCCTCGGAGGTCTGAGGGAAAAGAAAGGTTCCTGCGGAATCGCAGACACCATAAGGCGAGTCTCTGCGCCAGCCGGGGAATGGAATCGACGATAAGAAAAGCCCACTCAGAGCGCGAGAAAGTGACCCCTCACCCGCCCCGAAACATTCGGGGCGACCTCTCCCCTGGGAGAGGTTGTATCTCTCCTTGGGGCGCCCGCGCCAGCAAATGATTCATCGCCTCTCCGAGGGGAGAGGCCGACCGTCGGCTGACGGGCGGGTGAGGGGTCGCTTCGCTCGGCTTTGCGGGCGCATTTCGTCGCAGCCCTTATGCCGGATCATTATAATCCCCGAATGCGAGTTCCCACCGCACGAATTCGCGAATTGCGACTACGCTCCACGCGGGCCGAGCAAGCCGCGTGGAGGCTTCTTTGCAACCGCCGCCTAGGTGCGAAATTCCGCCGTCAGTTCCCCATCGGAGACGGCGTCCTGGATTTCTACTGCTTCGAGCACCGACTGGCGATCGAACTCGATGGAGGCGTTCACTCACAAATCGATCAAATGAGGAAGGACGCGGCCAAAGAAGATTATTTGCACGCGCTTGGCATACGGCTGCTGCGCGTTCCCAACGGCATGGTGCTGGAGCACGCGGACGAATTTGTGCGGACCGTTTTGGACGCGATCGCAAAATCCAGTGAAAGCGCGAGAAAGTGACCCCTCACCCGACTCGCCCCGGCTGATGAGGACGCCGGTTGCGAGCCACCCTCTCCCCTGGGAGAGGGAAAAGGGTTGTTTCTCTTCTCCCCTCGGAGAGGTTGTTGGTTTTCTTGGGGGGCACGTGAGTGCTAACCACGACACGCCTTTCTTGCCGTGGATTCTTCGAAAGAAATCCGAGCCCACGGCACCCAAATCGTGCCGTGGCTACCAACTCCAAACGGCGGGAGTCTGCGCTAGCCCCCGCGCCACCCAAACCTCCCTGTAACCCGCAGATTTTCACCCAGTCCGAAAGTACCATTGCGCCTAGTACGGGTTGAACTAGACTCGGGCATGGATCGTGTGCCGCTCGAGACATCGCTTGAGTGCATCGGCCGGGCGGCATGCTTTGGGAATTGCGTCACCTGGAAATTCTCAGTTCGAGGAGGAAGTATGAAACGGATGGTGATGGTGGCCGTAATGATGTGCGTGGCAGTTTTTCAGATGATGGCGCAATCGACGCCGCAAACCGCGCCCAAACCCGCGGCGCACCCAACCCCGAAACCGGCGGCGCAGGCAACGGCGAAACCGGCGTCTCAGCCGGCGGCAAAACCAACCGCGAAACCTGCTACCGCGAATCAGCCCGCAGGCAGCGCAACTGCCGCACAGGCGCGCCAGCGGAATGAAGACGCCTGGAAAGCCGCCCATCCGGCCGAAGCAGCAGAGCGCGAACGCCAAGAGGAACGCGCAAAGGTTCAGGAACCAGAGCGGCAGAAGGAAATTGAGCAGCAGCGCGAAGCGCAAGCCAAAGCCTGGGCTGCCGCCCACCCCGGTGCCGCCACAGTGCAGGCTCCGAATGAAACATCGAGCGCCACCAGCACAACCTCCGCAGCGGCCGAGGCCGATCAGGTACAGGAAGCGGAGGAATACGTCAGGAACCGTAGCGAGCAGAGCGCTGGGACCGCGCCCGGGCCGGAAGGGAACTTGATGTGCCTTGGTCCGCAAAAACAACCTTGCACGGAAAACGTTGTGCAGTTCATGGACCAGAAGGTGAGGGAAAAGAGATCAGAACACCCCGCGCTGGCCGAAATCAGCAGCTTGAGATCGTTCGGGACAGACGGGAAAGTGGCCTGCCGGCAGCGGGATCAACATCCCTGCACACCCGAACAGGTAAGGTCTGTTAACGAGCATGTCGCACAGTCGATGATGTGCGAGCTGAAATTCGAGCACTCCAGGCCGAATGGGGTGAGTTCTGCGGCGGCCGCATCGAATACAACGAATGGTGCCGCCACCACCACTGGCGCTAATTCGTCGAAGCCGACCGGTACCGCGGCAGCCTCCCGGAAGCCGGGCAATGCGGCCGCGAGCACCGCTGCTGCCGCTACTTCGTCGAAGACGAATGATCCTGCCGCGCCATCATCGAATCCGAAGTAAGCGGCCGTTTGGCGCAGACTTGATTTTCAATGTCTGCAGTTCCCCGGACCATAGGCCAGGTCCCATCGGGTCCGCAGACTCCCCACGTCGGGAGTCTGCGCCAACCGACGAAAGCCACCATTTCCTGCAACGCATCCTCGGACCATCCACTCCCCGTCAAGTAAATTAAAAATGCTGTTTTCGGCTGACGTATCCCTGCGGGGGGAGTATACTCGGCAGCACTCGGAAGTTCAAAATTTCAAAACGGAAATCCCGATTAAGGAGGGGACCATGAGCAAGCAAATGCTCCGCGCCTTGTTGCTGGTAGCGGCCATCGGTGCGGCCAGTTCCTGGACCACTGCGCCAAACGCGGCCGCCACTCCCGCCAAGAAGACTGAATCGGAGATCCATCAGTGGCTGGACACCTGGACGAAAGCCTTCACGGCCCATGACACCAAAACCATCATGTCCATGTACGCGCCGGATGTGTTCGCCTACGACGTCGTTCCGCCGCTGCAATACATCGGCCGCGACGCCTACGGCAAGGATTACGAGGAATTTCTCGCCCAGTACGACGGACCGATCGACATGGAGTTCAGCGGCGTACATATCATCCCGGCCGGCGACTACGCGATCGTGGCCTGCCTCGAACACGTATCCGGCAAGCTGAAAAATGGCCAGACCTCGGCCCTCTGGGTCCGCGTCACCTCGGTACTCAAGAAGACCAACGGATTCTGGCTTGACGTGCACGATCACGTCTCGGTGCCCACGGACATGGCCACCGGCAAGTCGATGCTCGACCTGAAACCGTAAGCGTTACAGCTTCTCCACAAGCCGGGGCAGGCGGAGACTCCCCACCTCAGGAGTCTGCGCCAGCCGCAAGTGTTGAGCTGGCAAATTGAGAGGAGCCGGAGGATTCCAGCGGAACGCGGCGCGGATCCGACTTGACGCTTGTGGCAGGAACCGGACTGTTGATAATTTCAACGGGCAGGCGCGGGAAAATCCAAGGATAATCCGCCGCGACCGCAGCGGCGGAGGAGAACTCGAGCCGGTTTAAAGGGATGAATAAAGCTTATGCGGCTTGGGCAGTGCCGCCAGCACCGGTCTTCTTGCCCAAATGACGACGAATCGTTCGCGGATTGATCTTCAGCAGTTCCGCCGCCTGCAGGCGATTGCTATGCGCAAACTGCAGGACCGTCTTGATGACGGCGTCATTGATCTCCCGCATCGGCGTTCCGTAGGTAAACGTCAGGGTAAAAGTCGGTTTGGGTTCCACTGGCGCAACCTCATTCGCAAAGGGAGTTACATACCTCGGGGTAACGAGGGGTTCCTTCACCCCCGCCGTTCCGTGGAAATTGGCAAAAGGTTTCATCGAAGCCTCCAAACTAATGACTGTTTAATTTCACACCGGCCAATTTGTCTGCACTTTTGGCTCCTTTCTTCAAAAGCCCGCAAGTCATTGAAATCTAAAGGGCAACGCGGGCCCCGGCAGAATCACCATCCAAGAATTGGGTGAACACACCCAATCGAGTGGGGGATTTCACCCACCTTCGGGTCTTGCTCGCGTCCCGTTCCGCAATCTGGACGACCGTTCGGCATTATTCCCCTCCATTTTCAAGGGTATTAATACATCCAGACAATTTTCCAAGATGGCTGTTGACATGTCGGGTAGATCTGGGGCCTGAAGCCAGATCAAAGGTGTGGTTCTGTATGAACTGATACATGACTACTAAACGTTTCAGCCTGTACACATTCCCACAAGACTTCGGCTCGATGAAGATCGAATCCGAAGGAAGATTGGGCGCTCACCACCTGGCTGACGTATGCGGGATACCTCCAGATGCGCCTAGCACAAGGCAAGGCTGGCGCGGACGCCGCTCCGCCTACTTCGCCATTCTGGGCTTCGGGATTGTGATGTTCAGGTTCTTCGGCACCCCCTATCTGCTGCCCGCACTGCACGCTTACGCATAAATCAGGGCGTCAGATGCTCGACGCGCCCATCGCTAAACACCACAAGGACCTTTTTGAAGCTGGTCGTCATACGCAGTTGCGACACAATATCGCGATATGCTCCCAGCAGTGACATTCTGTCAAGACTGAGGACCACTAGCCACCTGTCGCAGGCATTCTTCTGTGCGGGGCTCGCCGCCTGCGCCTGTGCCAACTCAAGCAAATCCTCCGTCATGTTGAGGAGTAGAAGTGGGTCGGTATCGGGATTGTGAACGAAGCCAATGAGTCTGGGCGCGTGGCCGGACCGGTGTTTCAAATGCCGGATTTGGACGTGATTCCCATGAATCGTGTCTTTCACATCCCGACGTGGCGTTTTCGTGTTAATTAGAGTCTGTATTTTTGCTTCCAGCGCGCCGGCGGTTTTCGACGCCAGGCAAATGGGAGCGGTAATAGTCAGCAGCACCGTCATTCCGTCCGGCACGGTTTGGCCAAGGCTGGCTCTCAGACCCTCAATCATCCGGGTCGCGACTTTATCGAACCTTAAGTGAGGCTTGGCTGCATTTGGCCCTTTATTGGTGCGCGGTTTCAGAGTTAAGATGGCGACGGTCACACGTTTGCCTGCAACCCGGAAGTAGACACCGGAACTAGCGCCCTCTTCCCAAGTCGCCCGGAACCGTCTGGCGACGGCCTCAATGGCGGCCCGCTGCTGCTTGTCCAAATCGCTCATACCTCCCGCCCGCGTCTTGCCCTTGTGAGATTCAAAATTCCTGGCTACTTTTCTTACAAAGGCATTTCACCACAAAGCTCACAGAGGCACACAGAGAAATTCGCTCTTGCTTTACTCCGTGCCTCTCTGTGCGCTCTGTGGTGAACGTCTCTTAAGTCGATGCCTTGCATAATCTCCCCCGATACTGTGAATTGTGGCGAGGGTTGAAATCGTTGTACCCTAAGCGCCGTGACCAAGCGTCGAAGAACAATGCTCTCAATGGATGACCCGCTGTTTGCGGTGAAGCAGCGCAAGGCTCCGCCGTTCGAATTTGTCCTCGATGCGCTCAGCTCGCTTGCCCCGCGCACGCACCCCATGTTTGGGTGCCTAGCGATCTACGTTCAGGAAAAAATCGTCCTGATTCTGCGCGACAGGCCCTCGAACCCCGCCGACAATGGCGTCTGGCTCGCCACCACCGTGGAGCATCACGAAAGCCTGCGCGGGGAATTCCCCCACATGCGGTCGATCAAGCTTCTGGGCAAGAAGGTGACGGGCTGGCAGGTGCTGCCCTCCGACGCGCCGGATTTCGAAGAAGCCGCGATGCGCGCCTGCGAGCTTGTGCTGGCCCGTGACCCCCGCATCGGCAAGGTTCCGGCGGCGCGTCGCGCAAAGAAGCAAAAACCCGGCCGTGGTAAAATGCGTCGTGGAGAGTCATGAAGAGAGAAGAAATGCCGGAGACCATCTCACCAAAGAGCGCACAGAGGGCCACAGAGGAAGACATGAAGGCATTTCTCTGTGCTTCTCCGTGTGCTTTGTGGTTCAATCTTTCCATGCCCGCGGCTCACAACCCGTGCCCCTGAGTCGTTATGAGCATCCGCACCAGCGTCGACTTGAAACTGTACCCGGCGTCGGCCTTTGAGACGATGGTCGATGAACTGGCCACGGCGCTCCTGCGCCTCGGCATGCACTTTGAACCCGGCGCCGGGGGCCGCGCCCTTCAGGGCAACGCCGAGGTGGGCCGCGTGGTTCGCTGGCAGCCGCCCTCGGGATTCTCCATCGAATGGCATGGCGCGGATTGGGAGCCCGCGAAGGTCAGCTCGATGGAATTGCGCATCGAGCCAATTGAGGGCGGCACGCGGGTGAGCGTCGAAAATCCCGCATGGGGCAGCGTGCTGGGGGATGATGGACAGGAACTGGCCGGATGGTTTGCGAGCGAAACAGCCGCTCCCATGTTCGCCGCCATGGCCCCGCAGCGCTTCGGTGACTGGTTCACTGACCGCAAAGCGCGGCGGCCCACCGGCCGGCAATCTCGAGATACTTATCGCGACCCGCTGTACCATCGCCCGAATTTCAAGGTTATTCTCGCAGCGCTCGACTTGCAGCCGCACGATTACCTGGTGGAAGTCGGCTGCGGCGGCGGGGCCTTCCTTCACGACGCGCTCAAGAGCGGATGCCGGGCCGCCGCTATCGACCACAGTCCCGACATGGTCAAAACCGCGCGGGACGCAAATCGCGAGGCCATCGAGCAGAAGCGCCTGGAGATTCGCGAAGGCGACGCCGCTTCCCTGCCCTTCCCGTCCGGCGCCTTTACGTGCGCCGTCATGACCGGAGTATTCGCCTTTATTGCCGATCCCCTGCGGACTCTCTCTGAAATCCGCCGCGTTCTCGCCCCCGGTGGCCGCCTGGCGCTTTTCACCTGCTCCGACGCCATGCGCGGAACCCCCGCCGCGCCCGAGCCCGTGGCTTCCCGGCTTCACTTTTACAAGGAACTCGAACTGGAGGACCTGGCCCAACAGGCCGGATTCTCTTCGGCGCGCGTTGAGCAGCCGGACTTCGAACCCATCGCCCGCGAAGTCGGCATCCCGGAAGAGCACCTGGAAGCCTTCCGGCGCAGTGCGGGCGGGCAGCTTCTGCTGGCGCGGAAGTGACTTGCAAGACCGCAGACCACTTCGAGTTCTGCCCGCTGCTGCCGCGGGTCTGATCCCCCAATCCTGGTGCAAGCATCCCCAAGTGTTCCTGGAGCTTTAAGGTGATTGGTCTGAAAAGTTCGCGGATAAGAATGGAATTCTGTGCATGACGGCAGCTCCGAAAATAGCCGCCCTATTCCCGATTCCCAATCTTCTTCAATCGCGCCTCAATTTCCTGCCGCCAGGTGGTGTCGTGGACGGCCGGGAGGTTGGCCCGGACGTTTTCGATTCCGCCCTGCCGGGCAGCGACGGCCAGGTCATGGGCCACCCGCAGGTCAGACGCGGCCTGAGTGATGGTGATCCCCGCCAGGCCTGCAATCTCCCGCTCGACGGAGGCCGCATGTTCAGCGGTCTCAAGCGGCGTTTGTGAAGCTTTCTTGCTGGCGGCCTCGACGGCATCTAGGCGCGCAGCTTGTTCCGCCTCGGTGGCCTTGGGCAGCTTGAAGGCCGCAAGAACTGCTCCATAACTTTCAGCGTCTCGGTCGATGTTATCCATCAGATGCTGGCGCCATGCCGCAAGCCGCGCGCGGGCGGCTTCCAGGGAGGCATGATGTTCCTCAAGCGATTTCCGCTTCAGCGAGGTGCCGCAAACCATTTCACCTAAGCTCGCCGCGAGCGCTCCCGCCAGTGCCGCGACACTTCCACCTCCCGGCGTGGGGGTAGGATCGGCAACGGCGGTTACAAAGGATTCAACCATGTTCCGCAAAGGCGCGCCTGACGCACCAGGCTTTTTAGTTTCCAGTTTCGAATCTCCACCGGCCAGCACTTGCTCCAGCCGATTCTCCACAATCAATTCAGGCCTGAATTGTTCAACTCGCAAATACTGCACGGCCGTGTTCACAAGCGCCTGGCGCGGGACCAGGCCAACGATTTCGCTGCCCACGACTTCGAATCCGAGTTTCGTCGCTTCCCTGCTGACCGCGTCGAAGACCGTGGCGATGGAAGTGGTCTCAAAATCCGTCAGGTTCATGGAGACCTGCGCCAGGTTTCGCCCCTTCAGCTCCACGCCCATGGCTTTAACGCACGGGAAACCGCCGCTTGAGGCGCGAATCTTCTTGGCAATGGCCCTGGCAGGCGTTGCATCGGACGTATTCAGATTGATGTTGTAAGCAATTAGGAATTTGCGCGCACCTACCACGGTGGCGCCCGCCGTGGGATGGAGCGCGGCTTCGCCAAAGTCCGGCAGGCGCTCCGGATTGGTGGCGATTTCCTCGCGTACGCCCTCGAATTGCCCGCGACGGATGTTTTCCAGGTTCACCCGTTCGGGCCGGTGTGCTGCGGCTTCATAGAGATAAGTCGGAATCCTCAGGCGATTCCAGGTTTCCTCCGCCACCCATTCCGCGATGCGTACGCAATCGGCGAGCGTAACTCCCGCGAGGGGCACGAAGGGTACAACGTCGGTCGAGCCCAGGCGTGGATGCGCTCCCTGATGATGGTTCAGGTCGATCAACTCCGCGGCCTCGGCAATTCCGCGCAGAGCCGCCTTACCAATGCTCTCCGCAGTGCCCACGATGGTAATGACGCTGCGATTGTGGTCGGCATCCATCTCGCGGTCGAGCAGGTAGACGTCCGGGCCGGCCAGCAGCGCGCGAACCAAGGCCTCAACCACGGCGGAGTCCCGCCCCTCGCTGAAGTTGGGAATGCATTCGATGAGTGTCTGCATGGGGGAAATGTACCACGGGAACGAGCCCGCGTGGCATGGCCATCCTGTCCCGCCTGGGCGGGAGCATGGGCTGGAAGCCCATGCCACGAAATCTCATAGTTCGTCACTATGATTTATTCACCTTGGAAAGTTTGAGCACTTGACATAACCTGCTAAAATATAGTCGATTTGGAGCCGCAATGAATCCGTCGCGGTACCCCATCTTAACCTTCACGCTGGTCGGCGCTATTCTGGTCTTCACGAACGACGCGCTGCTCCGGGGGCTGACCAACATGGCCCGAAGTGTGCACGGGCACTCCGCCGTGACCTTGGCCTTGCTCATCAGTTGGCTGGGGCCGGGACTGTGGCTGGTGGTCATCGCCTTCTGCCTTCTGTTGACCACGGGAGGCGTGACGCCGCCCTGGATGCCCGGACGATGGCTGTATGCCATCGGGGCGTTTTACCTTTTTCACATTCCCATGATCGCCCTACCACCCCTCAGGATTTTTGGCCGTTGGGGCGTAGCCGTGTACCTGTTTCTTGGGGCTGTGGGAATCGTTTGTGCCATCTGGCTGTTGATGGGAAACTTTCACGTTGCGGGACTGCTGCTTCTTGCCGAGCCCATCGTGCGCACACTTTCGTGGAGATACTTTCCGCGGGGCACGCGCTCAGCGGCCATGATGATTTTCGCCATCGTGGGATTCCCGCTGATCGGCTGGTGGGTTCGCGATACAGCAGCACGCCACAAGCCTCAGACGGCGCCCGTGCTTTCCTCGCCGGAACCGACCATCACGCTTGACGGCGGCCTGTGACCCAACGGAAAAACGACTTTCATCGCAGAAGGCGGCGCGCCACTGCCTTCCGCCTACTCAATAATTTAACTGCCAGTGCCGATAGAGGGTGTGCGCACCCCTTTCGGATTTCATAGCTTCAGATTGCAGGAGGGGACAAGGCACATCAGGTCGAAGTTTCGAACCTGGGTGCGAGTGAGGAGGCAGACATGAGTCCCCTGGCGTTTGAGCATTCCCCCCTGTTACAGGCCGCTACGGATTTGGCGATTGAGGTCTACGCAATAACGGAGACTTCCGCCTTTGACGGCCGCGATTCCCTGCGGAGCCAGATTAAGGGCGCGGCGCTGTCGGTTTCCGACACAATCGCCGAGGGGCTGGAACGCCAAACCAAGGATGAGCTGCGAGCTTTCCTCTTTGTCGCGCGGAGCTCCGCCGGTGAAGTGCGGTCGGTGCTCCGATCTTTGGAAGAGGATCCGGAGTTCGCCATTATACAACCGGAGATCTTCTGTCTGAGGTCCAAGGCTGAGGTCATCTCAAAACAGCTTGGCATATGGGGTAGAGCCTTGCGCAATTCTCGCGGCGAAAAAGTGAAAATTCCAAATGCAATAGCTCGCAAGGCCTCGCTGGCCGCACGCCGCACGCGGGAGTTCCTCTATGAACTCGAGCAAATGGGATCCGCCGGAATGAAGGCGCAAAATACCTGATTCTCACTGGCTGCCGGGAAATGGAGTGTCGTGGTGAACCCGGTTGTAACGCAGGCGTGGCCCACTCGCGGCCTATGCGTCAGCAGGAATTCGTTGGCCGGGGCGCCCTTCAGCAACACGGCACAACCGCGCTGCGTGGTCAGCCTTATTTAACGCCCACCGGTTCCAGGTCAGGCGTAAGGCTGATTTCTCCGGCCAGCAGGTCTAATTTTCTTTGCCACGGTTTGAATCCGGCTTTGCGTATGGTGACCGTGTGCTCGCCGGGGTTGAGCTGAAAAACCGATGGCGTGGTGCCGACGAATTCACCGTCGACTTCAATATCCGCGCTCGCCGGATTCGAGCCGACAGAAAGTTTCGTGGTCGCTGGACTTGGCGCAGTGCCGGCAGAAGATTGGTTCCCAGGCAGTTTTCCCGCCTTATAGTCCTCCTGGGAAATCTCCACCACCCCTTGGCTGGTTTGCACGTACACGCCCTTGCGAACCAGCGTCTTCAGGTCGCAGGCAAAAAACTTCCCCTGGTGTCCGACATCCGGCAATAGCAATTCCAACTGCTCCTCTGCCTTCTTCCATCTGGCCGGAAAAATCTCCTTGGGGGAAGCCGTCGCAAGATTCGGCACGCCCTCGTATTCGAAGTCAAACCCCACCACGGCGTTCCCATCATGAATGTTACCGTGACCATTTTCCTTGTGGACGAATGTAGGCATTGTGGTGCGGGGAGTCAGATTGTAGGCCTCCCAGTGCCTCCAAACAATCTCCACCCTCAGCGGGTAGTCATTAAGGTCTCTCGCCAGGAGAGGCTGTGCCGATATACATAGCAGCAACAGCAGACAGAATTGCAGCTTTGGAAATCTCATTCGAATCTTCTTTGCAGCCTCCACATGGTAATGAATCTTGGTTCGGTGGTGGTGAGTTTACATCTCCAATTTGGCTGGAGGCGACCCTGCCCATGCGGTTTCGCGGGGTAAAACCGCCGCTACGTCAAACCATTCACTATCCGCCTCGTGGCCCTCGCCAAACTGTTCAATTCGCGGTAACCGGCTCCAGATCGGCGTCTAATTTGATCTCGCCCGCCACCAGCTTCATTTTTCTTTGCCAATCCTTGAAGCCGGCTTTGTGCAAAACGATGGTGTGCTCGCCCAGGCCGAGTTGCAGCACCGAAGGCGTCATGCCCACCAGTTGGCCGTCCACCTCAATATCGGCGCCCGCGGGAGTAGAGGTAACCGAAAGGCTTGATGTAGCAGCGGGCTGCCCCGGATTTGAACCCGCGGCAGTTTGCTCATTCGTCTTCTGAGTCTGGTAATCCTGCTGCGATACCTCGGCCATCTTCGCGCCTCGCCCCACGTAAACGCCTTCGTGCACGGTGGTATCCATTTCAAACGTGATGTATTTGCCCTCGTGCCCAACGTCGGGCGCCAGAACCTCCAGCTCGCGTTGCGCCTTCTTCCAGCGCGCGGGGTACGACTGGTTTTCGAGAGTGTGGCGCGCTACCTGGCTGTTTTCGTACTTGAAGTCAAACGCGTGCACCGAGCCGCCGTCAATCAGATTGCCGTGGCCATTCACCCGGTAGAGCCACCAGTTCGGATCGCGCGCCGGCCGCGGGCGATACCGGTCCCACTGATTCATCAGAATTTCCACTTTCAAAGGGTACTCGCTCAGATCCTTGGAACAAGTCGCCAGGGCGGGAAATAGCAGGAAGATCAGTATGAGCGGAACTTGCTTCGCCGGTCTCAACGTGCACCTCCTGACCTATGAGGCGCGAAATTAGGGTGCCCGAATTCGAGTGAAGTACAGCCCGGTTTCGGGCTTTTTGACCGGAAAAATCGCTGCGGTTTTGCACCCCCATCCCACGGGTTTCCGCCTGGGGAATCTCCCCGGCCTTCCGCTAACACCTGCTTTCGCTGGAGCGTCTACAGTTGGCAGGAATTGGCTGCGTCTATTAATGTTCAGTGTTGAGAATCACAAAAAGGGGGATTCATGAGGCCGATCATCAGCTTTGTAGCCGTTGGTTGTTTACTGCTCGGCGTCGATCAAGTCAGCGCTGGCACGGCGGCACGCCTCCAACCCACGCCGATGGAGGCATTCGCGCAATTACCCGCCACCCATGTTGCCTGGTCCAAGGAGGTTACGCGCCTGGACAGTTCGGAGGCTCATGCAGTCGTGACTGTAATTATCCTTGAGGACGCTGCGCAGCCTCCGGACCGAATGCGTGGGATCCGCATTGACCTGGGTAACCAGCAGGCCCAGGACCAGGTTTACCTTGGTGAAGAAACGCTGCAAGCTTACAAGGCCGCGTTGGATGAGATCAGCCATTTCCGGGAGGTCGCCGAAAGACAGTTCAGCGGGCATGGCACCCACTACTACGGCGCCCGCATATTCTGGTACGGGGATA
>JASHTY010000047.1 GCA_030040315.1 Terriglobia bacterium | reverse complement strand
CGGCCGCCTGCTACAAACCGCTAATCTGCACCAGGCGAGAGCCGAAAGGTATTTCCTGTCCTGCGGCGGCTTCGGCGAGCATATTGGCCGTGGCGATTCCTGTGCGGGCGTAGGACTTCTCGCAATCCTGCGTTGACGGCCCGCGCATATTTCCTTGCATGTAGGCTAACCCGGGGCAGCGGGTGCAGGTTCCGAGGTGCGAGCACGATGAGCACGTGGGCAAATCGCGGCCGCGAATGGCGCGAACCTCGTTCATCTGGGGCGAGTGTTTCCAAATCTCCATGAACCTCTGTCTGCGAATATTGCCGGTGGGAAGCGGAAACTGTACGCAGGGGAAAACATCGCCGTAGGGGGAAATGTAACAGAACGTGTGGCTGGCGCTGCACGGCAGACCGTCCAGCGTGTCGCTATCCACGGCAGGCGGGGGAGCGCAGGCTTCGTCCACGTTGCCCACCAGCTCAGGCGTGCGGAAGATTTGACGCAAGTCGTCAGTGCCGATACCCAGGCCGAGAATTGAGCGGTCGCCATCCATCATGGGCGTGACGGTGGGATCGACGGTGTACTCAGCGCCCAGCTCGCGGGCCAACGCCACCACTCCGGGATAATCCACCAGGTTCTTGCGCATCAGCACGTTCGCCACGATCACTTTGATTCCTCGCTCGCGCAGCAAGCGAATGCCCGCACATGACCTCTCCAGCGAGCCCGGCAGCTTGGTAATGCCATCGTGAACCTCCGGGAGGTATGAATAGATGCTGACCTGTACCGATTCGACGCTCAGGTCGTGCAGGCGGTCGGCTTCCTGCTCGCGAATCAGGAAGGCGTTGGTCTTAACCTTTACGCAGAACATCAGCGAGCGCGCATATTCGAGAAGAGGGAAAAAATCCCGGCGCATGAAGACCTCGCCGCCGCTGAGACAGAGGAAGAAAACCCCGGCCTCAGCCAGTTGATCGAACAAGCATCTGATTTCCGCGGTCGTCAGCTCGCCGTGATCGTCGTGGTCAAGGTAGCAGTGGACGCAGCGCTCGTTGCAGCGATAGGTTAGGTCGAATTGCACGCTCAGCGGCACGCCGACCTGCAAGGCGCGCTCGTTCATTTCCTGCATCAAGGTGGTCATAGAGTTCGTGGCAGGGGCATCCTGCCCGTGTGCATGGCCAGGATGGCCATGTCACAAGGCCAGCCAAGGCGCTTGCGCTACGCTGCGTCAGTAATAGGCTGACCTGAAACCCGCAATATTCCAAATCCTTCGAGTTCCCGCACGTAAGCTTCCGCGTCCGCAAGGGCCAGCGCTGGCTCCACTTCATACTCCGCGCAAATCTTCCGCTCGACAATTTGTTCAAGTGTCGTCGCCCCGTCCGCCGCCTGCCAAATCAGAGTGCCCAGTTCATTTAAGTTGAAGAGCGTCGAATCGCGCGCCGACATGATCATCATTTCGCCGCCCAGAGCGCGCGCGGCAATCTCCCGGCTGCGGGCGATGTACATGGCACTCATGCGATCAACTCCCATGCGGCTGCGTTCGGCTGAAAAGCCATCCGCTGAACGGGAACGCAACGCACAAATTCCAAAATGCTTTCGAATACCCGCCGCACCAGATCCTCATCGCGCGCGAAGAAGAGCACGTGACGGAACAGCTCCCACGCGGCCTCTCGTTCGGTCAACGATTCCAATCGATTCTCAGGCCCCTGCCTTAGTATAAACATCCCGGCGAGGCACGCGCGCGTTTTCTGGCCGATGCGGGCGAGCTCGCCGGCGAACGGAGTGCCGAAGGCTTCAAAGGGGCCGCCATTTGCGCCAGCGCGATTCCCGGCCACCGGCTTCACATACGAAATCTCATCGGTCAGAATCGTGGCGTCCCTGGGAGCCAACCGCGACAACGTGGTTTTTCCCGCACCGGATTCACCAGCGAATATGAATGCCCGGCCATTGCGCACGGCGCTCGCGGCGTGAATCAGGAATCCGCCGCTGCGCGCAAGTATAAGCGAGTGCAAAATGCGCAGCACACTATCGATGGCATAGGGATTTAGACTCTGCCGCACCCAGCCGCGCCGGCATTCGGGGTCCCATTCGGCGCGGAAGTCGCCACGCTCCATCACCCAGCGGTTGGCCTGAATGCGGACGCTGACATCGTCTTCTGCGGCATCTCCCAAATCCGATTCATGATTTGGGATTCCGGAGTCCAGAAGCAACTCGACATCGAGTTCCATCACGGGCTGCTCCATTGCCCGCTGCCATGGCTCGCGGATCACAAATTCGGCGTAGCGGTCTTCCATAAGGCGCGCAAATTCGCTGCTTTCCGTGCGGACGGAGACGGCGATATCGCCAATTTCGATGGTGATATCGTAAACCGAAACCGATTTGGAGGTTAACATGCGGTCTACCAGTCCATCCCAGAGCCTGGCCGGCTGCCGCAGAGCGAGCCCAGCTCTGCGACTTATCTCCGGCTGGAGCAGACATGCTTTTCGCCGGCTGGCGCAGAGATTCATTTCAATCTCTGCGTTTGGCATTCTAAGGCAGAGGTCTCTTCGCGATCGCAGACTCCCTACCCCAGGAGTCTGCGCCAGCCCGAGACATAACGGCTACCACCGCCATTCTAAGGATCCAAGTAGCAAGCCCGGCAGTTGCAAGAAACTTTCCGCTTGTACTAATGAAGCTAACAGCTCCAATGTTGGCGTCTTTTATAACACCCGCATGAATCGATGAAACCAGGCTTGCCGCACCCAGGGATATAATCACGGCAACCAAAGCGTTCGCATTCAAGACTGTCCGCAGGTTAGGCCTCAACCAGAACGAAATGGCAAACTCTGAAATCCATGCGACAGCAAGATACGCAAACAATAAGAGGAATTTGGTTGAAGGGGCCTCGAACGCCAGAGTCCTGCTTTGCGTCCAGAGGTATGCCTCGATAACTCCCACGAGAAAGGCTGCGCTCAGAACTTCATACGCATATGTCTTCATACAAAATCCTCAGAGAGGTTTGCACCCGGAATCGTCTACGGTTACAACAATTGGACCGGGTGCAGAACCCAGCAGATTGTGAAAGGTCAGGGTGAGGAGAAGGTTCAGGCACCTTTTCGCCGTCACCTTGACTTCCTTCCCCCTTTTCTTCTTGTTTTCGCCGCCCTCATCGATTGCCTGGCGCCCCTGCAACCGGGGCCATAGTCGCCGGCACCGGCCCGGGCGAAAGCACTGACAGGTTGCACGTGGCATTGCGCGGCGCGAAGGTGTAATCCCCGTTGGCGTCCTGCCCGGTAACTTGCCTTCCCTGCACTAGGTAGGGACCGCTGCCGGCGTCGAGTTGGTTATTCGGCTTGATGACCAGCGTTAGCGGATGGTCCGGAGCGTTAACTTTGATCTGCGTCTGTTTGCCGTCAGCGATGACGGTGTAGGGATAAGCACGCGCCACATCCGGCCCGCAACCGAGAATTACTGACTCCGGGAAAAACTGCACGCTGAATCCGCTGGCCACTGAGTACGTCCCGTTCATGCGTAAGCCCGGAGGGGTGGGCGGCCCCGTGTCTCCGTCATTAAAAATTCCGACCAGAAGATTTTGTTGTGTCCCCACGGCGCCCGGACTGTTGGTCGCGTTCAGGACGGGCTTCGAGCAGTTCGCGGTGACGCGCTGGTACTTGTAAACGTCGACCGGTTGCCCTTGCACATCAGTGCCCCGGCTAACCCCGAGCGAAACTCTGCCATCCACCGCCTGCGCCGCCGTGCCCGCCAGGGTGTTGCCATCGACGCTCAGCACCACGTCCTTCGGCGTGGCGGCAATATCCAGCACGGCGCGATTGTTCACGAAGGAAATCGTGTAAGCGTGCGAGTCCGGAATGATGCCCCCGCAGCTCACGGCCACGGAGGCTTCGCTGAACTCCAGGCGCCAGCCGCTGCCCGCAAAGACGCCGGCCATCTGCGGCCCGGTAACTTCCTTGCCGACCACGCCGGGAGCAGCGGCGCTCAGCATTCCGTTGACGTTGGGCATCAGCGAACCCATCAGGCCGTTACCCACGCATACGGCCATTACCCGTCCCGCGGTGACGCAGCGGCGCATCTGGCGCGATTGCGGGTCCATGTGGGCTTCGCGCTGCTGCGCCTCATACTGCTGCCGGAACTGGTCCAGGGCTTTCTGCTCCGCCGGCCGCTGCGCGGCTTCCCGCGCCTCGCTCGCCTTCACGGCCTGCTGGTGCAATTGCGCGCTGGCCTGCCTGGCCTCAGCCCTTGCTTTCACATATTCGGCAACGAAGCCGGGAGGGAACGCCTTTTCCATAAGCTCGTGGCGGAAGGGGAGAGAAACTTGCAGCCCGTGCATGGCGAGCGGAGAATTGTATTTCGGGTTGGACTGCTGCAGGTTGTAGAGGGCGGTGTTGTAATCCTGTCGCAGCTTGGTTTCATCCGCCGTCAACCCTCCTTTCATAACCTGCCTCGGCCCGGACAACTCCAGAATCATCTGTTGGAGCCAGATGAAGGAGGCCATCTGGCGCGCGGCGGTTTCATCGGGGTCGGCGGTCTTCATCGAGCTCATGACTTTGTCCACGGAG
>JASHTY010000400.1 GCA_030040315.1 Terriglobia bacterium | reverse complement strand
GATCAAAAGGCTGCGGAGAGGTCGGTGGGGGCGGCAGGACAATGGGAGGGGGCGAACTGACCACGGGCTCGAAGCCGGTTCCGCTCAGGGGAATCGTCTGCATCGCTCCCCCTACACCGATGGTGTCATCGGTGATGGTCAGGTCGCCAGTGAGCGAGCCGCTGGTCGTGGGCGTGAATGTGACATTGATGGTGCAGGATTGGCCGGTGGCGAGACTGGCCGGGCAATTGTTGGTTTCGGCAAAATCGCCGCTGGCGGAGACGTCGCTGATGTTCAAGGATACCGCGCCCGTATTGGTCAACGTGACTGTTTGCTGGCTGCTTGTAGTATTAAGAGCCTGCTTGACAAATGAGAGGCTGGTGGTCACAAGGCTGGCATAAGGAAAAGCTGAGACTTCCCGCACGCGATTGTTGGCGGAGTCGCCAATATAGAGGTTTCCGGCCTGGTCCAACGCAATTCCGTAGGGGTAATTCAAGACGGCATTAACCGCAAGACCGCCGTCGCCGCTCAAGGTGCTGACGATAAAGCCTGTGGGACCGCTGCCTGCAACTGTATTGATAATTTCACTCAACGCATCCACGCGGCGAATTCGCTGATTAAAGGCGTCCGCGATAAAGATATTGCCAAGGGCGTCCACGGCGAGCCCGGCCGATGCGTCGAGTTCAGCGCTGGTTGCAGGGCCGCCGTCCCCACTGAACCCACTACTCCCGTTGCCCGCGACGGTTGTGATTATCCCGGTGTTTGCATCGACCCGGCGGATGCGTCCGCTGGTGAGGACGAAAATGTCGCCTGAGCTGTCCAGCGTTATGCCGAGGGGGGAGTCAAGCTCCGCGCTGGTGGCTAAACCGCCGTCTCCACTGAACCCTGCGTTTCCGGTACCCGCCACCGTGGTGATGATCCCCGTCGTGGCATCCACGCGGCGAATGCGATTATCGCTACGGTCGTCGATAAAGAGATTGCCGGTTGCGTCCACGGCCACGCCGCGCGGTCCATCGAGCAAGGCGCTGGTGGCTGCGCCGCCATCGCCGACAAAGCCTGCCCCGAAGCACCTGCTTAAATTTTTGTAGGGGCACGCGCCGCCGCCCGCCACCACCGTGATCACGCCCGTGGTGGCGCTGACGCGAAGAATGAGTTCATCCCAGGTATCGGAGATGAGCAGATTGGCCGAGTTGTCCAGAGCGATGCCATTCACAGTGAATGCAAAGCTGGCGCTGGTAGCGGAATCGCCGTTCGCCTGGAATGGCAGGGCGAGACCGTCACCCGCCACCGTCGTGATGTCCCCGGTTAAGGCATCCACCCGGCGGATGCGCCCCTCCGTAGTGTCGTCAATGAAGAGGTTTCCGGAAGTGTCAACCGCCAGGGAGTTAGGAAAGACCGTGGTGGCGTTAAGAGCGGGACCGCCGTCGCCCCCCGGCCCGCCTCCCGCGTAGGTGGTAATGGTGCCCGTTGTGCCGTCCACGCGCCGCACGCGATTGTTGGATATGTCTGGGATAAAAATATCATCCGCTGAGTCAACCGCCACCTTTCCTGCTGACCCATAATACAACTGGACTAAATTGAGCGTGGCGCTGGTGGCCGGACCATTGTCACCGCTGTACCCGGGATCGGCGTTGCCCCCTCCATTGCCCGCCACGGTGGTGATGATCTGCGATTGGGCGTCAACGCGTCGTATGGCGTTATCCCCACTGTCGGTGACAAAAAGGTTTCCGGCAGAGTCCAAGGTGATCCCCCCGGGTTCGCACAGCGGGGCATTAGTGGCGAGGCCGCCGTCACCCGTGGCGCCAGGAAAATAGGAGCACGCTATGGAATAACTTCCTGCCACAGTAGTGATGTCCCCCGTTGTGCCATCCACGCGCCGAACGACGCTATTTCCCTGGTCCGCGATGAACAGGTCGCCGGAGCTGTCCACAGCCACGTCGGTTGGATAGTTCAAACCGGCGCTGCTTGCCGCCCCCCCATCCCCGCAATAGTAAGTGTTGGTGCATCCAGTCGGGTACCCGGTGGTCGATGAAATCGGGGTCCCCGCCACGGTAGTAATGATTCCCGTCCCCGCGTCCACGCGCCGAATCACATCATTATCGTCATCAGAGATGAATAAGTTTCCCCCTGCATCGACCGCGATACCTTCAGGGAAGTTTATTGTAGCGTTGACGGCAAGTCCGCCATCACCCGTGTAGTTGGCCGTCCCGTTGCCCGCCACGGTCGTGATGATGCCCGTTGAGGCGTTCACCCGCCGGATGCGATTATTGAATGTGTCGCTGATGAAGAGGTTCCCCGATGAGTCCAGGGCCAGGCCGCTGAACACGTCCTCCACGTAGATTCCCTCCAAGTTGAGGGCTGCGCTGGTGGCCGATCCGCCGTCACCGCTATAGGATGCATATCCGACACCTGCCACTACAGTGACATTTCCTGAGGTATCGATCTTCAATATTTCACTCTGTGCAGGGGCGGCAACATACAGGTTCCCGGATTTGTCTGCCACAGCAAATGATGGAAAAATAATCTCCGCTGAAAGTGCGGTCCCTGCAGGTGACCCGCCGCCGGCGATGGTGGTAATTATCCCCTGCGCCCGGGCACTGGGGATAGAAACCAGAGCCAGCCCGAAAGTCACGATCAATGCAGCGGAAATGGCAGGGAACGAATGCCGGACCAAATCTTGATTGTTACATCTGCTCTTCATGAGGGGCCTCCAGCGCATCAACGCTCGTGGGAGTGTTATCCTGGGTTCACAACCGATCTACGCCTGTCGCCTGCTGTCCCGCACAAAAGCAGGCGTAATGAGTCCAACCGACGTTTCACTACTACTGGAATTCGAACTGATTTAACTTCTGGGCCCGCTTACCCCTGGGAAATGTTGCCTTGGTATGGGCGAGATGTTCGTACCCCCACAGATTAATGTCAATAGTTTTCTAACCCTTACCGCCACTTCCAGGATTGACCTCCCAAGGGCGCACGGCGCCTATCACTGAGCTACAAAACTACGAAATCACATGTGAAACCGCTCGACCGCGCGTTCGAGGAATCTGTTAGGATTGCAGGGTTATGGAGAATTCGAATCGCCGAAAATTTCTTCAGGCCGCCGGGGCCGCGGCAATCAGCGGGCCGGCTTCGCGGCTGCTGGGCAGCATGCCCATTGAGACAGGCCGTAATGACGCCGGTTCGCGGCCCAACATTCTGCTGCTATTTCCCGACCAGTGGCGCTACGACTGGGTTGGCGGCTTCTCTTCCGACAATCCGGTTGAAACTCCGAATCTAACCAAACTCGCGAATCAGGGAATCTGGTTCCGGCGGGCTTCAGTGGCCTCGCCGCTGTGCGCGCCCTCACGAGCCTGCATGGCCAGCGGGCGCGAATACACACGCTGCGGCGTGCCGAGCAATGAGGCCGATTATCCCCTGCCGCAAACCACTTTCTACACTCACCTGCGCGAGAGCGGCTACTACGTGGCGGGTTGCGGCAAGATCGATTTGCACAAAAAGACGCAGGAATGGGGCCTGGACGGCAAGCGCCTGCTGAAGGACTGGGGCTTTTCCGACGGCATCGACAACGCCGGAAAGATCGACGCGTATTCCAGCGGATTACACGAGCCGCACGACCCCTACATGGCCATGCTCTACCGCCGGGGCCTGGCCGCCGAGCACCTTGCCGATCTCAAAAACCGGCTGGGCAAAGCTTCGGACGGCTGCCCGCTCTCCTACGCGTACACCGCGCCCACGCCCCTGCCGGAAGACGCCTATTGCGACAACTGGGTTGCGCAAAACGGCCTGGACCTGATGGAAAAAGCTCCCAAAGACAAGCCCTGGTTCCTGGTGGTGAATTTTACGGGGCCGCACAATCCCGAGGACATCACGCACCGCATGGAATCGCTCGTCCGCGGGCGCGCGTTTCCCCAGCCCGTGGAGAACACGGTTTGCAAGCCGGAAACGCTCAACTTGATCCACGAAAATTACACGGCCATGTGCGAGAACATCGACCGCTGGGTGGGAATTTACCTCGATAAATTGCGCGAGCTTGGGGAACTGGACAATACCATCGTGATTTTTTCGAGCGATCACGGGGAAATGCTGGGCGACCACAACCTGTGGGGCAAGACTGTGCCCTATCAGCCCTCTGTGGGGGTGCCGCTGATCGTCGCAGGTCCCGGAGTGAAGCCGCAATCGCCGACGAACGTGTTGGTGAGCACGCTCGACCTGACCGCTACATTTCTCGACTACGCCGGCGTGCCCCGCCCCGATGACATGGACAGCCGGTCGCTGCGCCCGTTCCTGGAAGGCCGCACCCAGACGCATCGCGAGTTCGTGCTTTCGGCGCTCGGCCAGTGGCGCATGGCCTTCGACGGGCGCTTTAAGATGATTCAGGGCTTCATGCCCGCCCACCTGTGGCCGCCCCACGTTCCGCAAACAACCTTCGTGGACGTCTCCGCCTTACCCTTGACGGTGTTCGATCTGGAAAGCGATCTCTCGGAGCGAACCAACCTGGCCGGAAAAATCGGACCGCAGATGAGCAGGTTGCGGGAGATGGTT
>JASHTY010000046.1 GCA_030040315.1 Terriglobia bacterium | reverse complement strand
GCCAAGGCAAGAAGGATCCAAACCACGATCTTGAAGTCATAAAGTGCGCTTAAGGCAGGCCTCCAGGCCATTGTGGGCAGCGAGAGAGTTCCTCTCCGCGGCTTTTCCTTCACGGGTTCCTTTGGAGCAAGCTGGAAGGACTGAAGAAGCGATGTCCACGTCTTCAGAAAAAGCACCGCGCTTCCCAAAACGCAAATTCCCACCACGCAGAGCATCTGAAGGGGGGACAAGACAAAGGTTAGAGCTATCGAGAGGATGAAAAGGACCCAGGCCAATGCGAAAATGGTCCAACGCCACCAGCGCGGAGCACTGAGTTCTCCCGCACGGATGGAGTGCAAGGCTATATACATCAAGGTCATGACCGCGCCGTCCTCGAAAAGAAGGGTCGCAAACCTCCAATTCGCGCTGCTGTGGGAGATCAGGAAGGCAACGGCAGAAATAAACACAGATACCCAAAGCAACATCAAGGTCATGATGGCTCGAGCGCAAAACAGGTCCCGGGCATGAATGGGCAGTGCCGCCTCAAAAAGTGTACACCGTCGGAGGTTAGGGTTCCCCAAGAGTATCCAAATGAAAAAAATATAGGCGAGCAGCCAAAGCCACGGTTCAGGGGTTCGAGAATACCTGACCCAGACGAAAGCCGCGGACGATAAGAAGAGAGCAATTCCCAGAAAAAATTGGAATTTCTTGAACAATAGAATTCGGTAAATCACACGAAAGCCTCCTACATGTCGCCCATCAGTTCCACGAACAGCTCCTCCAGCGTCAGGCGCTCGCAGCGGATGTTGTTGGTTCCGAGCGATTGTTCCAGCAGGGCCCTGACGGTCGCGGGATTTCCTGCAAAGACGGTGTGCCATTCGCCGTAGCGCCCGCGCGCGCGTACACAGCCAGGAAGCTGCTCCAACCGCTTCGCCTCCGGGACAGATTGCATCGGAACCAGGGCGAGGCAATATTCCTCGCGCAGGCGATCGACGCTCGAATCCAGATAAACCTTGCCGCCGTCGAGCATCACTACGCGGCTGCCCATGCGCTCAATGTCATTCATGTAGTGCGACGAATAAAGAATGGTTGCGCCCCCGCGATTAAGAAACTGGATGGCCACTTCCAGGAAATCGCGCCGCGCGGCCGGGTCGAGTCCGGCTGCCGGCTCGTCCAGGATGAGCAATTCGGGCGTGTGGCAAATGGCCAGGAGCAGTGCCACGGCCCGGCTCTGGCCTTTGCTGAGTTTGGCGATTTTGTTCCCGTGTACCAGCTTGAATCGATCGAGGATTTGACGTTCCAGTGCCTCATCCCAACGCGCGAAAAGGAAACGGTGAAAAGCAATCAATTCACCGATGGTCGAGGTGACAGGCAGCACCTGGTCCTCAGCAACATAGCCGATGCGCCTCTTCACTTCCACGGCGTTTTCCGTGGGCGATAGCCCAAAGACACGCACGGAGCCATTCTGCGGAAATAGCAGGCCCATGGCGATGTGAATCAAGGTGGTCTTGCCCGAACCGTTCCGGCCGAGCAGCCCCACCACCTCGCCCTCAGTGATCGAGAAAGTGACATCATTCAGCACAGGAACGCCGTGCACGTACGCCCTTGCTACGTGGTCGAATTCCAGAACTGCGCTCATGATTCCCCTCCCTTCGTAGTAGCGCTGCCGGCGTGCGTGTCCTGCATCAGTTCGCCTTCCACCTTTTTGAGAATTGCCATCACATCTCGAAATTCGAGGCCGACCATGTAAGCGAGCGAAAGCAGTTTGCGCGCCGCAGCGTCAATTTCCTCACGCTGGTCGGCTAACTTTAACCGGGGCAGACGCGCGCAAATGAATGTTCCGCGCCCGCGCTGCGTCTCAATGAATCCTTGCGCTTCGAGCTCGTCATAGGCTTTCTTGATGGTGAGCGGGGCTACGACCAGTTCCTCCGCCAGGTCGCGGTGCGAGGGAAGCTTATCACCCGGCCGCAGCCGGCCCACGGCGAGCGCCTCAATGATCTGCCCCATGATCTGGCGGTAGAGGGGCAGCTCGCTTTCCATGCGGATCAGGATCTGCATACCTGTGATATGTAACACTATATCACATGAGAGTCAAGCGCTTGGGCGGAAGCCGTTGTCGAGGCGGGCGCCGGGAAATGGTACAATGCGGGGAAACGCAAGGGAGGCGGTATCGGGGTGAGCGAATCCCTATGTGCTTTCCCATACTTTTGTGGTCGATTTCGAACATGTCTGCAACCTTGTAAGTATCCTCAAAGGCTGGACATGCCTTACTCAATGAATCTTAACGATCCTAACCCGCAGGAATAATAACAGCGACTCGATGTTGCGGGCGCAGGCACTGACGAAGGGGGCGGCAAATGGCGCAGATAATTTCCGGGATGTTTTACGAGTTCCATACAAGGCGCGTGATATCGCGGCCCGGTCAGCCTGTTCTCACCATCGAGGGTGTTGAGATCGGGCCTCAAATCTCGAGAGAGGACGCCGTGCGGCAAGTAAGGGGTGGTAAGGATGTGTACACCTTTAACAAAGAGGACGCATACAAACTTGCCTCCCAGTTATTCGCAGGGAGCCCCGTTGAGGATGCTCCTCACGGCGAGTTCTACTATCCTCACTACCATCCGGGTGGCGTCCATCCAGACCTGGACCACGACCGCCCGGGGCGGCCAAGGGCTATCGCCGGCCCAGGCCATGTTTTTTTTGGGGAACGTGGAGATAATTTCCAACCGAGAGCGGCACGCTAACCCACGATCATGCGGTACTGCTATCTCCGGGCTACCTGGTCGTGGGGAGGGGCGAGGCCGCTTCGGCAATCACTCCAACTCGAATCGATGGACACGGAGTCAGAATTCATCTTAGAGATCGCAGCTCCACCCTCACCATCACCATTTTAGAAGACCACCCCTAAGGGGTCGAATTGACATTGCTCATAGCGGGCGGTAGATTGGCCACGCCTCGGGCGTGAACGGCGCGGTCGCAAGATGTGGCATGGCCATCCTGGCCGTGTCAACGTTCGCGGGTGGGGACACGCGCTACAATCTCCGGCTACCGGCCCGCGTGCTGCAAGCGGGCATCGCGCCTCGGGGGAGCAGAAGGGGATAGTCAAATGTCTCGCAGGAAAACCAGGAAAAGCCTGCCGGAATTTTCGCGACGGGAATTTCTGAAGACGGTCGGCGCGGCGGCTCCGACTGTCAGCTTGATGGAAGGCGGCGCTGGGGAACCACTGCGCGCAAATTCCGGGCCTGACACCGACGGCGATGGAAAGTTCACTCCTATCGATTTGAGCGGATACTACAACTCGTCGTCGAAGGAATTTGGCCCACGCCCGAAGGCAGCGTTTGTGGGCGGCGAATCCGCCAAGGATTCGCTGATTCGCGTTCCGGGCGGCAAGCGTGACATGCAGGGGGTCCCTTTTCTGCTGGGCCCCGAAGACCTCGACAGCAAAAGCTGGATTGTTCTGAGCACCAAGTCCGGCTCGACCGCGACGGCGAGCGTGGAGATTCCCGTTGCCAGGCAGGCGAATTTCATCTGCCTGACGTCTTTCTGCGATTTCGATCCCAACGAGGCCCCTGAACCGGGTCAGGACGTTTTCCAGAACGTGGGACAGCACCTGGCTGATGTGACACTGATTTACGATGATGGCGTAACGCACGTCCTCCCCATCCGGCGCCGCTATGAAACCAATTCGATTATCGAGCCGTGGGGGCACCTCAGTTTTCTCGCTATGAACGCGGGCAAGTTGCGGTCCTCAAAGCTGACCGATCCGCTACCCTCAGGAATGGGCTGGGGAAACCTTCAGCAAAGCGTGGCGGGCGGCGGCCCGGGCCGCCCGGCGATTGGGTACTTTTGGGTTTGCGCGCTGGAAAATCCGGATCCTGAAAAGACCATTCACGCCGTGCGATTGGAAGCGGCGGGCGAGGACGCCGTAGTGGTCGGCGGCTTGACGCTGTACCACAGATCCGTCTACCCGCTGCGCAACGAGCCACGGGCGATTTATCGGATTACCTTGCCGGAGGCCGCGGCGAGCGACGCTTCGCGCTGGAAACTGTCCCTGGACCTGGGATTCGTGGGCCGAACATTTCCGCTGCCGGAATTCGACGTGCAACAGTGGCTGCGCGCGCCCGCCGCCGGACTCGGCGAGCGCTGGCCGCTTGGTGCTGAATCGGAAAAATATCTTTATGCGGAAATCATCGCGAACGTCAATGCCATGCTGACCTTGACTGACAATCAAACCGGAAAGGAATTCAATTTCGATCTTTCTAAAGTAATTCCCGGCAGCGAATTGCCGGCCGCTGAGGGAAGCGGAAGCATCGAGATCGTCGAAAGCGGCCGCCGCTGGGTTCATTTTCGCGTCGTCGACGGCGAAACCAAGCGGCCCACTCCGGTGCGCGTGGCGTTGCGCTCGAAGGAGGGGCGATACATTCCTCCCTACGGCCACCGTACGGAGATCAACGACGGCTGGTTCCAGGATTACGGCGCCGATGTCAAGCTGATGGACACTTCCTTCGCTTATGTTGATGGAACCTTCCAAGTGGAACTCGCCCCCGGCGAATTCTACGTGGAAATGACCAAGGGATTCGAGCACAACGCGGTGCGGCAGAGAATCGAAATTCAACCGGGCCAGCGCGAGATGGCGCTGGAAATTCCGCGATTCGCCAATCTGCGAGCGAAGGGTTGGGTGACTGCCGACACGCACACGCATTTTCTTTCACCCACCACGGCTGTGCTGGAGGCACAGGCGGAAGGCCTGAATCTCATCAATCTGTTGGCCGCGCAGTGGGGAGATCTGTTTACCAATATGGGCGATATTCCCTACGGGCCACTGCTCTCAGCGGATCGCGAATCGATGGTGTGGGTGGGTAGTGAGAATCGCCAACACATCTTGGGCCACATTGGGCTGGAAGGAGTGCGGGGGCAACCAGTTCTGCCGTTTTCTTCGGACGGTCCGAGCGAGTCTTATCTCGGCGATCCGGTGCGCAGCAGCATGGCCGAGTGGGCAGACGTCTGCCGCGAGCGCCAGGGATTGTCCGTGGCCGTGCATTTTCCTTATCCCACTGGCGAAATTGCCGCGGATATTGTGCTGGGGAAAATTGATGCCGTGGAGGTCTGGCCGCAGGACGATCCCAAGGTTCACCCTTCGGTCATCGAGGAGTTCGATAGCCTGCGTTATCTGGATTGGTATCATTATCTCAACTGCGGTTATCGGCTTCCTGCCGTTGCGGGGACGGATAAGATGGGCGCGTATATGCCGGCGGGAACCAACCGAGTCTATGCCTACCTTGGGGAGGATGAGTTCACCTTTCCCAACTTTGCGAAGGCGGTCAAATCCGGCAACACCTTTGCAACTTCAGGGCCGCTCCTGATGTTCAGAGCCGACGGGCGCGTGCCGGGAGCGCAAATCATGATGGGGGCAGGCGGCGGAACGATCGAAGTGGTTGCAGATGCACAGTGCTTTGTACCGATCCATCGCCTGGAAGTGATTCTCAACGGAAAGGTCGTGGCCTCGCGTGAAGAGCTGGCAGGTGCGCGAGCGATTCATCTTGCCGAGAATGTTAGAGTGCAAGGGCCTGGCTGGCTGGCGGCGCGGTGCTCCTCGCGGTCCGGCCCCACGACAAACTGGTATTTCAAAATCGCGGCTCACACCTCGCCGGTGTATGTCGACGTGCCGGGAAGGGAATTGTTTTCACCCGAAGCCGCGGCGTATTTCCTGAACCTCATTGATGGCTGCCAGTCGTACGTTGAAACCCTCGGTCCCCGACCGGACGCTGAAGCCTACGCGCGGATTCGTAAGGTCTATACGGATGCGCGAGATGCGCTGCACCGGCGCATGCACCAGCACGGCGTGGCGCATTAGCCTTGCGCACGCGCAACAGTGGCACGGCATCGGGGCGGCAGGCCTACGGACTGGCAGCTACTCGCCAAATCAATTTTCCTCCGTCATCAGAAACGAGCAGGGAGCCGTCGGAAGCAACGGCCACGCCAACCGGCCGGCCATA